>NZ_JBNPVS010000001.1:0-447198 GCF_050434225.1 Paraburkholderia sp. GAS32 | reverse complement strand
CTACGGCGCTTCCGAACTGGACCCGCCCGAAGGACCTGGTCGATGATTCGTGAGTCAGGTCGTGAAAGGCCTTGACAACTTCCTGCTCATAGAAGGCCGTTTATAGGTGTGCAGTCTGTCTCGCCGCTCAATGCTGGCTGGGTCCCTGACAACTTCGGAGTCCAATCGATGGATGAATGAAAACCGAGCTTGCTAAAAAGGGGAAGTCCTTATAGGTGAGCGGGCACGTGGCGGGTTTGGAAGACCGGGATCGTAACGAACCGGCGAGCCTTGCGGCTCCCCCACCACAGCCCGCCCATAGAAATATAGACGTGCAGAGGTAGACGCACGCCCCGCCTGAGCGGGGGTGCGGTTACGATCACAGGCTTCCACACCTGACCGCCGGGTGTTTCCCGATGCCTTGATGATTATAAATCAAGGTAGCGGCGTAGCGTTCAACCAGGCGGGCTAAGTCTTTGCGTTTGGCTGATTGGATAAGGTTGTCGGCGGACGTTGGAGCGTTGCTGCGACTTCGGAGGTCGCAGAGGGCGCGCGGTTAGTCGTCTCTACGTTCACAGTCAGTGCGCAGGCGTATCTGGGCTTCGCCAATGTCCGGGCTTGGCGGTCGATGACGGTTCATCGGCCGAAGCGGTCGTTCGCGCGCGTCGAAATTGAGTCGGACGCGAACGTCGGCTGTCGAGAAACTCGAATGATCTGTATCGGCGCACAGGGGACTTAGGTTCGGTCCAATACGGACGTTTAGAACCTGTCGCCGGGGCGCGAACCGGCTCGCGAACATGGCACATCTCGCCGCGTCTAGATTCTTCTGTCTGGCATTGAACTTATCGTTCCGTACCTTTCTACGCGCACGCGCCTGTGGATTACGGGTTCGCGCGCAGCCGGCCGATCATGGCATGGACCGCAGTAAGCTGCGAACCCGATTTCAGCGCATAGTCGGGGCCGGTATAACCGAACCAGTCGCAGCAATCTTCCGGACTGAAAGGAACCGTGGGCGCAATCGCCTGAGGGTGAAGGACGACGATGTTGTTCGTGTCGGCCCAGTAGTTGTAGTTAGTCTTCGCATAGAAATTGTCTCCGACTACGGCCGCCGACGACCACGCCTGCCCCGACTACCGAGCCCGAGTACGCAACCTGGTATTGGATCGCCATGAAGGCGCCCCACGAAAGGCCTGACACAGACGTATGTGACGGGTCGCCGTGGTATGACGGCCGCGCATCAGCGGCCAGCTCGGCGGAAGCGTCCGGCCTGCGGGCTCAGTGCTTTCCCTTCACGTACCTTCAACGCTTCCATGTCGAGCATCGCTGCCCGCTTGCCGGCCTGTTGACAGCTACGCAGGCGAGCGATCTGGCGAGTCTCATCGCAAGGGGTATCCAGCAACGAGCGGCCGCTATAGATCGAGCGACGGCGGTATGGCGAGGCGCGATCGTGCGGGATGCACGCTGATAATCACGTGAAACTGCAAATTCATTCTGTCGCGAAACGAATGGTTTCTTTTTCAACCTTGCATGCTGCGATCACTTTGATGGCGAGGCCTAGCCGAAATGACAGTCCTCTATTTGTCTGATCAAAAAAATCTTTGAATAGCGAGGGTTTCTAGCCTCATTTCTTCGGTTTGCCGGTGTGGGGCCATCGTTATCCTCAGCAGTGTTGAAGGATCCGGATGTTGTCTGCATGCCGTCTCGCACGCAAACGTTTCACCTTTGTGACGAGTCTGAAACTGATGCGATCTTTTCGCTCCCGGGTCTGACACGTCTGCGCCTTCAACAATTGACTCAGAAACCCGTCGCATCGCGTTTTAACGCAGCTTCGTTCTTTCGGCATCCTTACAAAAGTCAAACTCACCTACGGAGTCCTCATGCTTCAATTTATCAAGTCTCTGTCGCGCGACGAGCGCGGCGTTAGTGCGCTCGAGTATGCGGTGCTCGCCGGCATCGTAGTCATTGCGGTCGTGGCGGCCGGCGCTATTTTCGGTGGCGCTGGCGGTCTGCCTGCGCTGTTCACGAACATGGTCACGAAGGTTACGAACGCACAGAACGGTTAATCGATATCTCCAGACATTGCGGGATCAGTGGGCCAGCCCGGCTTCCCCAAGGGGCGCCGGGCGTCCCGGGCACAGCGGAAAATAAGGAAAAGCCACCCATGCTGTACGCGGCGAAATCAGCGGCTTGTCTTGTATTGGCATCACTGGCGGTGCGCGATATCCGCTCGCGCCGCTTGCCGACACGCGCCGTATTGCTCGTGGCCTGTCTTTACGGGATCGATGCTGCTGTTGCTGGAGTAAGCATCGCGTCGCTCGCGGATCACCTCGGTGCTGCTGCCATCGGCTTTGCACTGTTCGCGCTTTTGTTCCGCTGCGGCTGGATGGGCGGAGGCGATGTCAAGCTGGCCGCCGCCGTTTTCCTGTGGGCAGGTCCTGCCTACGCATGGCCGGTGTTTTTCATCGTATCTTCCGGCGGCCTGGTTCTCGGCTTGACAGCGCTGATCATAGGTCTCGTCCGCAGACATGCGACGCATTCCGCGCCAGCATCCACGCAGCCCGCTTCGCCGTGCAGCGTGCCCTACGGCGTCCCTCTTGCGTTCGGCGGCATCGCGGCCGTATGGCTGCCCGTCTTGAACTCTCTGTAGCCGATCTGACAGCCGATCGCCACGCCCATGCCCAGAATTTTAAAGATCGTCATCCTCGTGATACTCGCCTCGGTCGGCGCGATCATTTTCCGCGCGTTGTTCGTCGCCGCATCGCAGCCGGGCCAGGCGCGGCCGCCGGCGATGGATCGGGTGCGCGTCGCAGCCGCTGATCTGCCAGAGGGGATGTTGCTGCGCGACAGCGACCTCGCCTGGAAAGATGTTCCTCACAAGCAGCTCCAGCAGGGTGCGCTTGTAAAGAGCGACGCTGACAGCGCAGATGCAACGGACCTGAAAGGCGATGTGCTGCGCCACGCGGTGACAGCCGGCACGCCGCTAGGCACTGCGGATGTCATTCCGCCCAATGCGCCGGGATTTCTCGCTGCTGCATTGAAGCCCGGCATGCGTGCAACTTCAGTTGCCATCGACGACGTTTCGGGCAACGCCGGCCTGATCCAGCCAGGGGACTACGTCGACGTGCTGCTCACGCAGCAACTCGACGGGCCGGCCCGTGCGCCGGAGAACACCGCTCGCTCTGTGGAAAGCGAGACGGTGGTCAACCGCGTTCGCGTGCTCGCAGTCGGTTCGGTCTTCCAGCGACCCAAGGCAGATACGGCAGACGCGAATACGCGTGCGCGAACGGTCACGTTCGAGGTGACGCCGCATACCGCGCAGGTGATCGCCGTCGCGACGCACCTGGGTTCGCTGTCACTCGCGCTGCGCAGTTTTGCGACTAGCGATCGCAATCCGCCCGTCACCGGCAATGAGACGCTGCCGCAAACACCACCCGTGTGGGCCGGCGACGTCTCGCGTGCCCTGTCAACGGTACGCGTATCGGCGCACGGCACGGCGGGGTCGGTCCCGGCTGCCCCGCATCCGGTGATCGTCTACCGCGGCTCCCAGGTATCGGACGCAGGCGGGGATGCAAGGCTTCAAGGCAGTACCGGTGCCGCGGGTGTGCCACCACTGCCGCCGAACCCGCCGACGACGGTTGCCGGGCAGAACCCGTTGCCGGAACAGCCCACTACACAACGCTGACCCTTCGGCTTGCCCAGGCGGTGAGACCCGAAATTAACAGGAAGGATTCATGTTGCATCGTGTCTATTCGGCAGTGCAGGTGCGGTTGATCGCCGGATTCGGACTGACGGTCGCACTGATGCATGGCGCGCTCGCTGCGAGCATCGATCCGTCGCTGGCGGTCGCGGCAGGCGGGGGCGAAATGCTGCACCTGCCCGAGCCAGCCGTCGCGGTGTTCGTCGCCGATCCGGGTGTCGCGGACGTGCACGTACCGACGCCTCAAACGGTATTTGTGCTCGGCAAGAAGGCGGGCACGACGACCTTGTTCGCGCTCGGCGCCCACAATCGCACGATCCTGCGGGAAACCGTCGTGGTCAGTGCGGATACGCCTTCGATACAGCGTATGCTCGACGCCCGCTTCCCGCACTTTCAGCTGAACCTGACGGGTGCTCCCGGTTCGCTGATGGTCGCTGGGCGCGTGCCCGACGCGGCGGCCGCGGACGCCGTGATGCAGTCCCTTACACCGTATCTGCACGACAAGGAGACGCTGGTTAACCGGCTGACGTTGACGCGGCCAATCCAGGTCAATCTGCGCGTGCGCATCACCGAAGTGGACCGCAACGTGACGCAGCAATTGGGCATCAACTGGAACGCACTCGGCCAAAGCGGAAACTTCATCGGCGGCCTGTTCAACGGCCGTGCGTCCGCTGCCACGACGACGCTTTCGTCAACCGGCGCATTCTCGGTCCTCGGGGCGTTCCACGCCGGCAAATGGGCGATTGACGGGGTGCTCGACGCGCTCGATCAGGAAGGCTTGATCACGATGCTCGCGGAACCGAACCTCACCGCGATGTCTGGCGAAACCGCCAGTTTCCTCGCAGGTGGCGAGTTTCCGATCCCGGTTCCGCAAGGCCAGACCAATTCGATCACGATCGAGTTCAAGCCCTATGGCGTGTCGCTCGATTTCACGCCCACGGTGCTGTCGGATAACCGGATCAGCCTCAAGGTGCGCCCCGAAGTCAGCGAGATCGATCCGACCAACAGCGTGACGATCGACAGCATCAAGGTGCCCGCGCTCACCGTGCGCCGCGTCGAGACCACCGTCGAATTGTCGAGTGGACAAAGCTTCGCCATTGGCGGACTGCTGCAGAGCAGGACCAGCGACGTCCTCTCGGAGTTGCCGGGCCTGGGCAAGCTTCCGGTATTGGGCAAGCTGTTCTCGTCGAAGAACTATCTCAACGACAAGTCCGAAGTGGTGGTCATCGTGACGCCTTACATCGTGCAGCCCGCTGACCCCGGCCGTCTGCGGCAACCGATCGACACCATCGTGCGGCCGAGCAGCGACATCGAGTATGTGCTGCAGAGCAAGCTCGGGCTCGATCCGCTGTCGGGGAACGTGCCGCGCCTCGTCGGGGCCGCGGGCTTCGTCTATTGACCTATCGGGAACCATGCCATGCTCCTTCGACTGATCGGTATTGGACTGCTGCCGCTTTTGCTGCCCGGCTGCATGTCCGCAACTCCGCCACTCGGACTTCCCGATGCATCGGTCATCGGCTTCGACAGCCGCCACGCGATCGCGCCGGACTGCGCGACGCTGGTCCAGCCGTCGCATCTGGTCGATGCGGGCGTCGCGCGCGCGAGCATGCCATTCGGCTGCGCGACGTATACGAATCTCGCGGTGATGCTCGCCCGGCCGGAGGATCTCGTCGATCCGCTGCCGTACGCCGGCGCCGACGCAACGACGGCCGCAGGCGCGGTGCGCCGCTATGACGAAGGCCGCGTGAAGCAGCCGAACGCCACGTCGACGACAAGTCCATTGACACACTGACACGCCCCTCATGAATGCGCTCGACATGTTTCGTCCCGCGAGTTCGGCCGCAGCACACGCGGCGGACCTGCTTGCGGTTGTCTCTGATGCAACCAGCGTCGATGCCGTGAAGAGCCTGATTGTCGATCAGGCGATATCGAATGCGCACGCGCAGATCGGCAACATCGACGACGCGATCCGTCTGCTGCAGAATCTCACGCGGCCGCCGCGCCAGTTGCTGGTCGACGTGTCCGGCTCCGACATGCCATTGTCGGACCTCGCTCGACTGGCCGACGTGTGTGCGCCGTCGGTCGCCGTCGTTGTGATCGGCGATCGCAACGATGTCGGTCTGTATCGCAGCCTGCTCGAGATTGGGATCCAGGACTATCTCGTCAAGCCTGTGACGGTCGAACTGCTCCTGCGCGCACTGTCGGCTCGTGATCCGTCCGCCCAGGCACGCACCGGCAAGGTGATCAGCTTCATTGGCGCACGAGGTGGCGTAGGTGTGACGACGATCGCCGTCTCGCTCGCGCGACATCTGACGGATGAAACGCTCAGACATGTGGTGTACGTCGACCTGAACCTGCACGGCGGGGCGGCCGGTTCCACGCTTGGGCTACCCGGAGGCAACGGGCTGACTGATCTGTTGCAGGACACGCGCAGCATCGATCCGCAGGCACTCGATCAAGCGGTGGTGGCAGCCGGTGAACGGCTCTTCACGCTGTCGTCAGAGCTTCCCTATGAAACCGAGTTCACCGTGCGTCCGGGTGCGCTCGCCGACCTGATCAATACGCTCAAGCGCCGCTTCCATTATGTGCTGCTCGATCTGCCGGCCCGGAGCGGCCGCATCGTCGAAGAGGCGCTCGACGCATCACAGGTCATCTGCATCGTGGCGGATCCTTCCGTGTATGCGTCACGCGAGTGCATGCGCCTGCTCCGCTTCACCGAAGATCGCTCGGGCGAACCGGTGATCTCGGTGCTGCTGAACAATCCGCTCGAACCCGTCGCGGACCGCGTCCAGCCTCTGGACTTCAAGCGCGCGCTGGGACGCGCCGTCGTGCACGAATTGCCGTACGATCCAAAGCCCCTTGCGCGGGCCGAAAACCTGGGCGAACCGCTCGGCGATCGCAGGAAGCCTCTGGGGTTTGCCGCCGCTATCGAACGCGTTGCAAACAGCCTCACCGGCCGTGAGTCTCCGGCGCCCGCTCCCTGGCACCTGCGGTTATTCAAAATGCGGAGAAGCGGCTGATGTTCGGCGCCAAAAAACCCATCCCGGAGCCTTTGCCGCTCGCCGACGCAGAAACCGTGCAGCCCGCGGCGCCTGCGCATCCGCATCCGCGCACGCCGCCTGACGGCTACGAGACCGTGATTCGCTCGGAAAACTTCAGGAAAATCCGCGCGGTAGTTTTTGCATCGATGAACATGTCTGCCGCGCTGATGAAAACGCGCGACCAGGTGCGCGCAGGCATCGAGGAAATCGCTGCCGACGCGGTGATACGCGAACAGCTGCACATCACGCCTGGCGAGCAGGCCCAGATCGTCGGCGAAATCCTCAACGACATGTTTGGCGTCGGCCCCATCGAACCGCTGCTCGCCGATGATGCGGTGACGGATATCCTCGTCAACGGTCCGGATCAGGTCTATGCCGAGCGGCATGGCCGGCTTGAACTGACGTCGCTGAAGTTCCGCGACAACGCGCATGTGACTAACGTCGCGCAGCGCATTGCAGCTGCGGTTGGCCGACGCGTCGACGAAAGCAGCCCGATGGTCGACGCGCGACTGGCCGACGGAAGCCGGGTCAACGTCGTGCTGCCGCCGATCGCGCTACGCGGCGCATCGATCTCGATCCGGAAGTTCTCACGGCGCAATATCACGCTTGCAAGAATGGCCCAGCAAGGCAACATGTCGCCGGAGATGGTCCGCTTGCTGAAGATCGCCGGCGCGTGCCGTCTCAACATCATCATCTCGGGCGGTACAGGTTCGGGCAAGACGACTTTGCTCAATGCTCTGTCGCAACACATTGACGAACACGAACGTGTCGTGACTATCGAGGACGCCGCGGAACTGCAATTGCAGCAACCCCACGTCGTAAGCCTCGAAACGCGCCCAGAGAACAGCGAGGGACTCGGCGCGGTGACGCAGAGAGATCTCGTGCGCAATGCGTTGCGGATGCGTCCCGACCGCATCATTCTGGGCGAAACACGCGGTCCCGAGGCATTCGACGTACTGCAGGCAATGAACACCGGTCACGACGGTTCGATGACGACCATTCACGCGAATACGCCGCGCGACGCGATCACCCGGCTCGAAAGCATGGTGATGATGGCGAACGGGAACCTGCCGCTTACGGCGATCAGGCGCCAGATCGCCAGCGCCGTACATCTGATCCTGCAGGTCGAACGCATGCGCGACGGCGTGCGCCGCGTTACCCGCGTGACTGAGCTGGCGGGCATGGAAGGCGACGTGATCATCACGCAAGATCTGTTCGCGTTTCGCTACGATGCCAGCGCCTATCAGGAAGACGTGAAAGGCACCTTCGAGTCGTCGTCGTTGCGTCCTGTGTTCGCGACACGCGCTGCCTACTACGGCCTCGAGACGACCCTGATGGAGGCGATGCGGCCATGACACCAGCGGACATCGTCGGCGCCGGTGCGTTCGTCGCGATCGTGCTGACAGGCATGCTCGTATCTTCGCTGCGCGATCTCGCACGCAGTCGGCCGCGGCGGCGTATTCAGGAGCGCATGAGAGAGCTTCAGCAGGTGCGCGCCGCAAGGCAGCAGTCTGCGCCAGCAGACACGAGCGGCGCATTATTCGAACGGCCGAAGGACTACGGCGCGTTCCAGAGGTGGTTCCAGCAATATGTGCAGCGGATCAGGGCGGTAAGCGGCGGGGGCGGCATCCGTCTCGTATGCGCGAGTGGTATAGCCGGCGCTGTGGTCGCGTTCATCGTCGTGCGGCTCGCCCCGCTGCCTGGGTGGTCGCATCTGTTTATTTATTCCTGCATGTCGCTCGCCGCGATACGGTTCACCTATCGCTTTCTGATCGCCCGTTTCCGCGCGCGGTTTCTGCTGGTATTTCCCGATACGCTCGACCTCATCATCCGGGCGGTGCGTGCCGGCATCCCGGTCGTGCAGGCGATCAGCACCGCTGGCAAGGAGGCCGAGGAACCGGTTCGCTCGACTTTCCGCACGATGGGCGACAGCCTGCGGCTGGGTGCGGACCTGAAAGAAGTGCTCGACAAAGCAGTCGTACGCCTGCAGATCGCCGATTTTTCGTTCTTTGCAGTGTGTCTGCTGCTGCAACGTGAGACAGGTGGAAATCTGGGGGAAACGCTGGAGAACTTGTCTGGAATCATTCGCACCCGCAGGGACATTCGTCTGAAGACCCGAGCGTTGACCGCGGAGGGCCGAATCGCGAGCAAGATCATTTCCGCGGTGCCCTTCGCCATTATGGGCTTCCTGTACGTCATCAACCGGCCGTATGTCGACCTGCTGTTTCACACACGCGCTGGCCACAAGATGCTGACGCTTGCCGCGGTGCTACTTGTCATCGGTCTTTCGCTGATTCAAAAAATATCGAATCTGGACACGTCGCGATGAACTTTATTGACTCTGATGCCGTGCGCGACCTTGCGCTGGTGCTCCTGCTCTGCGGCGGACTACTGCTTGCGCTGATGCGGCCGCGCAGCACCCGCCGTCGCATCGCACATCGCGCGCGTATCGCCGCAATGCGCGCGGACTCGCATCCACCATTGCGCGCGGAAGAGCACGTAGCGGACCTTTGGCAACGCCTGCTGAAGCGCTTTGCATCGCTCGGCGAACGCGTGCCAGTGGGCGGTGCGGCGCAGCGCAACCAGCTGGGCGAGCAGTTGGTCCGGGCCGGATTTCGCGAGCGCCGGGCGGTTTCGATGATGATCGGCTTCAAGCTGCTGGTCGGCGCGTTGTTCGCGCTGGTGGCAATTGTGCTCGGTCCGTATGTGCCACGCATTGGCGAGTATTTTGTGTTTCGAGCACTGATGATGGGCGGCGTGTTCATCGTTGGGATGATGCTGCCCGAGCTTGCGCTGAACACGCTGATCAGCCGCCGGCAAAAGGCGATAGCTTCGTGTCTGCCCGACGCGCTCGACCTGCTGGTGATCTGCACCAACGCGGGCAACAGTCTGGTGGTCGGCGTGAAGCGCGTCGCACGAGAACTGAAGACGATCTGTCCGCCGCTTGCCGACGAGTTTGCCGTAACCGGCGACGAACTGCAGGTCAGCGGCGACAGTGCGGGCGCCTTGCGCCACCTGGCGGCGCGAATCGGTTTGCCCTCGGTGCGCGCGCTCGTGACCACGCTGATTCAGTCGCAACAGTACGGCACTCCAATCACCCACTCGCTGCGCATGCTGTCACGTGCCGAGCGGACCGCGCAGATGATGACGCTCGAAGAAAAGGCCGCGAAACTTGCAACCAAGATGACGTTGCCAATGATGTTCTTCATCCTGCCGACGGTGGGCCTGATAGCGGCCGGCCCGGCTGTGATTCGCCTGATAGCGGTCTTCAAATGAAAATTTCCCCAACGTTGCTGCGCTCCATCGTCATAGCGCTGCCGTGTGCCGTCGTTTTGCTGACGGGTTGCGCCAACGGCGGCAGTTTTAACCCGCGCCCCATCTCGTCGTCGCGCAACATCGACGGAACGAGCGATCTGCGCGTCGCCGACAGTGCTTTGCGAGGTGGTGATGTCGAGCTTGCGAGCACACTGTTCGAAAAAGCGCTCGCGGCAAACCCGAACTCGCCCGAGGCGCAACTCGGTCTGGGCGATGCAATGTACCTGGCCGGCGACCTCGAGCGAGCCCGAGCGCTTTACCAGCTCGCCGCGCTGCAGACCCTGGTGAAGCCGGCAGCGCAACTCGGTCTCGCACGCGTGGCGTTGCGGCAGCGCCGGCTTGACGATGCAGCGGCGCTATATCGCGGGCTGCTAGCCAGCCAGCCTGACGATCCTGTGGCGTGCGAGGGTCTCGGCGCGGTGCTCGACCTTCAGGGCCGCCACGCGGACGCGCAGGCAATCTATCGCAGCGCGCTCGCGGCGCACCCGGAGGTACAGGGTTTGCGCATCAACCTGGGCCTGTCTTTCATTCTTGAGAATAAGCCCCGTCAGGCCGCCAACACTCTGCTCGACGTCGCAGGCCTGCCGGATGCACCTCTGCAGGCGCGCCAGAACCTGGCTCTCGCGTACGGGATGCTCGGCAACGCGGAGGCGGCGAAGAAGATCCTGCTGGTCGATCTGCCGCCGTCTTCGGCCGACGACAACCTGCGCTTTTATCAATCGCTGCGCGACAGGCTCGCCGGGTATCCTTCAGATACCCGGCGTACAGACGGCAAGGCCACAGCGGCAAGCGTTTCGCCGCCCGCAGAGGCGCCGAAATGAATCAGCGCGCGCTCGCCGTCAACCCGTCGCGTTGCCCCGTCCGGGCGCAACGTGGGTCGCGTGCCGGCGCCGAGCGCGGAGTGATCGCGCTCGAATTCGTTCTGGTGTTTCCGTTCCTCATGCTGGTGCTGTTCGGCATTATCGACGTCAGCCTGCTGTTGTGCGACAAGGCGGTCATTACCAATGCGAGTCGGGAAGCGGCCCGCGCCGGGGTGGTAGTGCGGATTCCCCAGTTGTCGGTTACCCAGATCAGCAATGTCGCGCTGAATTACACGCAGCAGAATCTTGTCACTGGAGGCACGGCTACAACACCCACCGTTACGGTAGATCAGTCAGGCGGCACGTCTCCCGGCAGTCCATTGACGGTCACGGTGACTTATCAGTACCAGGGCCTTGTTGTGGGTTCTGCTTTCAGTTCACTGACCGGCCCGGTCACGCTGACGGCTACAACTGCGATGAATTACGAGTGAGGGTGAAGATGAAGCGCACTGCCAACCCGTCGCGAATTCAGCCATCCCGCCCCCTGAGTCGGCAACGCGGCTCCGTGGCGCTCTTCTTCGTGTTGTTCCTCGTAGCGTTGCTGAGCTTCGGCGCATTCGCAGTCGACCTTGCGCGTGTCAGCGTGGTGCGCAATGAACTGCAAAATGCGGCCGACGCCGCGGCGCTGAGCGGTGCGGCCGCGCTATTGGCTGCCGGCACTAGCGGGCCGAACTGGGCTCTGGCGCAAACCGCAGCAAGTAACAGCGTCTCGCTAAACCGCTCCGATCAGCAGAAGCTGACGACGGGCGCGATTCAGACCGGTTACTGGAACCTGTCGGGCAGCCCAGCCGGCATTCAGCCGACAACGATTTCGCCGGGCCTCGACGATGCGCCCGCAGTGCAGGTAATTGTGACGCGCGCGGCAAACCAGAACGGGGGTGCGATCAATCTGTTTCTGGGCGGCCTGCTGAACCTGCTGAGCACGCCCGGCAGCGCCACTGCCGTAGCCGTGGCTGCGTCGCCAGGGACGGTCGGCGCGGGCGGCCTGTTTCCCGTCGTGCTGGACCAGTGCATTTTCAACCAGTACTGGAACGCGCAGACCAATCAACCCATGATCGACCCATCGACGGGTCAGCCTTACGAATTCAACATTACGAACGGTCAAGTCTATGGGGCATCGTGTTCTGCCGGCCAGTGGACGTCATTCCTGATCAACGCGAACAACGTGCCGACCGTTCGCTCGCTGATCGCGAACGGCAATCCAACGCCGCTGAGCATCGGCGACAGCATCTGGGTCGAACCCGGCGCGAAAACGACGCTGTACAGTTCGGTGCCGACGAACGTCACAATCGTCATTCCCGTCGCGGCGCAAATCGACATTAAGGCGTATGTTCCGATCGTCGCTTTCGCCGCGTTCTACGTCGACGCATCGGTTGGAGGTAGCGACAAATACATTCAGGGGCATTTCGTCGCGGGTTACAGGATACCGACATCTGCGAGCGGCGTCGGACCCAACTACGGAGCGTACATTGAACCGCGCCTCGCGCAGTGATCCCGATGCTGTCTGGCACGCGGCTCGCGAGCTGCGCGACGACCTTTCCTAACATCGACACGCAACGCCAATGGAACAAGAAAACCTGGGGTGGCCAGGCGCGCCCACCGCCTCGATCAGCCTCGATGCCCCGGCGTCCGTATCGCTTCCTTCATCTGCCGCGCGGCTGACGCCCAAACAACTGGTGATCGAGATTGCGTTGCGCGTCTGCACCGTGTCGGCACTTTCCGTGTTTCTCGTTTCCGCGATCCTCCAGGTTCTGAAGGACCCTTCGCGAATCACGCTGTTGCTCTTTTTGTTCACCTCACTCCTGGACATCGGCCTGGTGGTCTTCGCACGTGTTGCGCGCGAGCGGGACTTTACTCCCGTCAGCATGGTGATGTCTGTGACCGGGACCTTCTACTACGTCGCTTTTCGGATGGAGCCCGGCATCCATCTTATTCCTGAGGGGGTAGCCGTCGGATTGCAAATTGTCGGCATCGTCATCCAGCTTTGGGCGAAGCTCGCGCTGCGGCGCTCATTCGGACTTCTGCCCGCGAATCGAGGGGTTGTTGTGAGCGGGCCTTATCGCGTCTTGCGCCATCCGATGTACGTCGGGTACATGATTAGAAACGTCGGTTTTCTGCTTCCGAACTTCGGACTTCAGAATGTCATCGTGTTCGCGCTGCACTTCTGCGTACAGATCTGCCGAATCGTTCGGGAAGAACGCGTGCTGTCCAAGGATAGAAGCTACCGCGAATTCATGAGCCGCGTTCGGTATCGGTTGATCTTCGGTGTGTTCTGAATGCCGACGAGAGCAGCGGCCGCCACGCTAGCGAAGTAGGGCCGGGGACCTGATGTACGTGACATTCCGTTCGGTGGAACCGGCGACAGAGGCGAAAGATGTGGCCGCTCGGTAAGCGCCAGTCCAAGCCGAAGCATTTGCGTCTTGTCACAAGAAAAACCGCTCGCACGACGAGCACTTTTGTGCCGCGAAGCCTATTACCGATGCCATTGCGGAACTCATTGCTTTCGCCTTGGGCTGGACGCGCCGTAATGGATATAGGTCGCCACGATGCAAGGGCTGACTGGAACTGAGCGTCCGATTTGTAGAAGAATATATCTCCGTTTCAGGTAGATAGCGCCCGTCAAGAGCGCGTTAAACCGGCCATTCGCGGTAGGTCATATTCGGTGAAGTACGAGGGACCGCTCTGGCCGAGAATCAGCCGTCCGCAAACTTCGAATGGACTTGACGATTCGTGCCACAGATAGCGGCGGCGGGAGGCGGAGCTAGTTCTTCAGAATGGTTGCGCGGCGGCGGGCCAACTTCCCTCCCTGACTCCCAATCCTCACTTCACCGCCCCCAACGCCAACCCCTTCACCAAAAACCGCTGCAACCAAGCAAACACTATCGAAACCGGCAACGTCGCGCAGAGAGTAGCGGCCATCACCAAATGCCACTCAACGACATACTTCCCAGCCACCATATCCGTAACCTGCACGGTAAGAGTCTTATTCTCCGGCGACCGAATCAACGTATAAACAACCGCAAACTCATTCCAAGCATTGATGAACGTAAAGATCGCCGTAACAACAATCGCCGGCACAGCCAACGGCAAGAAAACCTTAAAAACAGCCCGAGTCCTCCCACACCCCTCAAGCCACGCCGACTCCTCAAGATCCCTTGGCACAGTCTGAAAGTAAGAAGACAACATCCAAACCGCAAACGCGATATTGAACGCCGCATAAGAAACGATGACCCCAATCTTGGAGTCAACCAGATTCCCATCCCCATAGGGAATCATCGCCGCGAGCCGGAACAACCCAACAACCAGCAAGATCGGCGACAGCATCTGCGTCACCAGCAGAAACTGCGAATACAACCCTTTCCCACGAAACGGAAACCTGGCCAACGCATAAGCCGCCGGCAAGCTCACTGCCAACGCCAACGCAGTCGACAAAAAGCTAATCACGCAACTATTCCTCAGCGCCACGCCGAAGTTAGCCGCAACCCACATATCCGAAAAATTGCTCCACTGCCAATGCACCGGCAACCACCTCGCCGGATAAACAAAAATCTCCGTAGCCGGCTTCAAAGCAGTAAACAACATCACAGCAAACGGAAACAGCACGGCCACAATCAGCGGCGAAAGTGCCAACCAGCACCACAGCGAGCGCTTCATCTTGATGCTGAGACTCATGACGTCTCTCCTTCTTTCGCGGGCTGCAGACGCAGATAGGCGATCGAGAAAACGAACAGCATGACGAGCATGATCAGCGACACCGCCGCGGCTTCGCCGGGACGCCCCAGCCGGAACCCAAGCTCATAGAGATACGTAACGAGAATATGCGTGCCGTTGTCCGGCCCGCCTTGCGTCATCACCCAGATGATCGGAAAAGAATTGAACACGTAGATCACGTTCAACAGAATCGTCATGTTGATGAACGGCCGCAAGAGCGGCATCGTCAGCTTGCGAAACTGCTGCCACGCACTGGCGCCATCCATCCGCGCCGCTTCATAAATGTCACCCGGCACCGACGACAACCCGCCCAGCAGAATCGTCACCGTAAATGGAATCGACACCAGAATGCCAACCGCGATCTCCACCGGAAACGCGAGCTCCGGCGTCGCGAGCCAATGTATCGGACCGTTGATAAAACCGAGCCGCTGCAACGTGACGTTGACCATGCCGTAGTCATCGTTGAAGGCCCAGCGCCACACCACGGCGGTCATCGTCAGCGAGACGGACCACGGCAGCATCACAATCGTGCGCGCCACGCCGCGTCCATAGAAATCCTGATTCAGCACCAGTGCAACCGGCACCGAAATTAGTACCGTGCCGCCCACCACGAACACGGTCCAGACAATCGTCCGCTTAGCAGCAGCGAGAAACGAGGGGTCCGTGAAAATCGTATAGAAGTTCTGCAGACCGGTGAAATCGCGGATCGCGCCGAAGCGCGAGACCTCGTGCAGCGATTGCCACACGATGTTGAAAATCGGATAGCTGATGATGAAAAGCGCCAACACCAGACTCGGCGCAATCAGCAACCAGGGCGCCTGGAGGCGCGAAGAAGCGGAACGGCTCATGCGTGCTCGATCGTAAGACGCGTCCACATTAAAGCGGACGCGACGGGATGGGCCGGATAGTGCATTACGGATATGACAACCGAAACGCGCGCCGCTTTCGCAACGGCGGCGCGCGTTCCGTGTTCACCAAATCACTACGAGACTACGCGATCACTTACCGAGCGACTTGTTCGCTTGCGTCGCTGCGGCAGTCAACGCGTCCGCCGGCTTCGCCTTGCCCAGGTAGATCGATTGCATTGAATCGGTCACAGCCTTCGCGGTGTCTTCCCAACCGGTCACAGTCGGCGCGAAGTGAGCCGTCGGCAGCAGCGCGACGAAAGCTTTGGTGTCCGGATCGTTGAACGCCGGATCGGTTGCCTCGGCCTTGGTGGTCGGCAGGAAGCCTTCGGTCGTCGTGAACTCGACGCGCGGTTCCTTCGTGAACAGATAGTCGAGGAACTTCCAGGCCGACTTCTTCACCTTCGAGTTCTTGAACATCACGATCGAGTCGGTCACCGCATAGGTGGCGTGCGTCGTGCCCATCGGGATCGGATCGATGCCGTACTTCAGGTTCGGCGCTTCCTTTTTGATCTGCTTGGCGAGGAACGGTGCGGAGATCATCATCGCAACGCGGCCCTGCTTGAACAGGTTCTGCACGTCTTCGCGGCTGTAGCCGGTCACGCCAGGCTGCGTCAGGCCGTCGTCGATCAGGGTCTTGTACAGCGTGGCCGCCTTGATGCCGGCCGGCGAATTGAACGCCGCCTTGCCGTCCTTGCCGACGACGTCGCCGCCGTTGGTCCACAGGGCGTAGTAATAGTAGACGTCGGTTTCGATTTCCTTGCCTTGCAGACCGAAGCCGGCAACGCCCTGTGCCTTCAGTTTCTTCGACGCATCGATCACGTCATTCCACGTTTTCGGGCCGTCGGGATAGCCGACCTTCGCGAGCAGATCCTTGTTGTAGTAGAGCGCGCGTGCAGACGCGGCGATCGGCAGGCCGTACACCTTGCCGTTGATTTCGCCCGGTGCGAGGAATGGGCCGATGAAGCGGCCCTTGAAGCTGGCGTCCATGTAGCCGTCGAGCGACTCGGCGACGTCGTCCTTCACGAAGTCGAGCAGCCAGCGCGTACCGACAATCGCCAGGTCGGCGTTGGCGCCGCCGGAGATGTCCGTTTGCAGTTTCTGTTGCAGCGTGTCCCAGTTCACGTCTTCGATCTTGATCGTGGTGCCGGGATTGGCCTTCTCGAAGTTACGGGCCATCTTTTCGAAGTACGGCGCGGTCGCATCGCTGTAATGCGCGACCGTCACGCGGACCGTGTCGGCGTGAGCCGCGACGGCGATACCTGCAAACGCGAGCGCCACGGCAACTTTGCCTAGCGCGAGGGAAGCACGGGCATGCAACGACATTTCTCTCTCCTGTGTCGATCGGAGTTAGCGCTTTACGCTTACTCCGGTCCCATCCAACGATGGTGGGGGGTGGTCTGCTGCCGTCGCCGGCCGCTTTGGGTTAAATTGTTTGAAAAAATCCTACATGACGCAAAATAGCTTGTCACGTAGGGTCTGCCATATTTTTTCTCAGCCAGTTTTGTGCATAAGATGCTGTAAAGCAGGGGTATTCTGCATAACGCGAAGTCACGGATACCCAATCTTCGGGATGACTAGACAACTGTTCGATGCCGGTTTTGTAGGAAATTTACACGCTAAACCGGCGCTGCAACGAGGTTGAAGGGCGAGGGTAGACATGAATCGTGTGGTGTTGGTGACAGGCGCTTGCGGCGGGATCGGCAGCGTGTTGTGCAAGCGTTTCGTGGAGCAGGGCGACACGGTGCTGGCGCTCGATGTCGACGCGGTCGCGCTTCACGGATTGGTTGCGCAACTCGGCGTCGCGCATGTCACGCCGATCGCGGTCGACCTGGGTGACGCTGCCGCAGTGCAGCAAGCGGTTGCCGATGCGGTGAAAACGCGCGGTCCGGTGGACGTGCTGGTTGCCAACGCGGGTGCCGCCAATGGTTTGACGCTCGCCACGACGGACGCCGCCAGTTGGCAGCGCGATATCCATCTGAATCTGAACGGTACGTATCACTCGGTGGAAGCGGTGCGCGCGTCGATGATCGAACGGCAGACGGGCACGTTGGTGCTGATCGGCTCGGTGAACGGCATGGCCGCGCTCGGGCATCCGGCGTATAGCGCGGCGAAAGCGGGTCTCATCAGCTACACGAAAGCGCTGGCGATCGAACTCGGCCGCTATGGCATCCGCGCGAACATCGTCTGTCCGGGCACGGTGAAGACGCAGGCGTGGCAGGCGCGCGTCGACAAGAATCCGCAGGTCTTCGAGGATCTTAAGAAGTGGTACCCGTTGCGCGACTTCGCGACACCGGACGACATCGCCGATGCGGTGCTGTTCCTCTCATCGCCGATGGCGCGTGTGATTACCGGTGTTGCGTTGCCGGTCGACGGTGGATTGATGGCCGGCAACCGTTTGATGGCGGAAGAGTTGACGCTCGAATCGCTTTGAATGGATTGGATTCGCTTTGAACTGCTTTGACCCGATGGCGCGGCGTGTGCTTTGCTCGATGAAGCAAGGCAGCACGTTCGCATGACAGCACGACGATGAGGACAGCATGGCAGCAGTGCAACTGAGCGGCATCTTCAAACGCTATGGCGACACGCAAGTGGTGCACGGCATCGATCTTCATATCGACGACGGCGAGTTCGTCGTGCTGGTCGGCCCGTCGGGTTGCGGCAAGAGCACGCTGATGCGCATGGTGGCGGGGCTCGAAGAAATCAGCGGCGGCGATCTGATGATTGGCGGCACGCGCGCGAATACGCTTGCACCGCAGCAGCGCAATATTTCGATGGTGTTCCAGAGCTACGCGCTCTATCCGCATCTGTCGGTCTACGAAAACATTGCGTTCGGGCCGCGGATTCGCAAGGAATCGTCGGCGAGTTTCAAGCCGCGGATCGAAGCTGCGGCGAAGATGTTGAACCTCGGCAGTTATCTGGATCGCTTGCCGCGTGCGCTGTCAGGTGGTCAACGTCAGCGGGTGGCGATGGGCCGCGCGGTGGTGCGCGAGCCGTCGCTGTTCCTCTTCGACGAACCGCTGTCCAATCTCGACGCCAAACTGCGCGTGCAGATGCGCACGGAAATCAAGGCGCTGCATCAGCGTCTGAAGAATACGGTGATCTACGTCACGCACGATCAGATCGAAGCGATGACGATGGCCGACCGCATCGTTGTGATGAACGCCGGGCGGATCGAGCAGGTCGGCCGTCCGCTCGACCTGTACGACCGTCCGGCGAATCTGTTCGTCGCGAGCTTCCTCGGTTCGCCGTCGATGAATTTTGCGGAAGGCGTGTTGGTCAATCGCACGGATGGGCAGGGTTTCGCGTTAAAACTCACGGACGGTGGCGAGATCGTGCTGGAAGGCACGCCGGCCTCGGCGGTGGTCGGAGGAAAGATCACACTCGGTGTACGACCCGAACACATTGAAACGATGGCTGACAAGCCGGACACCACGATGGAAGTCGAAGTGGTCGAGCCGACTGGCGCGGAGACCCATTTGTACGGGAAAATAGGCGGCAACACGTGGTGCGTGACGACTCGCCAGCGCTCGAAAGTCGAGCCCGGTCAGCGCGTCACGCTGCGTCTGCCGGCCGAGCATATTCATCTGTTCGATACGGAGAGTGGACGCAGGCTGGTCTGAACCGCGTGTTGCCGCTTGAGGCTGATTCAAGCTGATTGAAGCTGCGATGCGACGCGGATTCATTTAACCCTTAAGGAACACCGGGTGTCCGCACCGAACTTGATTCCCCACATCCGCGGCGCGCTGGCCAATCTGCGGCCCGCCGAGCGCAAGGTTGCCGAGATGGTGCTGAGCGACGTCGACTTTGCGATGCGCGCGAGCATCACCGAACTCGCCCAGCGTGCGGACGTGTCCGAGCCTTCCGTCACGCGCTTTTGCCGCGCGATCGGCGCGCATGGTCTGCGCGACTTCAAGATGCAATTGGCGCAGAGCGTGGCGGGCGGGGTGCCGTATGCGTCGACAGCGGTTGCGCGTGACGATGACGTGCAGACGTTGATGGACAAGGTGGGTGAGGCTGCTGTCGATGGGATCACGCATGCGTGTGCTGCGTTGGATCCGGCGGTGGTTGAGAGTGCGATTGCGGCGTTGTCGAGTGCAGGGCGGGTTTTCTTCTTTGGCGTTGGGTCGGGTTCGGGGCTTGTTGCGCAAGATGCGGCTTTGAGGTTTTTGCGGCTGGATATTGCGGCTACTGCGTTTACTGATGGTCATTTGCAGCGGCTTTATGCGGGGCTCATGGAACCCGGTGATGTGGCGTTTGCGATTTCGCATTCGGGGCGCAGCGTCGAAGTGAATGAAAGCATTCAGATCGCCAAGGAGCGTGGCGCTACGACGATTGCGCTGACGAATGTGGGTTCGCGGCTCGCGTGGCTCGTCGATATTCCGCTGCTGCTGCGCGTGCCGAGTCCGATCGATCCGAATACGCCAGGCGTGTCCCGGCTCGTGCATCTGTGCATCATGGATGCGTTGGCGATTGGCGTCGCGTTGAAGGCGCGGCCCAAGACGCTTGAAAAGATGCGGCACGCGAAGGCGCGGTTGTCGTCGCATGAGCCGGAAGCGGCGGGGGATTGAGCGGGAAGGGTGGTCCGCTTCACGAACCCTGCGACGAACGCGTGAACAGTCACGCTGCTTGAGGACGCCAGGCGATCATGCCCGCCGTCCGCGCACGAACCTCCGGCGAGGCTAAACAGGTGGCAACGGCTTCGTATCCCGGCGTGCCTGGGTAGGGGGCGACGAGAGTGGGCGGACTGTGATTGGCTGGGCACAGGATGATCGATTCATTTGGACCGATTGCTGCCAGATCCAGGATCGCTGAAGAGCGCGTCATCAGAAACAGCAGACGTCCACCCACTTTGGCGCGTTGGCGAAGATGGATGATTAATGCTTCCTGCGTCGCCTGATCTAACCCTTGCTCCACCATGTCGACGACGAGGGCAGCCGGACCTTCGGATTCCAGTTCGACGAGTAGAGCGATTAACGCTTCCGATTCTGCTGCGCCTTCTCCGATGAGCCACGCCAGAGTCTGATCCACTCGCGATTTGAGCCCTGCATCGGCTTCAAGGCGGGCTACGGTCGCGGCATTTCCATCGTTTAGCCGCTCGAGGCCCAGGAAAGCGGCATTCGGTATGTTCTCAGCCAGGCATTTCGCCAGCCGCGTCTTGCCGCTTCCCAACGGACCGATGATGTAGTTCAGCGGTCGGATGTCGCGAAGTTCGAACCGTTCGCCACCCCACGGCCACGGGAGATCAAAAGCTGTGGTGAATTCCGAGGAAGGATTGAGCAGGCGTGCCAGCTCTCCATCGGCAGGTGCCTGACCTCGTGCAAGATCGGACCGGAGCCCCCTGACCTTGGCTATCGCGCCCACGAGCTGGCGAATTTCCGCTTCAAGCCTCGCCTCGTGGGCAGCCAACGCGGGTTCCAGACTCTGAGGGTCACCTTCCAACACTTGTGCCACTTGGGCGAGGCTGAGGCCGAGCGCGCGCAGGGCCACGATCTCCGCCGCACGATTCATCTCCTCGGGACCGTAGGTACGATACCCAGCGACCGTGCGTGCCGGCGTCACCAAGCCTCGCTGTTCATAGAGCCGCAGGGCTTTAGTCGAGACGCCGAGCTGTCCCGCCGCTTCGGAAGCACTTAAAAATGGAGTGGAACAACGCATGAGTCACCTCTTCGTTTGCTGACCACTCACATCATGGAGTTGGCCCTTGGGGCCGAGTCAACGAGATATTGAACGGTGCGGCGCCGCTTTCGTGTTTGTTTCGCGTCAGCCGTGCGCCGGTGATGACTAACGGTTGTTCTCTTCCGAAAATGCTTCGGTAATCGCCTGCACGATTTGCGCACTCAACTCTGGCCGCTCGTCAAACAGCGGATAGCGCTTGCGCAGTGTGTTCGACACGCTGTTGTCATTCTGCCGGACGCTTCGAATGATGCCGTCCAGATCGTTGTCTGGCGCCTCGAGAAATTCCTTGATGGCGCGCCGTGCTGAGTCGTTGGCGTGCAGAAAGCGCGCTTCGGTGCGCATTTCATGCGTTAGCGTCATGTCGATCACGTCAGCAAGATAGATGACGTGCGCGGTCAGATCCGGATAGCGCCACGCGGGCAGTGCGTCGTCATAGGCGCGGAAGTGCAGGTTGTATTCGACACCGTCGTCCGCGATCTCGGTCTTGCCGAACGTGTACTGGTCGGCATAGTGATTCATCAACGGGCGCGAAAAGCGTTCGAGCACTTTGTCATAAGCGGCGCGATCGCGCGTGCTGTGGGTGATCGTGGCGGATACCGGCAAGATAATTGGCGCAGGCACCGCGCCGTCGCGACGCAGAATGTCGTTGATCAGGAAGCGTGAAATGCGGCCGTTACCGTCGGCCATAGGGTGCACATAGACGAAGCCGAACGATGCCGCGGCAGCACGCACGATAGACGCGCCCCCTTCGGTCCGTTCCAGAAAGCGGCTGAGTCCTGCCAGCATCGTTTCGATGTGTTCCCAATGCGGCGCGATGTAGTCGACCACCGGTTGATAACGTGCGATGTGTCCCACATACACCGGGGAGCGGCGGATGCCGTAACGCAGGGCCGACTGTCCCAGGATGCCGCGTTGCAAGACGTCGAGCGTTTCGGCGTCGAACGGATTCGCATGCTGTCCGCATTCGCTTTCCATGACCGCGGCAAAGCGGCGGATTCGATCCTCTTTGTCCTGCTCGTGTTCAATCAGAAAGCTCGCGCGGCTCTCTTTGACCGTCAGCCAGACGGAGCTGCGCATGATCAGATCGATGCCATAGTCCGCTTCCAGTTCGGCAAGCGGTGCGGCAAGGTTATAAGCTTCGGCGCGCTGAACCGCTTCGACACGTCGAATCACCGGGCAGAAGTCCCGATTGCCCGGCAGGTTGTCGCGCACACGCCAACGCGCGTTGTTGACCGGGGTACCTACGATGAAGTCCTCGGGATTCAGTGCATCGACATAGTTTCCCCGGGAGACGCCCGGCACGTCCAACGGCGCCGGCATCAGCCATTCATAGAAGAAGCAGGCGCGGCGAGCGTACGCGCCAGTGGGCTCGCGGGCGATCCATGCCTCTAACTCATGGCGTACCGGCTGCAGTGCATAAAGCCGAGCGAGGAATTCCAGATGGATGCCCTCGTGCCGGAAGGCGAAAGTCAGGTTATCGGTCAGGCTGGCGGCCGGGCGATAGGGTTCGGGGTAGACCTCCCGGCGGATGTCGCCGTCGGTGGACGTGGAGCGAATCCGTCCGATTTCGCTTTGTACGGCGAACGGGTGAACCGGTACGACGCCGTACGTATTGGATAGCCATTGATAACCGATCTGCGGCATGATTTTCGATCCGGGGTGGCTGGGGCGCGGGCGAGGGCGCGCTGTTTCGCTCAGTTTCGATTATTCGACTCTCAAAACGATTACAAAACGCCTGTTTTCTAAAAAAACGATTATACGGCGTCTGCACATCGTTTCGATTACTCGGCCCTCAAAACGATTACAAAACGCCTGTTTTTCAAAAAAACGATTACTTTTCCTTCTCGAGGCCGCTGATTCAGGTCCCGGACAGCGCCATCCACCCGAACCGCCGCGACAACCTCAGCGTCGCGGCTCGCAAAGTATGCGCGGGACCGCCCGTGAGCTCGCTATCGAAGCTGCCGCTCGGCCCCATCACCGCGAGCACCAGACAGATGCTGCCGGTATGGTCCAACACCGGCGCAGCCAAGGTGTTGATACCCGGCACAGGCCGGCTTAACGCGGTATCGATGCCATCCGCGCGGATTTGCGCGAGCCGCTGCGCATAGGCCTTTGTCTCCCCCGCCTCAGCCCCCGCCAGCCGCAAATGATCCTGCGCCAGCAGCCCATGACGCACGTCGTCCGCGACATAAGCAGCAAACACACGCCCAATCGCCGTATTCACCAGCGACATCACCGTGCCGACCCGCAAGCTCACATGCAGCGGCCGCGCGGACTCTTCCAGTCGCACGACGGTCGGCCCGAGCGGCCCAAGCACCGCCATCGCGACACTCATTCCCGTCGATACCGCCAGTTCGACCACTTCCGGCTCGGCTTCCCGCGTCGGCGACAAACGCTGCAAGCCGATCAGCCCCAGTTCAAGCGCTAAAGGCCCGGCTTCGAAACAACCCGCAGCATCGCGGTTCAGCAAACCTATCTTGAGCAGACTTACCAGATGCGGAAACGCTTTGGCCGGGGGCATGCCCGCAGCGGCCGCAAGATCGCGCAAGCTCAACGGCCGCGCAGCAGCAACCAGCGCACCAAGTAATTCGCCCGTGCTATCGAGCGACTGGATACCGCGCTGCGGTTTCGCATCGGCGGAAGTGGCAGAAGCGCCGGAGGCAGCGTAAGAGGTGTCGAGAGAGTCGGTCACGATGCTGAAGAAGCCAACAAGGAAGGCGCTGCCGCAAGTTCAGCACTGATGTCATGAGCCGCAGCAAGCAGCGCGCGAGCCGTCGGGCCATCGGCGGCAACGTCGATCGCGCCCGTCGAGCCGATCACGGTCAGCGCGAGGCACAAGCGGCCGTCCGCATCGAGCACCGGTGCGCTCAAACTGCTGATACCTGGACTCGGCGCATCGACGCTGCATTCCAATCTGCGTGCGCGGATAGCATCTAAAGCCGCTTCGAACGTGGCACGTTCATCAGGCGGCGTCATCGCGCTACTCGCAGCACCCGACTGATTCGCCCACATCCCCGCCAACGCCTCGCGTGGCAGAAAAGCGCAAAACACGCGACCCGTCGACGTCGCCGGCAGCGACATCACCGTGCCCACATGCAGATTCACATGCAACGGAAATCCCACGTGCTCATAGCGGACGATGGTCGGCCCTTGCGGCCCGGCAATACAGATCGCGACGCTGAACCCGATCGTTTCGGCCAAAGCCACGACGCGCGGCACGGCGGCGCGAAACGCCGGCTGGTTCTCCAGATGCATCAAACCCAGCCGCAACGACAGCGGACCCGGTTCATAACGGCCCGACAATTCGTCGCGTTTGATCAGACCTAAGCGGCTCAAGCTCACCAGATAAGCGTGCGCTTGCCCCGGCGCGATCTGCGCGGCGGTGGCGAGATCGGACAAAGCCAGCGGGCTGCGCGCCTGCGCGAGCGCCAGCAACACGCGGCCGCCTACTTCAACGCTTTGAATCCCGCGCTGCGTTTTGCCGCCATCCGCCGTCTCGTTGCCGCCTGAGCCTTTGCCGGTGGCCGATTTCGCTGCTTTGCTCACGCCCGCGCTCGTCCGTAAAAAGGGTCCATGTTAGCCGAAGCCCCGCGCGAAAGCCGCGCCTTCCTGTTCTTATCTTAGGCTGCCAGGGATTTGCGTATAGCGATACATTTCGCTATTGACAAATAAACCGGCCCGGCCATAAGATGCATTCACCCCGACATACCGGTGCAGTCACAGAGTCAAAACGGGGCGAGACAAGCCTCCAATACCGTCAGCCCGCGCCTCTGAAATCCGAACGCGCAGCCGGCCGTCTCGCCTCACGTCCAACATTTGAGGGAGACAAGCATGGCAAAGGCATTCGCATCCCAGGCCGACCTGGAAGTCAAGAAAGTCACGTGGACCAAGCTATCCGAGAACGCCTACGCGTACACCGCTGAAGGCGATCCGAACTCGGGCGTGATCATCGGCGACGACGGCGTGCTGATCGTCGACACCACCGCCACGCCGGCCATGGCGCAAGACCTCATCGCGAAGATTCGCAGCGTCACCGACAAGCCGATCAAATACGTCGTGCTGTCGCACTACCACGCCGTGCGCGTGCTCGGCGCGTCGGCGTATTTCGAAGAAGGCGCGCAACAGGTGATCGCGAGCCGCGGCACGTACGAGATGATCGTCGAGCGCGGCGAGCAGGACATGAAGTCGGAAATCGAGCGCTTCCCGCGTCTCTTCGCCGGTGTCGAAACGGTGCCGGGCCTGACGTGGCCGACGCTCGTGTTCGAAAAAGAAATGACGCTGTTCCTCGGCAAGCTCGAAGTGCGTATCGCGCATCTGGGCGCGGGTCACACGAAGGGCGATACGGTGGTGTGGCTCCCGTCGCAGAAGGTGCTGTTCTCCGGCGACCTGGTCGAATACGACGCAGCCTGCTATTGCGGCGATGCTCAACTCGAACAATGGCCGGCCACGCTCGAAGCGCTGCGCGCGCTGAAGGCGGAAAAGCTGGTGCCGGGTCGCGGTCCTGCATTGACCACGCCGGAAGACGTCAACAAAGGCCTCGACTACACGAAGGACTTCGTCACTACGCTGTTGCAGCAGGGCCGCGAAGCCGTCGAACAGAAGCTCGATCTGAAGGCCGCGATGGCGCACACGCGCAAGGCAATGGATCCGAAGTTCGGCCATGTGTTCATCTACGAACACTGCCTGCCGTTCGACGTCTCGCGGGCTTTCGATGAAGCGAGCGGCATCACGCATCCGCGCATCTGGACCGCGCAACGCGACAAAGAAATGTGGGACGCGCTGCAAGCCTGATAACAGCATCGAAACGCCGGAAAGCGTCAAGCAGAGCAGAGCGGAGAAGGACGGAGACACAAGATGAGCATCAACTACCAGACGCTGTCGTTCGACTATAAGCCGTGCCGGGAGCAGGCCGGGCAGGGCGATGCGGAACAGGTGGCCTATCCCGTGATCGTGGTCGGCGCGGGGCCGGTGGGCCTCGCTACCGCGATCGATATCGCGCAACAGGGCGTGCCGGTTGTGCTGGTCGACGACGATTGTTCGTTGTCCACCGGTTCGCGAGCGATCTGCTTCTCGAAGCGCTCGCTCGATATTTTCGACCGGCTCGGCTGCGGGCAGCGCATGGTGGACAAGGGCATCAGTTGGAATGTCGGCAAGGTGTTCCTGAAAGATGAACTGGTGTACACGTTCAATCTGCAACCTGAAGCGGGCCACAACCGGCCCGCATTCATCAACCTGCAGCAGTACTACGTCGAAGGCTTTCTGCTCGAACGCGCGCAGGAGATGCCGAATCTCGAGATCCGCTGGAAGAGCAAAGTGGTCGGCGTGCAGCAGAGCGGCACGACTGGCACTGCGCAAGCCAGCGTGACGCTGACCGTCGATACGCCGAACGGTCAGTACCCGTTGCGCGGCCGCTATGTGGTGGCCGCCGACGGCTCGCGCAGTCCGATGCGCAATCTGATGGGACTCGACAGCCACGGCGTCACGTTCAAAGATCGCTTCCTGATCGCGGACGTGAAGATGGAAGCGGAGTTTCCGACTGAGCGTTGGTTCTGGTTCGATCCGCCGTTCCATCCGAATCAATCGGTGCTGTTGCATCGTCAGCCGGATAACGTGTGGCGGATCGATTTCCAGTTGGGCTGGGACGCCGATCCGGTGCTGGAAAAAACGCCTGAACGCGTGATCCCGCGCGTGCGTGCGTTGCTTGGACCGGAGGCGAAGTTCGAGCTGGAATGGGTCAGCGTCTATACGTTTTCGTGTTTGCGGATGGATCGTTTCCGGCACGGCAACGTGTTGTTCGCGGGCGATTCCGCGCATGGCGTGTCGCCGTTCGGCGCACGTGGCGCGAATAGCGGCGTGCAGGACGCGGAAAACCTCGCATGGAAACTGGCGATGGTGCTCGAAGGCAAAGCCTCCGACGCGTTGCTCGACACGTATGCAAGCGAGCGCGAATTCGCCGCCGACGAAAACATCCGCAACTCCACCCGCTCGACCGATTTCATCACGCCGAAGAGCCCGGTTAGCCGCGTGTTTCGCGACGCTGTGCTGAAGCTCGCGCGGCATCATCCGTTTGCACGGCAGTTGACGAATAGCGGCCGCCTGTCGGTGCCGGCGGTGTTGCGTGATTCCCCGCTGAATACGTCGGACAACGACAGTTTTGAAGGTCTGATGGTGCCAGGGGCATCGTGCGTCGATGCGCCGGTTCATGCCGCCGGGCAACCGGCATGGCTGTTACAGCAACTCGGTCAGCAGTTCACGGGCGTGTTGTTCTGTGGCTCGGAAGGTATCGATCAGGCGACGCAAGCTGCGTTGGATGCATTGCGAAGCGGGCCGATTCCGCTGAAGCTTGTCGTGGTGACGAGTAACGATGCGCAGATCGATGCGGCTTTGGGTGCAAAGGTTGTGCACGACGTCGACGGTCTTGCAGCCGCTCGTTACGACGGCAAACCCGGCACGTTCTATTTGATCCGGCCGGACCAGCATGTGTGCGCGCGTCGTCGGCAACTCGACGCGAGCTTTGTGGAAGGTGCGTTGAAGCGAGCGTTGTGCGTTGAGGGCACGGCCTGAAGGTAGGGCAAACGCAGCACATCGGCAAAAGAAAATAGCAGGAGACAGTGATGGCATTAAACACGCAACCCAATCTCGCCCGCCCCGACGATTTCTACGAGGCACTGATCGACATGCATCGGGATCTGGACGATGCGCAAAGTCAGTCAGCCAACGCGCAACTGATCCTGTTGCTCGCCAATCATATTGGCGATCACGCGACGCTGCTCGAAGCGATGCGGCATGCACGTGAAGGCGTGACCGATGCTTCGGGGCAAGGTGCGCAGACGCGTTCGCTGGCTGCCTGAACACGCGGCGCGGCGAGTAGTAACGATAAAACGCTGCACGCGCGTGGCCGTTCGAGCCACGCGCAATCCACCACGGCGCGCGGCGCATCGATACCGCCGCATGCCGTTCCAGTAGAAAACCGAAACGCGGCGCATCAAGACGCCGGACCCAGCGGGTCCGTTGGACCCTCACGTTTGGAGATGACCCATGAGCCAATCCCTCGCCCCCACGCTCGCGCCGGGCGCATCCGCTGCTGTGCACGACGACTTGTTATATCGCAAGGTCTCGACGCGGATCATTCCGTTTCTGTTTCTGTGTTACGTGGTGTCGTTTCTCGACCGCATTAATATCGGCTTCGCGCAATTGCAGATGAAGCATGACCTCGGTTTCAGCGACGCCATGTATGGTTTGGGCGCAGCGGTCTTCTATATCGGTTACGTGTTGTGTGAAGTGCCGAGCAATATGCTGCTCGCGCGCTTCGGCGCGCGCCGCACCTTCACGCGGATCATGCTGCTGTGGGGCATCGCATCGGTCGGCATGATGCTGGTGTCGAAGCCCACGCACTTCTACGTGCTGCGTTTTATGCTCGGCGTGTTCGAAGCGGGGTTCTTCCCCGGCATCGTGCTGTATCTGACCTACTGGTATCCGGCGCGGCGGCGCGCAGCCGTGCTGTCGATTTTCTTCGCGGGCGTCGCAGTGGCGGGTGTGCTCGGCGGCCTGGTGTCCGGCTGGATAATGCGCGATATGGGCGGCGTGATGGGGCTGTTCGGCTGGCAGTGGATGTTCGTGATCGAAGGTGCGCCGGCCATCGTACTCGGCCTGCTTGCCGCGTTTTATCTGGTTGACGGTCCGCAGCATGCAACGTGGCTCAACGACGCTGAGAAGGCGAAACTGATCGTGCAGCGCGATGAAGACCGCCGCGTTTCATCGGA
Organism: Paraburkholderia sp. GAS32; assembly: GCF_050434225.1. NCBI lineage: Bacteria > Pseudomonadati > Pseudomonadota > Betaproteobacteria > Burkholderiales > Burkholderiaceae > Paraburkholderia > Paraburkholderia sp. GAS32. The sequence continues at coordinate 418,248 of NZ_JBNPVS010000001.1, read as the reverse complement.
CGCGCATTCATCGCGTTCCGTCATGCAGGCGCTGCGTAACCCGCGGGTGTATCTGTTCGCGTTCATCTATTTCTCGCTGACCTGCGCGTCGTTGACGCTGAACTTCTGGATGCCGCTGATGATTCGCGACTTCGGTGTTCACGATGTGCTGGCGATCAGCCTGTACACCGTGATTCCGAATGCGGTCGGCGCAGTGGGCCTGATTCTGATTGCGCGGAATTCGGATCGTCGTGGCGAACGGCGCAGGCACTTTGCAGTTTGCACGATCGGCGGCGGCATCGCGTTGTCTCTGCTAACGCTGCATTTGAGCAGCTTCCCGGCGATGCTCGCGATTCTCTCGCTGGCTGCCGTGCTGATCTTCGCCGCGTTGCCGATTTTCTGGACCGTGCCATCGGGCTATCTGTCCGGCACTGCAGCGGCGGCCGGCATTGCGTTGATCAGCAGCATCGGCATTACGAGCGGGATTGTCAGCCCGTGGGTGATCGGTCTGATCAAGACGCACACGGGCAGCATGGACAATGCGTTGTATGTACTGACCGCGCTATTGTTCGTCAGCGGCGTGGCGTTGCTGATTGGCGTGCCGAAGGAAACGAAGCGAATCTAAAGATCGAAGGGGTTCGGACGTCATATCGGGTAGAGTCGCGCATATTCCTTGCGACTCTTACGAGTGAGGCCCGAACCTGCAATGCATTCCGTCGAACCTGTTCCCTTGCCGCATGACGGCCCGTCCGATGTCTCATTGTGGCGAGTCGATTTCGCTTTCGACGCGTCGTTGGAGGATGCCGCCTTCGCCGCGCTCAGCGACGACGAACGCGCGCGAGCCGGCAAATTTCTCCGCCACGAAGACGCGCTGCGTTTCGCGTCCGTGCGCGTGGCGCTGCGCGAGCAACTCGCGCAGTGTCTCGGCATCGCGGCACACACCGTCCGGTTCGAACTCGACGAAAACCATCGCCCGCATCTAGCCGATTCCAACGCGCTCGACTTCAACGTATCGCATGCAGGCTCGCATGGGCTCATCGCGATGTCGCCTAAGCGGCGTGTCGGCGTCGATATCGAACATCGCAGCGACAGCTTCGATTGGCATTCCATCGCGACATTGACGCTCGATGCAAGCGAGGCGGCATGGATCGACCACCTCGATGTTGAAGAGCAGTGCGCCGCGTTTTACGACGCATGGGTCGCCAAAGAAGCGCTCGTCAAAACCACGGGAGTGGGCATCACGCGCGGCTTGCAGCATCTGACGGTGCTGCCGCGTGATAGCGCCGAGGTGACGCTACGCAATGAGATTCCGGAGGACATGCGCGCGATTGCCGCGCGCTGGATCGCGGCGCCTGAAGCCTATGCGGCATGTGTGGCGTGGTCGACGAAAACGTTCACCCGCTAAACGTTTCGTTCGCCAAACACCAGCGCCTTCGGCCATCCAACCGCATGCACTTGCGTGACGGGCTGGGCGAGTGCAACCGCCGCGCGAATCTTGCCCGACATCGGTAGATCGAGCACATGCCAGCGGCCATGTTCGGCAAGATCGAACGCACAGGATGCGGCATCGCTCGAGAGCAGATCCAGATCGATATCGACCGGCGCATAGCGCAACGCATTGCACAAGCTGCCATAACGCACGCGTTGGCGTGAGGTTTCCCGCGTGTCGTCAAGCGCGGCGCCCGGCGAGGGTACGGCGACGCTCAGACCAAGCGTCGTCGACGCAATGCCGATCACGATCCAGATGCCGGCGTACGCGATATCGATCGTGATGCCGCGGCCGTCGTGCGGATGTCGCGCGCGCAGCTTCTCGTTGCCGTCGTCCTGCAGATCGACCGCATGCGGCTCGCAGTCGAACAGATTCGCGACGATCCAGCGAGTCACCACGCGTGCGCTGATAAAGCGTTTGCGTAGCGCCGCGTTCGGGTGAAGCCGTGCGCGTTCGCGCTCTCCCTTCGACAGCCACGTCTCGCCTTCCTGCACCGGCACCGGCAACCATTCGCAGCGGAACCGCCACAGATGCAACTCACCCGCGCGTGGCGCGGCGACGCTGTGCGGATAGTGGCGCGTTAGCGGATGGGACACGAATTGCGGCGCGGCCGCGCTGACGATCGCGCGTGCGGTCCGAGCAGGTTGAACCGGTCGAGCAGGTTGATCGGCTTGCAAGGCGTTAGCGCTATTCGTCGCCTGCGAGTCGATGCTGTCACGCACACGCGGCGGCGCGAGATAAGCGAGTTCCGACGGCATACGCTCGGGTCCTCAATGCATATAGGTGACGCGGCGCGCTTGCACGTCGAGTTCGACACCGGCGTCGAGCAGATCGATAGCGAACCAGCGGATCAGCTTCAACACGCCACTGACGGCCGGACCCGGCAGCCATTCGCTCAAGATGCGCAATGCAGCGCCGCTGTGCGTCTTTTGCAGCAGCGCGATGGTTTGCAGGATCACGGCTTCGTCCTTGCCGAGATCGCTGGCGCAGCGGCATCGCATGTCGAGCGGACGATAGGACACGTGCATCAGCGAACGCATCAGCAGATCGAAATGTTCGATGCCGTCCTGCCGCAAGCCCACGCCGATCAGGATGTCGCGCCAGTGCACCCCGCCGCGCACGGTTTCACATGCCGGCCGCAGCCAGGTGCGCACGGCGCTGAGGACCGTGCGATCGGGCGCGTCGGTGGAATCCGTGACGTGATCGTCGACCAGTTCAGGACGGCTGCTGTATTGAGAGCGGAAGTTCATCGAGACTCCTGAATGGACACGGTCCAATGAGTCGCGCCGGCCTGATCGGAGGAGGCCACGTCGCAGGCCAGCGCTTGTCGCTCGCGACGGATAGGCGGTGACGCGGTGCGTGCGCCAGGTGCTTGCTTCAATTTTTGGCCGGCTGCGGCGGTAGCCATTCGCGCACATGTTCGCTGCGTGCCGGACGTGCCGTTGCCTGGTCCGAGTTTTTCGACGTGCCGACAAACAGGAAGCCGAGCAGCCGCTCATTCGGTGCGAAGCCCAACGCGTCGTGCAGTTGCGCTTCATAGCTGTCCGGTCCCGTGGACCAGAAGCCGCCGTAGCCGAGCGCGTGGATCGCATTCAGCATGTTCATCGTGGCTGCGCCGACCGCCAGCAATTGCTCGACCTCGGGTATCTTCGGATGGGCCGACAGCGCCGCGCCGAGCGCGATCACAAGTGGCGCCGCGTAAGCCTTCTGCCGCCGATGCGCATGCGCGGAGCGCGGGTCGCCCGGCGAACGGGCGCAGGCGAGGTCGACCAGCACGTCGCCGAGCTGGCCGCGTGCGTCGCCGCGGATCGTCACGAAGCGCCACGGCCGCAGATTGCCGTGATCGGGCGCGCGCAAGGCCGCATCGAAGATCAGATCGAGCTCGGCGTCGGCCGGGGCCGGTTCGGTGAGCGGCCATTGGGATTGGCGCGACAGCAGCACTTCAAGTGCGGCCGTCGTCTTGGATCCGGCGGCGGTGTCAGGCGTCGCGGTGGCGGCTGTGCGTTGGCTTTCGGTTTCTGGGCGGCTGATATCTAGCGTGATCATGATTTCGGAGTCGGCGGGTGTCATGGGTGTCATGATGAGCCAATTTCAAGGTAAATGCAAATCATTCGCATTTAGAAAATGAATTTGACAGAGTATTGAACTGAGGTTCGGCACTGGCTGCGCGCGGCCAGAAGGCCTTGCAGCTGGGCGTCGGGCGCCTGATCCGCAACTAACCGTCAGCCGAGGGGAGCGCCCCCAGATATGATGGCGAAATGCCGCAGCAAGCCTGCCGCATCCTTGTCTACCCACGCTAGCCAATGCCGACAAAATCTCTCGACGCCGCATCGACCGCCACGCCCACCGAAGCGGCGCAGCGCCTCCCCACCTTGATGCTGGCCGCCGGCCTGTCCTTAGGCAGCGCGATCGCATTGGGCCTCGCGCGCTTCGCTTACGCGTTGCTGTTGCCGTCGATGAAACTCGACCTCGGCTGGAGCTTTGCTCAAGCCGGCGCGATGAATACCGCCAATGCGCTGGGCTATCTGCTGGGCGCGCTGGCTTTTCCGCGGCTCGCGCGCCGCTGGTCGGCCGGGACATTGTTCGGCGCGGGCTGCGTGGCCACTGCGCTGCTGATGGCCATCAGCGGTTTGCTGGACGACACGCATTCGCTACTCGCGCTGCGCGTGATCACCGGCGTGAGCAGTGCGGCGGTTTTCGTCAGCGGCGGCGTGCTGGCGGCGCGGCTTGCGTCGGCGAGACCGCACGATGCGGGGCTTGTCCTCGGCTTGTATTACGGCGGGACCGGTTGGGGCATCGTCGCTTCGTCGGTACTCGTGCCGTTGACGATTTTCAACGTCGTGCATGGCTGGCAGTTTGCGTGGTTCGCGCTGGCCGTTGCGTGCGCGGTGTTCTCCGCGATCGCCATCGGCGCCGCTAGAAAAATCGAAAGCGTGCACGCGATGGGGTCCTCGACCGCGCATGCTTCCGATACCGCCGACGCGCCACGTTGGCCGCGTTTCAGCCCCGCACTGGCGGGCTACGGATTGTTCGGCGTCGGCTATATCGGCTACATGACGTTCATCGTCGCGCTGCTGCGCAATGCGGGCATGAGCGCGGTGGTGGTGACAGGCTTCTACCTGTTGCTAGGCGTGGCGACGGTCGTTTCGGCACGCTTGTGGTCCAGTCTGCTCGACCGCATGCGCGGCGGCCACGCGCTCGCCATACTCAACGCGTTGCTCGCGGTGGCGACACTGTTGCCCGCGTTGTTCACGCAACCGTGGGTGGCGTTTGTCTCCGGCGTGCTGTTCGGCGCGACGTTTCTCTCGGCCGTGGCGTCGACCACGGCTTTCGTGCGCCACAATCTGCCGGCGAGCCACTGGGGCAAGGGCATCAGCGCATTCACGATCGTGTTCGCGTTCGGACAGATCGTCGGGCCGATGGTGATCGGCTGGGTCTCGGATGGCGCGGGTCTCGCACGCGGGCTGGTCTATTCCGCCTTGCTGCTCGCGGCCGGCGCGGTGCTGGCGGCTTGCCAGAAGCCGTTACGCGGAGCCTGACTGAATGATCCCCAGGTATTCCCGGAGTTCCAGGCGAGTGTCTTAAGCACGTACACTCATCGCTTGTTCCCTGCGCTGAGAGAAACCGTGCCTGTCATCACCTGCATCGAAGATTTACGCGTGCTTGCCGAGCGGCGTGTGCCGCGCATGTTCTACGACTACGCCGACAGTGGCTCGTGGACCGAAAGTACCTACCGCGCCAATGAAAGCGACTTCCAACGCCTGAAGTTGCGCCAGCGCGTGGCGGTCAACATGGCGGGCCGCAGCACGCGCACGGAAATGATCGGTCAGGCGGCCGCCATGCCCGTGGCGCTCGCGCCGACGGGGTTGACCGGCATGCAGCATGCCGACGGCGAAATCCTGGCGGCGCGCGCGGCGGAGAAGTTCGGCGTCCCGTTCACCTTGTCCACGATGAGCATCTGCTCGATCGAGGACGTGGCCGCCCAGACCACCCAACCGTTCTGGTTCCAGCTTTACATGATGCGCGACCGCGATTTCATCATGCGGCTGATCGAGCGCGCTCGCGCGGCACGGTGCAGCGCCTTGATGCTGACGCTGGACCTGCAGATCCTCGGCCAACGCCACAAGGACATCAAGAACGGGTTGTCGGCGCCGCCCAAATTGACCCCTGCGAACCTCATCAACCTCGCGACCAAACCGCGCTGGTGCCTCGGCATGCTCGGCACCCGGCGGCGCACCTTCGGCAACATCGTCGGTCATGCGAAGGGCGTGGGCGATCTGTCGTCCCTGAGCTCGTGGACCGCCGAGCAGTTCGATCCGGCGCTGAGCTGGGCAGATGTCGAGTGGGTCAAGAAGATGTGGGGCGGCAAACTCATTCTGAAAGGCATCATGGATGTCGAAGATGCGCGCCTTGCTGCCGACAGCGGTGCTGACGCGTTGATCGTCTCCAACCACGGCGGCCGTCAACTCGACGGTGCGCCTTCTTCGATTTCGGTGCTCCCCGAGATCGCACGCGAGGTCGGCTCGCGCATCGAAGTGTGGATGGATGGCGGCATCCGCAGCGGACAGGACGTGCTGAAAGCCGTTGCGCTCGGCGCGAAAGGTACGCTGATCGGCCGCAGCTTCCTCTATGGGTTAGGTGCAATGGGAGAGGAGGGTGTTACCCGGTGCCTGCAGATCATCCAGAAGGAACTGGACATCACCATGGCCTTCTGCGGGCACAGGGATATCCGTCAGGTGGACGAGCGGATCCTGCTGCCTGACAGGCGTTGAAGGCGGACGCCAGGCGCGACGTCTGGCGTCTGGCAGTCGCCGGTGTTCAGCCAGATGTTCGGCCTATGCCGTTCTCCGTCACTTCATTCGGCTCGCAGTCTTCCAACGCTTGCAGAAACGTCGAACTCCACCAGTGCACATCGAACTTGCGGATGCGGTTAAGAAGCGCTTCATGCCGGTTGATCCGCTCGTCGAGCGACATGGTTAGCGCCCGCTGAATGGCCTGCGCCGTGCCTTGCGTGTCGTAGGGATTGACCAGCAGCGCTTCCTTCAATTGCTCGGCGGCCCCGGCAAAACGCGAAAGCACCAGCATGCCTGGGTCGGCAGCGTCCTGCGCCGCGATGAATTCCTTTGCGACCAGATTCATCCCGTCCCGCAAGGGCGTGACGAGCGCCACCCGACTCGCGCGATAAAGACCTGGCAGGCGCTTACGGGCCACGTTCCGATGAATGTAGCGTACCGGCATCCAGTCCAGTTCACCAAAGTCGCCGTTGATCGCGCCGCACAGGCTATCCATCTGACGCCGCAGATCGTCGTAGGCACCGACGTCCTCGCGGCTCGGGGAAGCGATCTGGATCAGCGTCGCGCTATCGCGGTTTTCCGGGTAGTAGGTCAGCAGCTCGCGGAAAGCATGGACGCGTTGCGGCAGCCCCTTCGAATAGTCCAGCCGGTCGACGCCTACCAGCAAACGCCGCCGCGAATACTCGTCACGCATCCGGACGAACATGTCGCGGCCTTCCTTCGAGTCGGCAAGACGCTTGAAATCGTCGACGTCGATGCCGATGGGATAGGCGCCGACCCGCAGCGTTCGATTGAATGCCCGAAGGCGATCCGGACTCAAGCGTTGCGCGTGCGCTTCCGATTCGACGTAGTGAGAAAAATGCGTCAGGTCGGCTTCGCTCTGGAAGCCCACCAGATCGTATGCAAAGAGCGAGCGCATCAGCCATTCGTGTTCCGGAATCGCTGCCATGATCAGCGGCGGCGGCATCGGAATATGCAGGAAGAAGCCAATGCGGTTGGTGCATCCCATGGCGCGCAATTCGGCCGCGAGCGGGATCAGTTGGTAATCGTGAACCCAGATGAGGTCGTCCGGTTTCAGGAGCGGCAGCAGTTTTTGCGCGAATAACTGGTTGACCCTGCGATAGCCCGCTGCGAATCGCGTGTCGAAATTGGCCAGGTCCAGCCGGTAGTGGAATACCGGCCACAGGACATCGTTGGAGTAGCCCAGGTAATACGTGTCGTGATCCTCGCGGCTCAGATCAAGCGTCGCAAGCGTGACGTTGCCGGCCGTTTGGACATGAACTTCCCCCTGGCCGGATTGCGTGCCATCCGCAGCTTCCCGGATCTTGCCGCTCCAGCCGAACCAGAGCCCGCCAGTTTGTTGCAGGCTTTCTCGTACTGCTACGGCGAGTCCGCCGGCTGCAGGCTTGCGAGGGTCGGCAGTGCGATTTGAAACGACGACGAGACGACTCATGAGGTCCTTGTGCTGTTGCGTTCACATGCGATATCCGGCGCGGCCAGCCGTGCCGGACAAGGATCACTTCCTGATTGACGCAGTTTACTATGTCGTCAGCACATGCTTACGACTGCGCTTCGCCCGTACGCTTCGCTCCTACCGCCTCGCGTGTGTGCGGGCCCGTGCAAGTTAACGATTTCTTCAGATTGCCTCGATAGTGATTTCGGTAGTCCGACCGCAACATGAGACAAGCGCTACGAACGAGACGCCGTGTGCGAAGTCGTTCGAAACGCCATTGCGGCCAACCGCTTGTTCGTCTGTTGACCGTGCCCGCATTACCTTGCTGGAGTCAGTCAACATGAAAACACTTCGACTCGTGGCGACGTGCGCCGTCGCCCTCTTTTTTGGACAAGCGTGGGCGCAAGACAACCCGGTGCAGTCTGCAACACCACCTGCCGCTCAGGACGTCGGCGGCACAACCAGCTCGTCGGCAGGCGAATCAGGATCCGCAGCGAAGCTCACGCGACAACAGGTTTACCAGGACCTTATTCGTTCACGGCAAAGCGGAGAACAAAGCCGCCTGTGGGGCGACCTCTACCACGGCCAATGAAGAACCGGCGCCGTGCGCCGCCCGCCGGCCTTCACGTCGAAGGGCGTAATACGCGCAACGTATGACGGTGCAAGTGGAGGCCCAACGGTACCAAGTCGACAAGCCGCATGCATAGGCTTCTTCCGGGCTTTGCCACGACCGCCCGATCAGTAACCAACATGCTTTTCGACTTTCCGGAACCGTCCCGTCGACCGATAGTGCTGGAACCATGGGTTAGTGCGCAGTTCACACAATCGCGGCGAGCGTTCGGCAACCGCGGCCTCGAGCCAGTGAAACATCTCGTCCGGTTGTGCGAGGCGTGCGTACAATTCCGCAAACAGGAGCGGCGATGTATAGCGCTTTCGGCTCCTTGCCTGTAAATCCTGCAGATACCACTGCAGAACCTTCTGATAGCCACCAGAGTCCCAGATCGCCCGAATGGACGCCGCCCGGGCGAACTCGCTGCACCGTGTCAACGCATCGACGGTCGCTTCGATCGCCTCTTCGTGCCGCCCCTGGACTTCGAATGCAGTAGCCAGCAACTGGTAGATCAACGGCGATCTATTCCCGTGCCCGGTGTCGAGATATTCGCGGATGACCTCCTCGTATCTGCCCGACTGTATAAGACCGAACACGCGCGAACCTTCGAACCCCAGTGGGTCCACACTTTCGGCGAGCTCGAACTGCGCTCTTCCCTCCGCTTCTCGCCCGAGCACCAGTAGAAGCCGTCCGTACAGGCGGCTGGTTTCCGCATGGCTCGGGTTGAGCCGCAATGCCTTCAGAAACTCGGCTTCCGCACGGAGCCAGTCCCAGTCGTAGAAGTAGTGCACACCGGCAAGCGCCTGGTGAGCCTCCGGAAGATTTGCGTCGAGTTCCAGAGCGCGAAGTGCCGATTCGCGCGCTTTGGGGTAACCCTGCGACGGCGCGTAGAACCCATGCGTGGCGGTCGAGCCGAAGATATTCGACAAGCCGACGTAGCCGAGCGCGTAGGTCGGGTCCCGATCGACAGCACTTTCGAAGTAGTTCCGCGCGCGAATGAAGTCCTCGTCGTTTAACGCATGATGTGCGGCGAACCCCGCATCGAAATGAACGCGCCGGGTCCAGTAGTATCGGCCACGCAGGTAGGCATCGTGCGCCATCGGATCGACCGGCAGACGCCTTGCGAGCATGTGTTGCTGCTGTTGCGCGAGCGCCGGCGAGACCTCCTGAGCAAGGGCGGTTCCGACCTCTTTCTGGATATCCAGTGCGCCCCGTGTCATCGGTTCATGCGCACGGCTCCAGATCTGCACCTGATCGACGCAGCGGATCAGGTGCGCCAGGATGCGAACCCTTCCTCCGTCCCGTGTCAGCGAACCTTCGAGCACATAGTCGACTGACAGCTCGTGCGCGATTTCCGCGATGCTCTTATTTACCCGCCGGTAGCGGGCGGCCGTTGTCCTGGCAATGACGAGAATCTGCTCGGGATTGAGCACCCCGATGTTGGCGGAGGTCTCGTCCGCGAGCGCGTCGCAGAGACTGTCTTCGCTTGAATCGCCGGTCTTGTTTTCGAAGGGCAGCACCAGCACGCGGACCGCTTCCGCGGGAATATGCAAAGGCTCTTCGGACAACGTCCGCGTGCCGTTCAGGCGATACCCCTTCCCCTTGACTGTTGTCAGATGCAATGGGTGATCGGGATTTTCGTCTAGCGCAATCCGGATTTTTCTAATTGCTGTATTAATGCTGTTGTCCGTTTCGCGAAAAGCGTTACCTCCCCATAGCGCCCTGACGATGTCTGCGCGCGTCACGAGTTGTCCGTCGCGGGACGCCATCAGGATCAGCAACTCCATCGGCAGGCGTTCGAGAGGGATCTGCTGTCCAGCCCGACGCAATTCGTAGCGCTGGATATCGAGTTCGGTGTCGCCAATCCTGACGAACTCCTGAGGATTCATTTGCGCTCCTGCAACAGCGACTCATTGCCCATTTTGACGCCTATGGCCTCCTGGCGGTGACGCTTCATTCGGAACGACGCAACGAATGCGAATGTCGCGCAAAGCACCATGACAAGCGCGGGTGCAAATGTCCAGTTCGTTGTGGATGCAAGAATGCTTGCGGCGAGCGGCGCTATTGCCATCGGCGCAGCCAGACCGACATTCATAGTGGTGGCGAGGCCGCTGAATCGCACGTCGACGGGAAACATCTCCGCAATCGCACACGCGTAGGTTCCATTTGCACACGAGGCGACGACACCGGCCATCAGAAACAGCAGGGGCAAGCTGGCCTGATGACGCGTCACCGCAACGTAAAAGAAAGGGGCGAACAGCGCTGACAGTACGGCCCCCGACATGAAGACGTAACGTCGCGACAGCAGATCGCCTAAGTACGCTGTGACTAGGATGCAGCCCGAGATGGCGGTTACATACAGGGTCTGGGCGCTCGCAATCTTCCGCGGGTCATAGTGCAGCGTCTGAAGATAGGCTGGCATGTGCGCCACGAAGAGACCACTGGACGCCCCCACCAGTGACGCCGCAGCGACGCCCGTCAGCACGGACGCGGCATGCTTGCGGAACAGTACAGCAAGCGGCTCCCGGTGCCGGGCGCTCACTCTCCCCGCATATTCATCGGTTTCCGCCAACGTGCGCCGCACAACGAAACTCAGCAGACCTAGAAGACCGCCAACCAGAAAGCCGATCCGCCATCCGAATGCGCGGACCTGATCTGAAGTAAAAATCATCTGCACGCCGAGATTGATGCTGATAGCAAGCATGAGCGCAATATTGACAGCGAGAAACACCATGCCGCATAAGATCCCGGGTTTCGCGTGCGCTGTTTCAACGGCATAGATAACTGCTCCCGGCAATTCACCGCCCAGGCACAAACCCTGTGTGATTCGTAGCAGAACCAAGAGCATTGGCGCGGCAACGCCCAGTGATTCGTATGAAGGAAGTATTGCGATGAGCAACGTCGACACTGCAGCGACCATCGCCGACGAGGCGAAAACAATGCGCCGGCCGTACTTGTCGCCCAGCCGGCCGAGAAAGATGCCGCCCACGAGCCTCGACATGGAACCGGCCGCCAGGACCGCGAACGACAGTGTCTCTGCGGGCACGCCCATTCGTGCCGGGAAGAATTCGCGGCCGATGCTTTGTGCGAAAAAACCATAGACGGCGAAATCGAATACCTCGAGCGCGCCGCCTGTGCTTGCGACGAAAATCATCCAGCGTTGGCGGGGGCTCAAGGAGCAGATCTCAGCTCTTTCTCGACGTCTTGGCGACAAATGGTGTCGGTACGTGCTGACACGCCTCGCTTCCGCATTTCGGGCAAACCGGATGGGCGATCTCATGTTCCGCGAGATGTTCAGCGTGTTCGAACAACTCGCCACATTTCTCGCAACGATATTGGTACGTCGGCATTGCGCTTCTCCAACACGAATTCCACCTGCGCTGGCCAGCTACGGCTCGCCGGCGCTTTCCGGTAGTCTGAAAATTAATTCTAGTGCAGCAAATGCGCAGACATACGCCTCATCGCAGCCAGTTCGCGCTGGTACTACGGCGCCACCCGCGACCCGCGCTTCCGCTGACGACGGGTTCGTACTAGGCTTGATTGTGGAAGGCATCCGCTGTCTGGCGAAATTGGACGAGTTGACATTCGCTGACGAAGGCAACCTTCCCCCGGTGTTCCTGACGCCACAGAGCGAGGTCCGATATGCAAATGCTTACGGTAACAATCGACAAACCCGAGGCGATGAACTTCATTCTGGGGCAAAGCCACTTCATCAAGTCTGTCGAGGACCTGCACGAGGCCCTTGTGGGTACCGTTCCGGGTATCAAGTTTGGTTTGGCCTTTTGTGAAGCATCGGGCAAGCGCCTCGTGCGCCGGTCCGGCACCGACGCCGAACTGATCGAGTTGGCGTGCCGGAATGCCATGACCATCGCGGCAGGCCATAGCTTCCTGATCTTTTTGGGCGATGGCTTTTTCCCGGTCAATGTGCTGAACGCGATAAAGGCTGTGCCGGAGGTATGCCGGATCTTCTGTGCGACGGCGAATCCCACGCAGATTCTGGTTGCCGAGACAGATCAGGGGCGCGGTATCCTGGGTGTGGTCGACGGGTTCCCGCCGCTCGGCGTGGAAAACGAGGAGGACGTTCAATGGCGCAAGGACCTGTTACGCGCGATTGGTTACAAAGCGTAGGTGTGGTTACGCTTATTCCGCGGCGTGCGCGTTTGCGACGTGCGCGTTCGCGAGATGCACGCCGGTTGGCCTGATCCATGGAGCCTCTACATCTCCAGTCTGGCACCCTGTGGCCGGCCATCCTGCGCCAGACTGAGCATGCGCTGCGTCGTGGTGCGCTGCGACCGATCGAGACAACCCAGACGCTGATCGAAGAAGGTGGCGTACGCTTCCTGGTCCGCGAGGTCTCAAGCCTCACTCGCAAGGAGGAAGCCCGGCAAGCGCCTAAGCCCAACGCCGGGGCGCGCAGTGCGTTCAATCCGTTCCTGCCTTATGACCCGGACCTCTTTGTGGCCGATATCTCGGACACTCACGTCGCCTTGCTCAACAAGTTCAACGTCATCGACCATCATCTCCTGATCGTCACCCGCAGCTTCAAGTCGCAGGACACGCTGCTCGATCTGACGGACTTTGCTGCATTGGTCGAGTGCATGGCTGAGTTCGATGGTCTGGGTTTCTATAACGGCGGCGTGGAGGCCGGCGCGAGTCAACTCCACAAGCATCTGCAGATCGTGCCGCTGCCGCTTGGAGAATCAGGCCCGCCGCTCCCTATTGAGTCCGTTCTTGCATCCGCGTGCATGGACGGTCCGATTCGCAAGGTACCCGGTCTGGATTTCAGGCACGCGTTCGCCCATCTGGAACTGGCGCCTGCCGCCTCAAGGCACGCCGCACACGCCGCTTTCGATTGCTACCACACGTTGCTCGAAGCGGTTGGCCTGCAAGCGGTTGAGGCGAACGGAGAACTTCATCAGTCGGCACCGTACAACCTGCTTGTCGCTCCTCGATGGATGCTGCTCGTGCCAAGGTCTTCGGAACGTGTCGAGGGAATTTCGGTGAATGCGCTGGGGTTCGCGGGATCGCTCTTCGTGCGAGACGCAGCCCAGATGGAAGTCATCAAGAGGCTCGGTCCGATGACCGTGCTGCGACGAGTCGCGGTCCCCGCAGACGAATGAGAACGGCAGTCGCTATTTCTCTGGTCACCTAAAATACAGGCATGGTTCTGACCTCAAAGGAGGTTGCCATGACCGAGTCGATGACCAGTTTTGTAGTGGGAATCGCGGTGGTGCTATGCATCGTGATATTTACCGCGATACGTTACAGGCGGGAACACAACGACCGGCCGGTCGCCCGCTGGCTGCACGCGCATCCGATCAAGGACTGGCTGCACCATAAGCACTGAATGGCGCAACGTGATGTCTGGAAGCGCCGGGCCGCGCGAATGCTGTGGAGGCAGCGATCGCGTGGCGGTCCACATCGGACTGCGCGGCGCTTCTATGCTGTTTCTTCCGCAAACCGAACTAGATCGCAATCGACGGAATGCTCTTCATGCAGCGGAGGGCAAACATCGAGCGGCTATGGCGAATGCCCGCGATTTTATAGAGCTTCTCGCGCAGAAACCGCTCGTAGCCGGCCGTCCCGTCGACTGCCACTTTGACCAGGTAGTCGTAATCGCCTGACACCAGATACGCCTCCAGCACTTCGGTCAACGTCGCCAGTTCGGCGCCAAAGCGGGCGAGGGCGTCGTCGTCGTGACGGTCGAGCGTGACTTCGAGCAGCACCACGTCGGCGAAGCCCAGTTTCTGCTGATCGAGCAACGCGACGTAGCCGCGGATGTACCCCTCCGTCTCCAACTGACGCGTGCGATTCCAGCACGCCGTGGTCGACATGCCGACCAGTTCGGCGAGTTCGGCATTGCTCAGGCGCGCGTTCTTCTGCAACTCGCGCATGATCTTCCGATCCTGGTTGTCCAGTGGGCGATTTCGGGCGGTCATGGCATTCTCGGAAGTTTATTCAGATAAATGCCATTTTAAAGGAAGATCGTCCTGCGTCAGACGGGTGGGCGTATCGCTTTAGGAAGCATATCCAGCCTGCGTCCGGGTATATTTTCAGGGTGCATCCGTGCCCGGGACAACCGTCCGGGTCGCCGGCCTCGGGCCTGCGGTCTTGCGCGGCCACAAGCTGCCATCCGGTGTCTCGCTGCCTTCACAGGAAAAGCAGCACGCGGGCGGATTCCGGTGTTACCCGCGCCGGAAGACGCGCTCGCCGGGCATGGTGCATTTTCTTAACTGAATTCTTGCCGACACCAACCGTCCGTACGCGTTCCTTGAACGATCTTCGAGTGCCGCGGCGGCGACGCGCAACGCCAGCAAATCAACAACTTCTCCCGCTCTTCAGCTTGTCTTGGTCGGCGCTCTGGTCGCACTTTGTACGGCGACATTGCGATACACGTCGCGACAGAACTGCATGCCGCCTTCGTGCGCGCCATTGACGGCGGCCGCTATATGCACAGCGCTCACAACGGGTTCAGGCGCCGTCGGATTGACGAGGGTGGCGTCGACGGCAAGTGGATCGGCAGGCGAGGCCCGCATGATACCGATGCCCTTGATCGTTACGGCGAGGCAGGGGTCCGGCACGAGCGGACCATGCGTGGCGGCGACGTTGAAATTGATGTTCAGCGTCCAGAAGCCCTCATGAATATTCTGATGAATGATCACTGCCTTCACCACGTCCTGGTGTGACAGCGTGTATTCGTTGTTTGCCATCGGTCCCTCCTTGCTCGTACGCAGCGTGTGCGTGCGTATGCAGATATGGCATTTTGCGCGGGCTAACAGGCCTAGTTTTACGCACCGTTTTATACAGCGCAAGTGAAAAGGCAGGTATGTCGACGCGTGATTTTTGCGCTGACGGGAGGAGGGTGACACGCAGGGTGCGAACGTCTCGGGAGGCGCGCGGCCGCCGGGACAGGCAGGGCCGCGCGGATTGATCTTCAGGTGAACTGCTTATGTTGCAAAGGATTAGTGGAAAATGAGGTACAGGATGACCAGTACGATCAACGGGACGCCGAGAAGCCAGCCAAGTAGGTAAGGCATGATGTGATCTCCTTTCGTATCAACGGTTGAATACGATGGTGACTCAGCATCCGGCGTGCCCGTTCAGTTTTACTGCTGACCTGACTACTTCAATTCGGCTATATCACGCCGGCGACGAGCAACACGATCACAATGATCAACACGATGCCAATACCACCGGTCGGTGCGTAACCCCATGAACGGCTATGCGGCCACGTCGGAAACGCACCGATGAGGATAAGGATCAGCACAATCAGAAGAATGGTTCCCAACATATTAATAACCTCCGCTTAGGTTCACAGGACCCGCCTGTCACGACAGCCATGGAGCACGCGGTTTAGGCGAGCTTGCGAAAAGGCAGTATCGATGCCTTGGGGTTGAGCAAACCATGTGCCCAAAGTAGAAGTCTTGACGCGAATTGTTTAAAACGACCGGTGACTGCTCGCGACCGTATCGACGCGTGCTGCTCTGATGAATCGACCGTCGAGGCGATTCGACTCACATTTAGAGCGCTGCTCGCGCTGCACAAAAGCCCCTCTCCACTCTCCTTTCCTCAGACATTTACCGCGCTTCGCAACTTCCCACTGACGTCCCCCAATCGATCGAGACCGTTACGGGCGGTGTTACGTAACGGGCGCGTTACCGCACACGATTCCGCGTCTTTTTTCACTCGTTTTCCGAACAACTGGTTCGGACGAAAACTTATATCTAACAAGCGCTTGCCCGATGTGCCCGGACCAATTGTGAAAGAAATTTAAAGATTGGCATGCTTGCTGCTTTATAGGGTGTGCGGTGCACAAGACTGACAAGACAAGCAGTAAGTGTTGGTGAAGTTCGAATCAACGACTGGCCTGGTCGGGGGTTATCAGGTCGGTTTCCTCAACGCACAAGCGGTGTGATCTTTTGTTCGGATTCATCGTGGCGGCGTTTTGCCTGAGTACCCAGGTTGGACGGGTGCGAATGGCTGGTAGTCAATCCCCCATCGTTGTTCAGGAACGTCCAGTCGCTTGGTTTCGCGCTGGATGAGTGACATCCAGGTTGTTTTGCATTGCGTGCTTCTTCGCGTGCCGGGGTGGTGTTGTTGCGAAGAGCGTGGTGGTGGAAGTACGAGCGACATGAGCTGTTGAAGCGAACACAAGTTGAGCAGCTCGACAAGAACGTTTGGCGCGAGAGACCAGCGTGGGGGATAAAAATGGATACGGCGAATTTTGCGCAGCAAAGAAGAACGATACCGGGGTTGCAAAGCCTGATCGCGCGCTTGCTCGACGTGATGCTCGTCGTCGCCGGGGCGGTGGCCGCTTCGCAAGTGCGATTTGAAGATCTCATGCAAAGCCGTATCGATACCGCCTTCGTTGCGTTTGCTGCGGCGTTTACGTTGGTTCTGTTCCCCGCATTCGGCGTGTACGGCTCATGGCGTGGACGGGCAATGCTGCGCATGGCCGGTCAGGTATCGCTAGCGTGGTTCGTGGTTCAAGGCTGTGGTCTCGCACTGATGTTCTCGCTGCATCGTACGGATTTCATCTCGCGCCTCTGGTTTGCCTATTGGATGGCAATGACGGGCGGTGCGCTGATTGGGTCGCGTCTGGCTGTGCGCGCCGTGCTCGCACGCGTCCGGCACGCAGGGATGAATCTCCGCCGGGTTGCGGTTGTGGGATGTGGGTCGCATTGCCACCAGGTCGTGCGCAATATCGAGGGCTCGACGACTAGTGGATTTCGTGCAGTGGCGGCCTTTGATGTGCGGCCGGTGATGGGGACGATAGGTTCAGGTGTGCCGGTGTACGACGACATCACCAAGTTCGCCGCCTACGTGAGATCCAACGATGTGCAGGAGTTGTGGCTTGCGTTACCGCTTTCCGAGGAACGCACGCTGTCGCGCTTTGTGGCTGAGTTTCGCGACGACCTCGTGAACGTGCGCTTTGTACCTGATATGCGCAGCGTTGCGCTGTTCGATAGCGGCATGATCGATTTGATCGGTATGCCCGCGATCAACCTGGTTGCGTCGCCGGTGCCGGCTCGCGCCTTAGTGAAGAAAGAGATTTTCGATCGTGCATTCGCGGCTTGCGCGCTGGCTGCGCTTGCCCCGTTGCTGATCGCGATTGCGATTGCCGTCAAGCTGTCTTCGCGTGGACCCGTGTTCTTCACGCAGAAGCGCAAGGGTGCGGATGGACGCATCTTCAAGATCTATAAGTTTCGCTCGATGCGTCCTCACGCCGTAGAAACGGGCGTGGTGAAACAGGCCACACGAGGGGACCCGCGTATTACGCGAGTGGGTGCGTTTCTCAGGCGTACTAGCCTGGATGAGTTGCCGCAGTTCTTCAATGTACTGCGCGGCGATATGTCGGTAGTGGGGCCGCGGCCTCATGCGATTGAACATGACGAGCTTTATCAGAAAGTGGTGAACGGCTACATCCATCGGTACCGGATCAAGCCGGGGATCACAGGATGGGCACAGATCAACGGATTCAGAGGGGAGACAGACCAGATCGAGAAGATGCAAGGACGCGTCGAACACGATCTGTATTACCTGCGCAATTGGTCGTTCGGGCTCGACATGCGGATTGTCGCGGCGACGATAGCGAAGGGTCTGGTTCATAGCAACGCGTACTGACACTGCACACAATAAAAACACATGGCCATGAAATTACGCGGACAACAACCCCGATCGGCGCCGAGCGCGTTGACGCTTGCTGCAGCCTTAGCGTTTTCCGCTTCGGCGCACGCGGCCGACCCTGCGCTCAATGCACTCGGGCAGGCGGGCGGTTTGGTCATTCCGTATGCGTTTGCACTGCCCGAAGGGACGGTGGAGGCGCAGTACAACAACTACATCGATCCGCGCTACGGGAAGAAAGCGACGGGCGCGCAAATGTATTGGGGCGCGGTGGGGTTGCTGCCTTATGTGGAGTTCTCCGGCGGACTCGCCAATTACCCGGCTGATGTCCACGCGCCATTCAGCGGCGCCGACCACTTCCTGTTTCGTCACCTGATGGGTGATGTCAAGCTCGAAGTACCGAGGTTCTTCAAGTATCAGCCGAGCATTGCATTCGGCATTAGCGACATTGGCGGCCAGACGCATTTCTTCCGTTCGAAGTACGGCGTGGTGTCGCAAGCATTTGGACCGGTGACGTTGACCGCCGGTTACGGACAGGGCGATCGCCTCGATGGTCTGTTCGGCGGCGCGCAGGTCTCGCTGTGGAACACCGGCTTGTCGCTGCTTGCAGAAGACGATTCGAAGACGCCTTACGCCGGCGTGCGCTATCAGTCTCCGCGGATTAGCTGGCTCGCCGATGCGAACGTGATCGGCACGTTCATGCGTTCGATCCGCTCGACGGATGGTGTGTCGCCGCGCACGTCGTTCTCGGTAGCCATTCAGATTCCGCTGGGCAAACGCTTTAGCAGTGCGCGGTGTGCAGACGGTTTGTGCGAGGGCCCACAGGTGCCGGTCACGCAGACTGCGGACGCCGACGATGACGGTCCGATCCGCCTCGCCAGCCTGCAACCGGTGGACATGCGTGCCGCCACAGCCAGCAACAACCCGCTGGCTGCGGCACCGATTACGTATGTGCCGCCACTGCAGTCGTATGCGTCTGTAATGCTGAGTGATGTGACGGCCAAATCGTCGGATGCGCAGTCTCCCGCCATTCCGGAAGCGCTGGACACCTCCGCGCTCGACGAAATCGCCGCGCAACTCTTTGCCGCCGGCCTCGAGCGTGTGCGTGTCGGGATGAGCGGTCGCGATCTGGTGGTCGAGTACGAGAACCATCGCTACAACCAGAACGAAGCGGACGCGCTCGGCATTGTGCTTGGTGTGGCAAGCGTGAATGCGCCGCACGGGACGGACAAGATTCATGTGGTGATCAAGAAGGCCAATGAGCCGTTAGGCGAGGTCATTGTCGATCGCGATGCGTTTGCGCAGTTCGTTGCGGGCGGTGCGCCAACGGCCGCAAGCGCATCAATGACGATGCGCGCGCGTCTGACTTACGACGCGGATTCGATCGCATGGCATGGCAACGGGCATACGCATGGGCTGACGCGCATTCAGATCGAACCGATCGTCAGTTACCTGTACGGCACCGAGTACGGCAACTTCGACATTTCGCTCGGCGCCAACATTGAAGGGTTCGTGCCGCTGTGGCGTGGTGCGGAGCTGTACGCGAGTTACATCGCACCGATCTACAACACGAAGAACATGGATGAGGGCCGCGTGTTCAGCAATTACCGCCTGCGCGGCGGTCTGAATGCGGTTGCGTTGGCACAAAGCTTCTGGATCATTCCGCAAGTGTTCAACGTGGCGTCGGTCGGCAAGTTCGATTACTCGTATGTGGGCGTGCAAAACGAAACAACGGTGTTCGTGCCGGGCCGTCCCGACCTGATCCGCTTGCGGCTTGCCTATTTGCACCATGAGCCCGGCCATGACGAATTGCCGAGCGTGAAGAATGCCGAGCTGACGTACCGCTGGGTGCAGCCGTCCTGGAAGCTGTGGATCGAAGCGGGCGTGGCGCGCTTTGTGGGTGGAGACAAGGGGCCGGTCGCGACGCTGACGCGCTGGTTCGACGACGTTTCGGTGAGCGTGCATGGCGAACATAGCGGGCAGGGCACGTTTGTGGGCGCCGCAATCAGCTTCCCGCTGACGTTGCGTCAGGGGATGAAGCCGGGGATCAGTCAGGTGTATGGCTCCGAAGAGTTCGGGCTTGATTTCCGCACGCGGGTGGGATCGACGAATTATCTGTCGGCCAATGGAGCGGAGAACATGACCTTCCCGTACAGCACGCAGCAGTTCCTGCTGAATCAGGGCCGCTTTAGCGGTGAGTACTTCTCGACCCAGCTTTACCGGATGCGTGATGCGTACCTGCGTTATGGGCGCCCCGGTAGTGGCGAAACGAAGCCGAAGCCGCAAGCGGGTGTACCGGCTGTATCGACGGGCGCGGCGCTTTCACATGGCGTCTGCGGAAACGGTTTGCAGGGTGTAAGCGACGGACGGGCATTGGTGCCGGTCAATTGTGAATGACTTTCTCTGGAGATAGGCGATGAAGCTTCTAAACGGCGCCACGCTGCGCACGCTGCAGTTCGGATCGATAGTGCTTGCGACCAGTGCGCTGGTCGCATGCGGTGGTGGAACCAATAGCGGCGGCTCGCCGGTCGGGACGGTGGGTGGTACAGCCGCTGTCGGCGTGGCGCTGGCTAACGCGAGCATCACCCTGACTTGCAAGAACGGTTCGGGTAGCGCTACGGCCAATTCCAACGGCGCTTATACGGCGACGTTCGGGTTTGACGGTCCTTGCACGATTACGGCAACCGGCGGCGCGATCACGATTCATTCGTTTGCGGCTGGTGCGGGTACGTACAACGTGACGCCGTTGACGGAGTTGTTGTTGGACTACCTCGCGGGGCAGTTGGGCACGACGGTTAGTGGGTTGCTTGCGGGGATTACTTCTAATCCGTCGTATCAGAGCGCGCTGTCGAATAGCACGGTGATTGCGAATGCTGAGGCGGCGGTTGTCACGCTGATCAAGAACACGTATGGGATCACGCTTTCTTCTTCCTCGTTCTTGACGGTTTCGTTTACGCCGGGCACCCCGGGGGCTGATGCGGATCTCGATACGTTGCTCGCGGCTGGGGCGATTACGAGTAATGGGCAGCCGGCGGCTTCGTTGGCTGCGGCCGCGCAGGCGGCTGGGGCGGCGGCGCCGATTGGCAGTGGGAGTGGTGGGTCGACGGGTGGGACGGGTGGGAGTGGGGGGACGGGGACTACGACGAAGTAATTGGATGGTACGTGGAAGGGTAATTGGAGTGCTCGGACAACGCGGCGCAATCAAGCGCGGCGGGCATGAATTTCCCTTCCGCGGTTTAGAGATTTATCTCAACGTAGGGCGATGACAGGCACGCTCGCGCTCGAGACATACGAATAAAGGAGGCCAATTTATGAGAAACCAAAGGAAATTGAACGGTCAAGGACAAACTCGCGGCGTGATGCGTTGGGTTGGCCGTCTCTTTGCGACGGTGGCAATTGGCTGCCTGTTACAGGCATGTGTAATGGCACCGGGAATGCGGATGCACGAACCGTCGAACGTCTCGATGGGCTCTGCGGATAGACAGAACGTTTCCCCTGCTCAAGTACCGATTACAGAAATCAACGCGTCGACGTTGAAAGATATCAAGGTCGCGATCGCGAATAAAGGAAGTCAAGATTTCACACTAATTTCCGATGCCCCTGAGCTATATCGACTTGGTGTGGGAGACGTGCTTCAAATAACAGTCTGGGATCACCCTGAATTGGCGACTAGCCAAGGACTCGCGTCGCAGCAAACGCTTCGGCCGGCCGACCCAAGTTCCGGATTCATCGTCGATCAAGCGGGAAATATCCAATTCCCGTTCGCTGGATCCATCTACGTGAAAGGGCTGAGGCCAGAGCAAGTCCGAGCTTCACTAGTCGAGGTTTTGTCTAAAACCTTCAGGAATCCGCAGGTAACTGTTCGTATTGGATCCTTCCGCTCACAGCAAATCTACGTGGACGGAGAAGTACATACGCCTGGAGTTGAGGTGATAAATGATATTCCGATGACTCTTTATGAGGCGGTTAGCCGAGCCGGTGGGTTCAGCGCTGCAGCGGATCAAAGCCGAATGACCTTGATTCGCGACGGAGTATCGCACTCGATTGATCTACCCGAAATAATCGCGCGGGGCGCCAATCCGTCGAAAATAATTTTGAAAAATGGCGATGTCCTGAAAGTGCTGGCCCGAGACGACAACGGTGTGTACGTAATGGGTGAAGTCGCGAAACCAGTACTAGCCATCCCAATGCGCTCCGGGAAATTGACTTTAAGTGACGCTGTTTCGCAGGCGGGAAGCATAAATTCGAATAGCGCTGATGCTAAACAGTTGTACGTTATTAGAGATTCAACGACCTCGGAGCCGATGGTATACCACTTGGACGCAAGTTCTCCGGTCTCAATGGTATTGGCAAATCAATTTGAGTTGGAGCCAAAAGATATCGTCTACGTCGATAGCAATGGGTTGGTTAGATTCAGTCGCGTTCTAAGTCTTTTGCTGCCAGGAATTAACGCGGGTCTGACTGCTGCAATTGTCACGAAATAGAGAGAAAACAGCCGGAAATAATTATTGCGATGCCGGCTGATCATTTTAATAATTTGCAACAACCGGGGTGGGATATGAGTGAATTGCGACCGAATGTGCTGTATCTAGCATCAAGATCACCATATCCTGCTACTGGTGGACGCGAGCGTATTATTGGACAAAGCATCAGATTTCTTGCAGAGAAAGCAAACTTAAATTTGATCGTTCTGTGCAAAAAAAATGAATCGATTGACACTGATGCGTTGATGGGGATGGGATGTTCGTCAGTCGAAATAGCTCCCATGCCAGAAATCTGGGAAATTATTTCAAACATTATGACCAGACCTAGGTACTCCCTCCAAGAAAGCCTGTTTTTTTCTGGGCGCGCGATGACAGCTATTAGAACGGCTGCTGGTTCCGGAATTGACGTCGTCGTCGCAGATATGCTGAGAACCGGCCAATATTGCGAGAGTCTCGAAATTCCAAAAATTCTGGATCTTGATGATTTATTGTCTGATCGCTATCGACAATTTCTGAAAAACGGCTACAGAAACACAATTTTTGGCACGTTTTTGGGAAAAATTCCGAGTGCTCTCCGCTTGGTTGAGCCGTATTTTCGACGGCTCGTTTTGAAAATAGAATCACGTCGTATCGCTAAGAGGGAGCTCGCGGCATCGTCTTTGTTCGATGTGTTGCTTTTAACTTCCGAGACGGAAGCTGAGTCTCTGCGGGCCATGTCGGGACGGTCTGAAATTTACGCAAATCCTCAGGCAGCTGAATTGTCGAAGAATCAATGGCGACATGTCGTTCGAAATGACGGTGCAATTGATGCTTTTTTTATTGGCAATCTAAAGACGTCGCAGAACCTAGAAGCTTTGCGATTCCTTGTGGCCGAAGTTGTCCCAGTGACTAAGGCGATGGGGTGTCACTTGACTATTCACGCCGTCGGCGGTTACGACGAACGGGCACGCAATGTGGTAGCTGACTCGCCTCACATAGTTCTTCACGGCTTCGTGAGTGACTATAGCCAGATTGTCGAAAAATGTTCCGCCGCGCTTTTGCCTATTGTCGAGGGCACTGGCGTCAAAACAAAGGTTCTTGATGCTATGTCTTTGGGAATGCCTGTTCTCACAACACCTTTGGGTGCGGAAGGATTGAACGTTCAGCATATGAGTCATTTGGTAATTGCGCATACCGCAGCAGAGATGGCTGATTTCATAGTTTTTCTTTCGAAAGATGTAGAGCTTTCTAATCAACTCGCGGTCCGATCACGTGAATATATTGCTAGAAACCATGACCCAATTGTTTTGGGTGAGAATTTCAGCCGCTTTGTGAGCATGGCAATACAGCGTGCAGCATATCGTGTCGGTATTCAGGCGCGATTGAGCGCGCAAGCCGCAGAGGTGTAGTGGTTGTCTCCCGTAAAGGGAGTAAAAAAGAAAGGTAATAACATGAAGATTCTGTACGTTAATTCGCTTTATAGTCCTAACACCGTCGGCGGTGGCGCGGAGCGATCCGTACAATATCTCGCTGAGTCAATGGCTAAAAATGGTCATGTAGTTAAAGTTGTTTCACTTAGTCCAGTTTCGGGCAGCACAACAAGACTTATCAATTCCGTTGAGTGCACTTACCTCCGGACGCCAAATATTTATTTTCCGTTCGCGCAGCCGTGGATTGCAAAATTCCTGAAGCCGCTATGGCATCTTTGTGATTCAGAAAATCCGATTGCCCGTAGAGCAATCAGGAGAATTATCGAGGAGTTCCAGCCGGATATTTTTCATACCAACAATCTGCTCGGTTTTTCGACTGGTGTGTGGCGTGAGGCTAGAAAGTTGGGAATTCCTGTCGTTCATACAATTCGTGATTATTATCTGCTGTGCCCGCGGTCAACCATGTTTAATGCTTCGGGAAATTGCAATTCGATCTGTGCATCATGTTCGATGCTCGGGAAAATCAGACAAAAGGCAACTAAGGACGTTACCGCAGTGATTGGCGTGAGCGCGTCAATCTTGGAAAAACATCGACAGTTTGGAGTGTTTGTTGACCACAAATATATGCGCTCAATACCAAATGGATATCGTAACGAACGCTCGAAAATAAGCGGTGAAGGGAGCCGTAGATCAAAATTGATTTTTGGATATCTCGGTCGTATTAGTCCAGAAAAAGGACTGGACTCGTTTGTAAAAATCCTTGGGATGTCCGGAATTTCTGCTGTGTTGAAAATTGGTGGAAAAATTAGTGAGTCAAAAAAGGCGAAACTATCTCTTTCTGCGGCTGACATTGACATTGAATATGTGGGATTTGTTCGCCCTTACGAGTTGTTGGAAAAAATTGATTTTTTGATCGTTCCATCTTTATGGGACGAGCCATTTTCTAGGGCGATCGTTGAAGCCTACGCACATGGCGTACCGGTCATTGCAAGCAAGCGTGGTGGAATTACAGAGCTGGTCGCAGAGGGGAAAACGGGCTTTCTTTTTGATCCACAAGATGACGAGAGCGTTCGCTCTGCAATTTATAAGGCAACGGAAGATAGTCTAAATTTCGACGAGATGCGTAAAAATTGCTTAGCACAAGCAGAAAAATTCTTACCCGAAAGTGTCACTGAGCAGTATTTCGATTTATATAGAAATCTGCGATCTATGAAGACCGGGATTTCTGATGTTATGCCGGATAAGGCTATTTGATCAGGTCAGACCGATTCAGAGGTAGGTAATCTACCCCAAAATAATTTAAGAAGATTCGTGTGTCGCAACGAACTGCAGCTTTAATTCGGCTAGCCAAGCTAACGGCGAGGGCAACTTATGAGAAACATTTGGCGATGGTATGCAGGACCGCGCAAGACCGACTCTCATCCTGAGGTCAAGCAAGCGGAAATGGTTCCGGACGATAGCGGCCGGAATTTCTGCCTGCTTGTTGCGTGTACAGCGAATGTTTGCCGAAGCCCTATGGCTCAACGCATCTTCGAGACGCTAATTACGGAAGATCGATTGGAGGCGGTGGTCGTGTCGGTTGGTATTCACGGACGTACAGGAGACGAAACGCATCCTCTTGCCCGACAAGTACTAGCTACACGAGGTTTGAGTAGCGGAGAGTTGCGTTCGACGCGGCTTGAGCGTCGGCATCTCAAATCTGCAGATCTGATCCTGGTTATGAGCGAAGCTCATCGCATTTGGCTAATAAAACAATACCCAGAGGTGGCTGGACGGACATGGTTGCTAGGGCACTGGCTTGGATGCGAGATTCAAGACCCACTCCGTGGAAATTTGGCGAAATTTCAAGCAACTTTTGAGTTGCTAGAGAAAGCAGCAAAGACTTGGATGACTGTTCTAAGAGCGAATTGTCGGCCATCCATTTCGTTGTTGTCGCAGCAAAACTCTTTTCAGCGGGATCGGTCGGTATGAAAAACGAAAACAAAGCATTCTTGAGAGACGGCCACGGAGATCGCGAGGACGATGTCGACGTTGGAAAGGCTCTCCGAAACATCGTGCGTTACCCTTTGATTTTCGCTTCGGTCTTTATTGTCGTAATTGTTACCGGGTTGTGTTACGCAGTATTGATCACGCCCAAATACAAGGCAGACGGTATTGTCCAGATTGACCTTCAGCAGGGGTCGGCATTGGGCTCTCTGGCGGATGTCGCAACCGCACTACAACTCGGTACGAACTCTGTTGACGGTGAGTTGGACGTCGTTACTTCTCGCGCTACCGTTTACCCGGCTATCAAAGCATTGAAGCGCGACGTTGAAATCTCCGTCGACAACCGTTTGCCGATTTTGGGCAAGGTCATCGCGCGCAAAGCTGATGAACAGAACTATCTTCGCGAGCCTCTGTGGGGACTTGCGCGATTTGCGTGGGGAGGAGAGAAACTCGAGTTAGACCAGTTTGACGTGCCCAAACTTTGGTTTGACGAGAAGTTCTATCTGACTGTATTAGAGCACGACAGTTGGGAACTCCGGGATAGTGACGATCAACTTGTTGCCAGAGGATTGGTCGGCGAGACGAAGCTCTTCACGTTACAAACACTGGGAAAGCCAGAAAGCGGAAAAATCTCGGTAGCAAGCTATCGCGGACGTGTCGGCACCCGTTTTCGTGTGGTGAAACGGTCTGTTCAATCGGTCTACGAAGACCTAGACAGGCGATTGAACGCTGCTCAAACAGCACGCGATTCCAACACGATCGAAGTCACGTACACAGACAAGGACCCTGAGTTTGCAGCGGCCCTTCTCAATGAAATAGCCGCGGCATACTTGCGGCTGAATATTGAGCATCGGGCAGAACAATCAAGATTAAGTCTCGAATTCCTTCGTAAGAAGCTTCCAACGATCAGACAGACTTTGGAGAACTCGCAGAAACGGCTTAACGAGTACCGAATAAAGACCAAGACGATCGATATAGACGGTCAGACACAGGCGCTCCTTGACCGTGCCGCCGAATTGACGCGTCAAAAAATGACTGCTGACCTAGCATTTCAGGCGCAGAGTGAATTGCTGATGAATAGCCATCCGGCGCAACGTGCGCAACAGGTCCAATCTCAGGTTTTAGCCGCACAATTGAGCGCAGTGGACCAGCAACTCAAAGCTTTGCCGCTTACTGAGCAGGAGTACCTGCGTTTGAGCCTTGACGTGGAGGTGAACACCAAGCTGTACACATCTCTGTTGGAGAATGAACAACAACTCGAAGTTGTGGATGCAGGAACTACCGGCAACGTTTTCCTCGTAGAGAAATCTGTAGCGCCTGAGCGACCATCATGGCCGCGGCTTCCTATCGTGCTGGGTGGAGCCGCGATACTGGGTCTGTCTCTGGGATTTATGGCGGTGCAACTCCGCGCCGCTCTCCTAGGAACAATGCGCGACCCGTTAGAGGCTGAGCAATTGGCAAACATACCGCTTTACGCGGTTGTCCCTAGTAGTAAACGTCAGCGTCAACAGCTGCGTAGTTTCATGCCGGCGGGGAGGAGTCCGTCGCCGATGTTATTGGCGCACACAACACCAGGTGATCGCAGCGTCGAAGCATTGAGGTCCCTCAGGAGCGCGATGCAGTTCCTTCCGGGAAAGCACAATTCCAATGTGTTGCTCTTTACTGGCCCTACTCCCAAGGTTGGCAAGACATTTATCTCGACGAACTTCGCCTATTTACTTGCTAGTACAGGCAAGCGCGTTTTGCTCATTGATGCCGATATGCGTCGTACAAGTTTTCATCGCTACCTTCTCCTTGGGGAGGGGCCGGCGCTGGCAGAAGTTCTCGCCGGCAAAGCGAGCGTGGAGTCGGCAATCCGGAAAAACGTGTTCCCCCTCTTGGATGTACTTCCTGCTGCAGACGAAACACCGAAGAACCCTGCCGAATTGTTGGAGCGAGAGGCTTTCTCGGAGCTCATACAGCTCGTGTCAGCAAAGTACGACCACGTGATCATCGACTCACCGCCAATTTTGCCTGTCAGCGATTCCCTGTGGATTTCTAAACACGCCGGCGCCGTAATCATGGTTTCGCGCGCTGAAGTCACTAATCCCCGACATTTGGTCGACTCGATCGCAAGACTTACTAATGTTGGCGCGAAAGTTGCCGGTCAGGTATTCAACGGTTTTGAACCTGCTGGGTTCGGGTATGGATACGGCTACGGATACGGGTACGAGTATTACAGCGAAAACGCAACTCGTTCTTGAGCAGATTTTTCAACGACGTGAGAGACGCGATGCCAGAAGGCCGAGGCAACCCTCAACGATTAAACTGGGTAAATCATGGCGCACAGTGATTCAAGAGTTCGGCTTTCTTTGTCCTTGAAGATCGCGTACCTCTACTTGCTATTGCTGGCGATTGCCGGGGTCTTTAGGTATTACATGGGTGCTTTAGGGCTACTCCCACTAGGATATATCGGGAATGGACTAGTGGTGGTCGCCGTAATTTATCAAATATGCAAGAAAGCGGTCTCGTCGCGCTTCGGAAAAGCGGAGGTGTGGACGCTGGTTCTGATAGGTGCGGCTGCTCTAATCGGGGTCGCGACGGGGCAGAAAATTGAAGCAATCGCATTTGGTGTCTACATCATCACGCCTTTGATCCTAGGTGTCTTCGTTTCACGGGAAATGATCGCAAACGCGACTAGTCTGAGGAGATTTTGCCTTGCAGTCTGGGTGTGCAGTCTTATCGGTGTAACTTGGGACTATTTTTCGCCAGCCCCTTGGGCAGGATTCTCCTTTGACGTAGGTAGCATTCAAGTCGCTACCAGTCGCGAATGGTCATTTGAGGGCGCCCGTCGTGTCGCGGGTTTTGCTAAAACATCTTTCGACGCCGGTGGTTTTCTGCTCATTGGAGCAATCGGGACAATCTCATTGAGAAGGCCGTCAATTTGGAATTGTCTCGTCTGGATCCTCACGTTTATCGGCCTAAGCTTTACGACTACGAAGGGATTGTTGCTCGTATATTTTGTAAATACCTTGATATGGTTTTTCTCACGCACAAAATTTCGCGGATGGCTTAAATTAGTGCCATGGGGGGCAGCGATTATAACCGTATGCCTTCCTTTATCCACATTTGTGTACCAGTACACCATGGTGAAGAACGATGGTGTGATGGCGAGCTTATTCTCCTCATTCTTTGTGAGACTCACGTCGACTTGGCCAGACGCGTGGGACCTACTGGCGTCAAACGGAAGCTCGGTATTTGGAACCGGAATTGGGGGGATAGGAACGCCGCTTATGATGTTCGACCCCATGGGCTACAACTCGGCAGACAATCTGTTCGTGTACCTCTTTTTCCTATTTGGCGTTTTCAGCTTTATTTTGCTTTATGTATTTTGTATTCAGTCCAGTCGTGATGCATCTAAAATCGGAAAATACAGCGTTCCCACTTTCCGGTTTCAAGTGGCTATAACGACGCTGGTTTATGGAATGACGACGAATGTAGTCGAACTGGGAGCACTATGTCTATTTTTGGGTGTTCTGTTCGAGCAATACCTTTCATCCGGTCGAAACACCCTGCGCTCAGATGGATTTTCTACGCGAATTGGAAAAATAAATGCATAAGGTCTATCGGTTTTCGCATGTTATGCGCATGATCAACGACGCAACGCTCGCTACCGGTAGTTTGATGCGGCTGGGATTATCAGCCCTGTGCATGGTTGCGTCGGTTGCATTGTCTCCTGCATATGCTGACATCAACGTCCCGAACTTATCGGAAATCCAGGGCGCGAGAATGATAAATTACTATCGATCCGATGCAGGGTGGATGTATTTTTGGACGAATTGGAATCAAGATAGGGTTGCTGCGGATCTGGATAAAATAAAATCACTTGGGTTTAATTCGGTTAGAATTTTTTTACAACCGGACGAATTTGGATTTCCAGATGGTCGTGCTGAAGATCTGAAAAAGCTGAAGACGTTGCTTACAATTACGCGGGACAAGGGCTTGAAAGTGCAGTTGACACTATTTGACCTGTGGGGTGCCTACGACGACATAGCTGGATCGGAGAAGTGGATCGACGGTATTCGTTCCGCGTTTCCGAATACAAACGGGATTCTATATATCGACTTGCGCAACGAGGTGAATCTTGATCAACGCGGCGTAAAAGAGTGGATTTCAAAGATGTTGCCCTATGCCCGCAAAAAATTTGCAGGTGTTCCCGTCACTTTCTCGATGGTTGCAGGCGTCACAGTACCAATCGACCGACGGATCGTCGATGCCATAGGTTCCAAGATAGAGCCTGATTTTTGGGATGTTCATTTTTATATGTCCCCGGGAGCGCTACAGGGTGTGATCGATGCTGTCCGAGTAAACGACCCGAGTCATAAACGACTTTTTTTCGGGGAGCTTGGTTTTTCGACTACTCCAAAAGGTTCCAGCTCGCTTAGTGGGGACGACTGCGCCGCTGGTGAGGCCGAGCAAGCAAGTTACTTTGCCAAGATATCTGAAATACTGGGCAAGAACGGACTTCCCGCTCCTGGTGTGTGGGTGTTTTCCGATTTTGATCGAAATGCAATTCCTTCGCAATTGGGAGTCTCGAAGCGACCGCGCGAATATTGTTTCGGACTGGTTTCGACCACGGGAAGAATTAAACCGGCAGGTCAAATGATGAATAATCTGTTCAGATAAGCTTGTCGGGGAGCAATGAGATGAAAATACACTGGATAATGGGGCCATACGGTGTCAGATGGAATGGCGTCGGCTCCTTTAGTGAAAAACTATGCGAATCGCTGAACAGTGCTGTCTACGTAGTAGAGCGTCATTATTTTCGAGGGCAGCCCCGTTCGTTCGCGCGATATTTTGACCAATTCTTTCTCATTCCGTTTCGCGTATTCTTTTTGCTGCGTAGTGATCACGCTGTAATTTTGTATCAAGAAGATATCTGTTTCATGCTTTGGCTGTTTATGCTAAAAACAGAAAAATTGATAGTGGTTTTGCACCATATTCCTTCATTAAAAAATTCAGTAAATTTCTTGGAAAAACTAAAGCTGGTCTTTGTGCGTATAAATCTGATTGCCCTGAAAAAGGCAAAGATTGTTGTATGTCCATCGAATAGCACGTCGTCGGATGCGAAAAAATTCGTTACCCCAGAAAAACTGACAACGGTACCAAACGCATTCAATATATCTTCGAAAAATTCAGGTTCGATTGCGTCAGGCCATGCGCGAACTGATTTAGGGAGGATTGTCGGTCGCGATCTAGATAACTATGTTGTGATTCTTAACGTCGGCTCCGAGGAGACACGAAAAAATGTCTTGACGCTGCTGAGGGGGTTAAGCGGAGCTATCGCCTCCAAACCGATTCTGTTTTTAAAAATTGGCAAGCCAGTGGACGTGACAAATCGGCGTGAAATCGTAAATTTTTTATCTTCCGCGCCCTACGAATCTTGCATAATCGATTATGTTGAGAAAGAGACGCTTTCGCTAGCTTATCGATCTGCAGATATATTCGCAGCGCCTTCGCTATACGAAGGATTCGGACGCACTCCGATAGAAGCTCAGGCATTTGGGGTGCCAGTTTGTGCAAGCAAGCTAGAAATTTTCGACGAAACGATGGGTGAAAGTTATTTCTCCGTTTTGCAGCCCGAGAATCCTCACGCATGGACATCCGCGCTGGCGCAGCTTTTAAACGACGAAAGCTTGAAAAGAAATTTGATCGCACTAGGGTATGAAAATGTGAAGAGATACGACGTTTCACGTGTTGTCGGCTCGTTTGAAAAAATTCTGTCGGAAATATAATTTACGTGATGACTGTCACGACATCCAGAATGTCAAAAATTCGGTCATCTAAAACTAGAGAAATTGATTCGATATGGATCGGAAGATTGCAAAAAATATAATTGCGTTGTTTGCAATTCAGGGGGCTAACTTTGTTATTCCGCTCTTCACGCTCCCGTACTTATTCCGAACCCTCGGGCCGGAAGCGTTTGGGGGGGCGGCTGTCTGCCAGGCAATATTCGCATACGTCATATTGCTTTCGGAGTATGGATTTAATCTTACTGGGACGAGGCACGTTGCGGAGTATAGGGATTCGCCTGAGGAACTTAGCCGATTTTTCTGGGTGGTTCTCAGCGCCAAAATAATTCTTGGTGGGGCAGGGATTTTTTTTGCTATTTTAATCGCGGTTCTTCTCCCTGGTGTTAAAGGCAATTTGAACATATTTTTTTCGTATATTCCAATGGTGTTGGGTTCAATTTTGTTTCCCCAGTGGTTGTTTCAGGGAATGGAAAAAATGGCCTTTGTTTCATTTAGCTCGATTGGTGCAAGAGTTATAACCGTACCCTTAATTTTTGTTTTTGTAGTCAGTCCCGCCGATGCTTGGAAGTTCGCGTTAATAACCGCAATTTCTCCGTTTGTCGCCGGTTTGATTTCCTTGATATTGATCCGTGCCAATAAAATTATTTACTGGGTGCCCCCAAATATTTCGGCGGTGATGGCCGTTCTGCGTGATGGTTGGCACGTCTTCATTTCGACTGCGTCAATTAATTTATACACGACGTCAAGTGTTTTGCTGGTGGGCTTGGTATGTGGCCCGGCCGGCGCAGGTTATTACGCAGCTGCCGATAAGTTGAGAGGTGCGATTCAGAGCGCTTTCACGCCGATAGGAAACGCAGTTTATCCTCGTATCAGTAGATTGATTGGCAGGGATTACGATGCCGCATTCTTAATTATAAGAAAATATATGCGATTTCAAATTGTGACAACTTTGATAGTGGTCGTTATCTGCGCGGCATACGCTCCACTGATCGTCGATTTAATTATGGGTCGGAGATTTGAAGGCGCCGTAGCTGCGTTTCGAATTCTTTGTTTCGTTCCATTTTTTGTCGGATTAAGCAACGTTTTTGGCGTTCAAACAATGCTTCCGCTGGGTATGAAAGCGGAATTTAGTCGTCTCACGCTTTTGTCTGGACTTTTGAACGTAGTGTTGATCATTCCTTTGGCGTACTTCTTTAACGTGGCTGGTGCTGCGGTGTCTGTGCTAATAGCGGAACTATTTGTTGCTGCATCAATGGGCTATACCCTTCATCTTCGTCGGATCCCTATATTTTCTCATTAAAATATTATGAAATACGATTATCTGATTGTGGGTGCGGGATTTAGTGGGACGGTCTGCGCTGAGCGACTGGCGTCAATTGGAAAGTCGGTGCTAATCGTTGACAAGCGGAATCATATTGGGGGGAATGCATACGATACTCTTGATAAAAATGGAGTATTAATTCATCCGTATGGTCCGCACATATTTCACACTGCGAGTAAGAGAGTTTTCGAGTATTTGTCGACGTTTACAACATGGAGATTCTATGAGCACCGGGTGCTAGCGGAGGTGGCCGGTAGTTTGTATCCTATTCCTATCAACAGGACGACGATCAACGAGCTGTATGGTTTTAAACTAGATGAAGCCGGGGTTCAAAGCTATTTGGAAAAAGTACGGCTGCCTCGACCGGAGATTCGCACAAGCGAGGACGTGGTGTTGGGGTCGGTCGGCGAAGACCTTTGCAACAAGTTTTTTCGGGGATATACGAAAAAGCAGTGGGGGTTAGAACTGGGGGATCTTTCGGCGGGGGTTGCTGCAAGGATCCCGACCCGATCCGATGACGATGATCGGTATTTTACGGACGCATTCCAATTTATGCCTGCGTCTGGCTATACGGCAATGTTTGAACGGATGTTAAGAAAAGATTCGATATCTATAAAGCTCGATGTGGATTTCGAAAATTTGAGAAGGAATGTTGAATTCAACCATTTAATTTATACTGGTCCGATAGACTCGTATTTTGACTATTGCTTCGGAAGACTTCCATATCGAAGCTTGAGGTTTGAGCACGAGCATATTTCGGATATGGAACGGTATCAGCCGGTCGGTACGGTAAATTATCCGAATAACTATGAGTTCACGCGGATTACAGAATTTAAGCATTTGACTGGGCAAGCCCATAATGGAACGTCAATCGTGCGAGAGTTTCCTTGCGCTGAAGGGGAGCCTTATTATCCGATTCCTCGCGGTGAGAATGAATCGCTCTACAAGAGGTATCGGGACTTGGCGGAGAAAGAGAGTAACGTCACGTTCGTTGGACGGCTTGCGCAATATCGCTACTACAATATGGACCAGGTAGTGGCGGCCGCGTTAAAGGTCGCTGATGCTCTTGTAAATTAATGATGATTGGATATTCGGGGGATGAAATGAATGCGGCCGCGGTAGTGGTGACATTTAATCGAAAGGAGTTGTTGATCGAATGTGTTCGTGCGTTATTAAATCAGTCGATGCCAATCGACATGATATATATAGTCGATAATGCAAGCACCGACGGCACAAGAGAGTTGCTTGGCGTCACAGACCTGCTTGCTCATCCGAAGGTTTGCTATACGCACTTGGAGACGAACACTGGCGGCGCCGGTGGCTTTCACGTCGGTACGAGACTCGCGTTTGATGCGGGATTCGAGTGGCTATGGTTGATGGATGACGATGCTGAGCCCCAACCTGAAGCCTTGGCGCGTTTAAATGATTTTTCGGCAGAAAAGAACGTCGTCGCTCTTGCATCAAATGTTATTGGCGCGGATACGCTGCCTCAGCTCCATCACCGAGGCTGGTTCAATTGGGATTCGAAAGAGGGATTGATTCGTCCCATTAATGCTGAAGACGCTTGCAATGAAGTTTTGGAAGTTGGTATGGCATCGTTCGTCGGTATTCTGATTTCTAGATATGCAATTGAGAAGATTGGACTACCCAAGGCTGAATTCTTTATTCACTACGACGATGCAGAATATTGCTATCGGTTGGCGACGGTTGGGCGAATTTTGTTTGTGCGGGATAGTGTCATTGTTCACAAGGACGCTGCTAAAAATGGAATGTCGCTGGAGAAAGGTGTTTTTTCGCGAGTAAGTGAGCGTATCCCGTACGATAGATTATGGATAACTTATTTTGGATATAGAAATTCTATTTGGATGAGATTTAATGTGAGCTCAATGTTGGCGATTAGATTTGTATCCATGACTTTGAGCCGAAAAATTGTTGGTGTGATTTTTTATGATGATCATAAAATAGCCAGATTGAAATTTTGGTGTAGTGCTGCTTGGGACGGTCTAAGAGGCAGATTCGACAACCGGAAGCCAAAGTTAATTGTGGGCGAGCGATGAGAAATCTCGATCGAACAGTGGTAGTGACGGTTACTTATGGTGACCGCGGTCATTTTTTGAATGCACTCGTCGAGCGCGCCTTGGTGGGCGAAAACGTACAGAAAGTTTGCATTGTAAGTAACGCATCCTCTTCAAATCTTAACGAGATTGAAGCGCGTTGGGGCGCTCGAGTTTGTATCATTAGGTTGGACAGTAATACAGGCTCTGCGAACGGCTATTACGTTGGAATTAGAGCCGCGCTTGACGACGGTGCGGAATACATATGTCTAATGGACGATGACAACGCGCCGACCTGCGGAGCGCTTTCGTGCCTTCACGAGCATTTGGAGAGATTGAGTCGCAGAATTGGGAGAAATAAGGCTGCTGTCCTGGGCTTTCGGCCCGAGCATCAAGTCGATATCGCAACCGGGGTACCTCTCGGGCGTGTGATCCCACCTAGATCAAGCTATTTCGGATTTCATTTTCTGCAAATTCCTTACAAACTTTGGCGACGTAGTCCGTGGGGGAGGCCGGTCGGCCGTTTGGTGACTGAAACTGCCGTCCTTCCATTTGCCACGTATGGTGGATTGCTGGCGCACAGAGCGCTGTTTGAAGAGATTGGGCTCCCAGAGAGGAGTCTTTGCCTATACGCCGACGATACAGAGTATACGTGGCGGGTTACGAAAGGTGGTGGCTCTATTTTGCTTGTCACGAGCGCACTTTTGGAGGATTTGGAGTCATCTTGGAATGTCAATGTTGGTCGAAAAACTATTTTCGAACGTTTTTTGCAAGGGGATAGCGATTTTAGGGCGTATTACAGCTGTAGAAATCAGGCTTGGTTTGATAAATTCTCGTGGTCGCAAAGTAGGCTGATATTTTTATTTAATCGATGCCTCTTCATATTTCTTTTGCGCGTTTATGCGAGAAGAATGTGTGCGCACGAACGACTTGCGTTGTTGGAGAGCGCGATTGATGACGGAGAGTCGGGGCGTTTGGGGCAGGACATGCGTTTCCCGCTTAAATAATGGGTTGGCGTTTGCAGGAACTTTAGGCTGATATAGATGCCTTTTTTCGGAATTTTGCGGCGGCCGTTGCAATTGCGATAGTGCAATAGCTGATCGAACCATTCGAATTCTGTACTTAAGCGCCGAGTTGCTGATCTACCTCGAAGGACGCTTGCAGCGGCGAGCTTTTAACGGACTATTCCAACGCGGGTTCTCCAAGAATGCTAGCTTGGGGGTCTCATCGCCGCGCTGCAGGAAACACACCGATGCAGGTGCACTTCCTACAACGTCGGCCTCTGTTCTCCGCAGTTCGTCAGCTGGTGCGTTCCTACCGAGGGTAGCCGTACCTCTATACCTGCCTGCACCGCTCCGCCTCAAACCGATCCAACTCCCCAAGCAAACGCTCGATCTGAAACGTTTGCAATTCGGTCAGGGGGAATTCATCCTGTATGCGCTGTAGTCGCTTTCGCCAATATGCTGGTGGCAGCACAGGTTCACCACGAAAGGCGCGCAAAGACGGCGCCATCACACGCGCCACGTGCGCGATGTCTTCATCCATTGTCATGCAAGAACCCCGGAAGACCTCGTTGTTTAGTTTTGGCCTTGTTCTATGCGCGCGCCTGGTTGAAAACAAGTTGGTCTAAAGTGCACAAGCGGCAGCGCCTATGGTAAGAAATCACAATCGTGCGGTCAAGCTTTCTGACGGCCGGTCGTGCGAGCGGGGCGTCGAATTGTCCTTTATTTAAGGGCTATTTCGATGGCGGAAGGATTTCAGACGGTAACTGTCCGGGTCTTCAATAAGGGGGCTTTTACTCGCAAGAGCGCATCGACATAACGCATGTCAAACGGCACAAGTTAGTGCCTCCAAACCTCAAGAAGCAGACAGAAAAAGCAGAGGACTGTTGGAAGCTGGGTGGCTCGGTAGCGTCAGGCCATTTGTTGCGCGCACCACTATCAGGGTGTCGGGAGAGTGCTGACAAGCTGGCGAAATCGGACCCAGGGCCCAACCCCATCACCACCTAAAGCGCATTCTCCCGCGGCGGAATCGCATCCGCTTGCGCCGGTCCACCCACCACCAACTCCGCCTCCGAATAACTAATCTTCACCGGCGGCACAAACCACGCCAGGCACAACCCGATCAACGCCGCCGCACCCGCCACCAGAATGCCGATATGAATCGACTGCACGAGCGCATCCCGCGCAGAATTCATCATCGCATCGCCCGCATGCCCGGCGCTCACCAGGCGATTGATCAACGCCGCCTGCTCCGCGCGGTCCACGAGCAGTTCGGGACTCGCAAACGATTTGAACCACTGCGTCGCCTGATACGAGGCAAGCGAGCGATGCACCCCCTGGGTATAGAGATGGCCGAGCAACGCACCGGTCATCACCGTGCCCAGCATCCCCCCAAAAGTACGCAGCGATTGCAGCAACGCCGTTGCCGCGCCGATCTGATCACGCGCGACGATCTGCTGCGAACAGACGGTCAGACTGGTCGCCACCAGACCGAGCCCGAGACCGCTGATGCCCATGCACGACATCCACACCAGGTGCGGCTCGGTACCTCTGAGTACGATCACGCCCAGACATGCCAACGCGGACAGCGCGAAACCGACATACATAATGCCGTTCGCGCGACGGATCCGCGTGACGATACGATTGTTCACCACGCTGCCGACGGTCGTGCCGAGCAGCAGCGGCGTGATCAGCATGCCGGAATCGTGCGCGGACATTGCATAGCCGCCCTGAAACAGCAGCGGCACGTAAAACACCAGCGAAAACAGCGCGAAACCGCCAAGCACAGACATCGCGAAGAGCGCGGACAGCTTACGGTCCATCAGCATATCCACTGGAATGATCGGATACTTCATCCTCCGCTCCCATAGCCACAGCGTCATTGCAAAACTCGCCGCAACGACGGCCAGCACGATCGTTACCGTGTCGACGCCGTACTTCGGAAACAATTCGATCAGCAATTGCAGTGAACCGAACGTGACTGCGACCACGAACGCGCCGAGCCAGTCGAGCCGCACGGGCCCCTTGTGTCGCAGATGATGCAGCGGCGGCAAAAAGCGCTGGACGAACAGCAGCGACACGAGGCCGACCGGCACGTTGACGAAGAACACCAGCCGCCAGCCGCCGTATTGTGTGAGCACTCCCCCAAGCGTCGGCCCGACCATATTCGCGACCCCGAACGCGGACGTGACGAACACAAGCCAGCGCAGCCGCAGCTTCGGATTGGGAAACAGATCGGCAACGGTGGCGAACACCGTGCCGATCAGAATGCCGCCGCCTATCCCCTGCAAACCGCGCGAAATTACCAGCAACAGCATGCTGGTGGCGAATCCGCACAGTACCGACGCGCCGGTAAACAACAGAATCGCGGCGATCAGAAACGGCTTGCGGCCGAACAGATCCCCCAGCCGCCCAAAGATCGGAATGGTGATCACCGAAGCCAGCATATAAGCCGTCGCGACCCATGCGTACAGATCGAAGCCCTTCAGATCGGCGACGATGCGCGGCAGTGCGGTGCCGACAATGGTTTGATCGAGCGCCACCAGCATCGAGACGAAGGCAACGCCAAGCATCGCCAGCAGCGACTCGCGAAACGGCAGCAGTTGTCCGGTGGGTAGGGGCGTGTCAAGGTCGGGCGTCATGGCTGTCTTACTTGCGGACTTATTTTCGCGTGGCCTGATACGCACCCAATGCCGCGCCGAGGTCTTCGTCAGTCGCCGCGGGGAAGATGCTCATGGTCAGCAAATCGCCCCATTCGAGCGCCAGCGCCGACAGTCCGCGCGAATCGTCCGCCTCGACGACTGCAAAGCCATGCAATCCGCCGATCGCATGCCAACGTCCCAGCAATTTGACGCCTTCAGGCGCCTGGCCGCCCGTTTTCATGAAGCGCTCGATGACGGAGTTCTCCGCGGTCGGCAGGCCATCCCATTGCACGATGAATTTCATTGCGTGTCTCCAATATGGTTTGGCGATGCCGGCTCGTTGCGGGTCGTGATCGCCGTTCGCGCTGTGCGACGCTTTTGCGTGCCTCGCCGCCGCCAACGCTTCTGCGCCAGGATGCTGTCCGGATGGCAGGTGCTATCGGCGGACGGCATAAAACCACGTGGCGTCCTAACCATCATAGGTGAGTGCACGGTCGCTAACGTCGCTGCGTGCGGACATTCACCAGGTTAATCGAACAAATTCATCCGTCGCAGGAATAGCCTGGCGGTTGCGCTCGTTTCCAATTGCGGACCTCTCGTGCGTCCTATAAGAAGGACCTTTTAAAACGGTTGTCGAAGATGTCGGTATCGATCTGGTTCGAAGCGCGCCATGCAGTGTGCCCGCACCACCGGCACGCATGCGAATGGCAAGCAGAACAGACGCCAATGCATCAAACGCAAACGGCACGCGCGTTAAGCGCGTGCCGTTGCTGCGAATGTCTGATCAAAGGCCTAGCTGCGCGACGAATTGCGCGGCACCGCATCAACGCGCACATCGACAATGGCCTGGTGCGCTGCGGGAAAACCCGGCGGATAGTCGACGACGCGTGCGGATCTCGGCACCACCTGCACGGCGATGCTCGCACGTGCACCGATGCGTGCGCCGCCGACAATGGCGGCCATCGCCTGGCGGTCGAGTTCGACGCTGTCGGTGAGGTCTTTGATAGCGAGCTTTGCCATGGTGGCTCCGGGGAAGCGATCGAGCCGGCGGCTGGTGCGATTGGCCAGCCGTCGCTCGGGAGTGTCTTTAAGTGTGCTGAGGTCTCGTCGCACTATCAGTATAGGAAATCTGCTTACGGCTCGCCTGCCGGATGTGAGCAGGCAGCAGTAGGGAAGCCCCCGGTCCTTCGCTACTGCATGCCGTTAAACGTTGGCGTAATTGGCGCCCCACAGCGACGGGCTGACATTCAGATTCAACGGCACGAAGCCGGCGCCGATCACGCCAATGTTGTTGAGAGCGGCAACATTGACGGTTTGAATCTGGCTGAGGTTCTGGTTCACCGAGACGTTGACATTGGCGATGCCGCTAAGGCCGGCCACCGAGGGCAGGCCGGGCACGCTGCTGCCGGTGCCGCCGGCCACCGCCGACATTGCGCGGCGGTCGAGCTCGCGGGTGCGGGATAGATCGCGAATCATGAGGGATGACATGGTGATTCTCCAAGGGTGCGCGGAAGACGGGCGTGATCGGAGCGAAGCGGAAATTGCCAAGGGCCTCTCCGCTTCGCCGAATCAGGCTTTAGACGTTGATGTTGTTGCTCGACGTGACGCTAGGGTTGATCGTCGAAGTGAGGCCGGCAGCGAACGCAACGTTGTTGCCGTTGGCGTTCTGGATGTTCATTTCGTTGCTGATCAACTGCGTGGCGCTGACATTCTTGCTGTTGTTCGGCGCGAACACCGGGCTGATGTTGGTGTACGACGTGCTGGGGAAGCCGTAGCCCCAGCCGCCACGCACGGCGCGCATGGCCTTGCTGTCGAGTTGTTCGGTGATGGACAGGTCTTTGATCATCAGCGTGTTCATGGTAAATCTCCTGGAAGGGAACGTCACAGTCTTGCGGTTGGGTTCGAGCATCTTGTCTGCTCGAGTGTCACTAATGCATGGGCTGTGCCAGTTTTACTCGCGCATCCTAAGAAAATTGACGAACGCCTGATGCACAAGGCTTTCACGCCATGTCGCCGCATCGAAGTAGCAACAAGGTCGCTAGCGAACGACTCGCGGCTGATGGCGCGTACCCAACAACGCATCGGATTCTGTTGGATGTCGCAAGACACTCGCCGGCCGTGCACGCAGCGGGGCAATCCTGGTTTGCGAAAGACCGGGTCGGGAGCTAGTATCGAAGCGGCGCATGTAACTGGTTACGACAGGTTTTCTATCAGCCCGAAAGGCTCCGGTCGCTTGCGATCCGGCCCAACGGCAGCGGGGGCGCTTCGCACAAATGGCTAGCCTTGCGCATGTGATTCGCGACTATCAGAGCGGCGAGCTGTCACGTGACGAGTTCGTGGCTCAACTCGACAGCACGTTGACGACCGACGGACTCGATCGCACGCAGCTGCTGGAAATGCTTGGCGCAGCTCATCGCAAAGCCCCTCTACCCGACGATCTCTATGCCGAAGTGCGGCGGCGCATCGAACAGTTGCGCGTCTCGAACGTGGCGGCGGGCGGCGAGGAAACCGGCATGCAGACCACCGTCGAGATACCGTCGGTACGCTCCGCCAGTGCGGCCAACGCTGCAAGCTCGGTAGGCGCAGCGAGCGCCGCCGGCGCGCCGGGACATGATCAGATCAAAGGCACCGGCGACACGCTGAACAACCGCTTCGTCCTCGAGGAATGTCTGGGTGTGGGCGGGATGGGTACGGTGTACAAGGCGCTCGATTTGCGCAAGCTCGAGGCGTCGGATCGCAAACCGTATCTCGCGATCAAGGTGCTCAACGTCCAGTTCCGCGGCAATCCGAATTCGCTCGTCGCACTGCAACGCGAGGCGCGCAAGGCGCAGGTGCTCGCGCACCGCAACATCATCACGGTGTACGACTTCGACCGGGACGGACCGATCGTCTACCTGACGATGGAGTACCTGACCGGCAAGCCGCTGAGCCAGCTTTTGCGCACGCCGGGCTACAAGGGCATGCCGGTTCGCGCCGCCCTGCCGATTGTGCGCGGCATGTGCAATGCGCTCGCCTATGCGCATGAGCACGGCTTCGTCCATTGCGATTTCAAACCCGCCAACGTCTTTCTCACGACGAATGCCGAAGTGAAGGTGATCGACTTCGGCATTGCCCGCGTGTTCCAGCGGCCGGAGGAGGAGAGCGATGCAACTGTCTTCGACCCCGGCAGTCTCGGCGCGTTGACGCCCGCGTATGCGAGTCCGGAAATGATCGAGCATCGCGAGCCGGACCCGCGCGACGATATCTACGCGCTCGGCTGCATTACCTACGAGCTGTTGACGGGCCATCATCCGTTCGACCGTTTGTCGGCGACGCAGGCTCGCAACGCGGACTTCAAGCCGCAGCGTCCACCCAATCTCGATGCGAAGCAGTGGCGCGCGTTGCGGGCCACGCTTTCGTTCGATCGCAACACGCGCATGCCGAGTGTCGTGCGTTTCATCGCGGAGTTCGATAACGAAGCGCGCGCGGAGAAATCGGGGACGTTGGTCAAGGCGGGATTTGCGGGTTTTGCGGTGGTGTGTGCCGCCGCTGTCGGCGTGTTTGCTTTCCGGTCGGCTCCGAATCGTCAGGATGGCCAGCAGCCGGCTGTGGCGGCTTCGGAGGCGTCGGCGGATCAGGCCGCTTCGGCGGCAACGAATGCGCCTGAGTCATCCGCAACTGCCGGACCGGTCGCTGGAGGAACCGCAACGCCGGCCGCCGGCTCATCTGCCGGGACAACCACAGCGCTAACCGCCGCACCAACCGCCGCGCCAACCGCCGCAGCGCCCGGCGCACCACCGCCCGCGCAGCCTGCTGCGCCGCCCGCGCCCAAACCCGCGTTGACCTTAGCCGCCATCGCGCCGGCTTTGGCGCAAGTGCCGTGTTCGGCGCTGTCCGCTTCGGCGCAGGACCATTCGTTGACAGTGCGCGGCTACGTCTCGCAACACTACGGCGCAGCGCATCTGAAGGACACGCTGACAGCATTGCCGGGCGTCGATACGCTCACGCTCCAGGTCGAGCCAATAGCCGACGACAAATGCGACACGATCAAAGCGCTCGCACCCTATTGGACCCACAACTGGCAAGCGGGCCACGTTGCGTCGCTGCATGTGCGGCCGCCCGGCGGCCTGTTGAGCGAAGGCGATCCGCTTATCGTCGACGTCACCACGCCCGCATTCGACTCGTACGTGAACCTCGATTACTACCAGCTCGACGGTAGCGTCGTGCATATGGTGCCGAGTCCGCGTGCGAAGGACAATCAGGCGCCTCCGCACTATGCAGCCACGATCGGCAGCGCGGGTGACTGGATCATTTCGAAGCCGTTTGGATCGGAGATGGTGGTGCTGTTGATTACGCCGGCGCAGCTATTCGACAAGCCGCGGCCCGAAAGCGAATCACGTGCGGACTATCTGCGCGCACTGGAGACGCGACTCGCGCAGATCGGCGGCAAATACGGTCAGGATCATATCGTCGCTGATTTCGCGCCGATCACAACGAAGCCGCGCACGCCTTAAGCGACGCGTTAGGATCACTCGCAACGCCGGTGAAATGCTCGCAGGCCAGGAAGTACGCATGGCGTGGAATCACGCGCGGCCCTGGCGCAACGCGCAGCCCCACAAGCGCGCTGTTCGACAGAAGCTCCTGCCGCCCCAGCAGCCCACGCTTTACTTAAGATCCTTAACTACCCTGAAGCCATCCTGCGACTGGCGCACGCTCGCGCTGTATTTGAAGCGTGTCGCGCTCAGCATGTAGCTCCCGCCTTCGCGCCACGAACCGCCGCGAATCACTCGCATGTCGCAGGTGGGGCTGTCCCATGCGTGGCCGTCGGCGGGCGCACCCTGGTAGGAGTTATGCCAGCAATCGGCGACCCACTCCCAAACGCTGCCGTTCATGTCATACAGGCCCACCGGATTCGGCGCGAACGAGCCGGCGGATTCGGGCCCTTCCTTGTGCCATGGATCGCCGCAGTCCTTGCAATTGGCGTTACCCTTGCGCATCTGATCGCCCCACCAGTATGCCGTCGTGGTGCCGCCACGGTCCGCGTATTCCCATTCGGCCTCGGTAGGCAAGCGGTACGGTTTGCCGGTCGTCTTGCTCAACCACTTCACGTACTGTTGTGCGTCTTCCCAACTGAGGTCGCGTGCCGGTGCAGCCTTGTTTGTGTTGCTTTCGGGTGTCAGCTTTTGACAGGCGTTTGCTGCTACGCACGCATTCCATTGTTCGACGGTCACTTCGTATTTACCGATCGCGAACGGCGCGCCGATGGTCACGTGATGAACGGGCTTTTCGGAGGGGTCGTCGGTGCTGCTGCCCATCGAAAACGAGCCCGCAGGTAAGGTGATCATGATCGGGCAGGTGGCGCAGTCGCGGCTTTCGCCGGCGCTCGGCGGATGCGTCGTGGGCTTTTGTGCGACTGCTTGCGCGGCAGGTGCAGCGGGTGGGGCGGTCGTTGCAGGTGGAGTGGGTGGCGTCGGCGTGGCGGGGCGCGGGTGGTCTTGTGGCGCGACGCTGGCCGGTGCGGCTGGCCGCGCGGCTTGTGGCGGTGGCGCAGCCGCCGGCGAAGCAGATGGTGCACTCGCCGCTGCAGCAGCGCGTAGCCGGTCGATGCGCGCGTGAG
Source organism: Paraburkholderia sp. GAS32 (assembly GCF_050434225.1). NCBI lineage: Bacteria > Pseudomonadati > Pseudomonadota > Betaproteobacteria > Burkholderiales > Burkholderiaceae > Paraburkholderia > Paraburkholderia sp. GAS32. Next base: position 374,015 of record NZ_JBNPVS010000001.1, on the reverse strand, counting down.
CGAGCGCGGCGAAGCGGCCATTCGGATAGGCCTTCAAATAAGCCTCGTAATCGCTTGGGTAGTTACTGTCCTTGATGGAGTCCCAGAAAGTGATCTCGTACTGTTCGCTGCTGTCCTTCGGCAGAATGCCTCTACTGTGCAGCGCGGCAATTGCATCGTCGCTGGCAGCGGCGAGGAGCGCTGCACCAGCGCCGCGAGATACCGGCGCGCTCAGGCTCATGTCCTTGGCAAGCGAAGAGGCAATCCACGGCGTTTGCTCGCCGCCAGTCACCCCGCTAACTCTCGCCGCGACACGTTGAAACAAGCCCGCAAGTTCCTGTGATGAAGACGCCTCGTTGAACGCGCGCAGCAATGCGCCCGTATAGACACCGTGCCGCATGCCGTCCGCTGCAAAGCCGCCCGGCGCCGTTGCGTAGGCGAAGAGGGTATTGGCGGGCAACGTGGCTTTATCGACTGACACGTCAGCGGAGAACGGGTTGTTCAGGCAAGTATCGAGAATCACGAGATTGAGCGCGCCGGCACGCGGTGCACGCATCGCCTGCAATACGGTATTCAGATCGACACCTTCGCTGACCAGTCGAGCCGGCGCGCGTGCGTCGAGACTAGCGGGCACGAGCAGCGTCTGCCGTCCGATTTGCATGCCGTGTCCCGCGAAATAGAAGAGCCCAATGCCGCCTTCACGCAGACGTTGGCGGAATTCGCCAATCGCCTGCTGCATTTGCTGCGGCGTCGCATCGGTGCGCATGATGACGTCGAAGCCGTGCGCACGCAGTGCGTCGCGCATGGCTTCTGCGTCGCGCGGCGCATTGCCACGAAGGGGGTCTGCATGATCGCCGTATGCGCCGTTGCCGATCACCAGCGCGATACGCGCCGGTTGCGGCTTGTCCTGTTGCAGGGTGAGCGGCGCGCTGGACGTAGCCGTCGTACGCATAGCGGCAGCGCCGTGTTCCGCGCCGTCACGCTGCGCCGCGGCATAAACACTGCCCGAGTGCGCTTGAATCGCCCCGACCATGCACACCAGCAGGAATGTTCGCCACATATTCGTATCCTGTTTGTTCCGGACAGAACATAGGGTTTCGACGACCGCGCCGCCCGCGTCAGCCTTTGGCGCGAACCGATCGCAGCATCGATGCCGCGATCGACTCTCCATCGACAACCTATGAACAACGATAGCACGCGGTTTGCGCGTGACAATGGTCCGCGCATCGTTAATGCGTTATACGGTTAACGAGTGTGGCGTATCTTTTTGGCAAGTTACGTCCTAAGCTAATTCACAAAGTAGCGCTGTACGGCCGTTTTAATAAAGCGGCAGCTCATCGACGTCGACCCGCCACGTGAACCCACGTGCAACTACGCGAGCGCCCGCGACATCCAGTCGGAGCCTCCAGCCTGCGCTTCGCGCAGCCGGGGCGGGGACGACTATTCTTCGGGAGAGTGCGCAATGCGAAGAACCCTCACACTTGGCGTGCTCGACAAACGTCGTGGAACGAAGGCGAGCCTTGTCACGCTCGGCACGGCTTTGTGCGCCGCCTGTTCACTCCTGCTCGGTATCGCGCTCACGTCTGAGTCCGCGCGTGCCGAACAAACGCCTTCGCCACCGGGCGCCGAGGAATACATCATCTGGCCGTCGGATGGCACGGTGATTCACGGTGGCAAGCTGTGGGTGCGCATGGGGCTGCGCAACATGGGCGTTTGCCCGAAGGGTGTGGCGGTTCCGAACACCGGGCATCACCATCTGCTGATCGATACCGACCTGCCGGCGCTCGACCAGGAAATTCCGTCGGACCGCAATCATCTGCATTTCGGTGCGGGTGAGACCGACGCGCGCGTTGAGTTGCCGCCGGGCAAACACACCCTGCAACTCATTCTCGGCGACCAGAACCACGTGCCGCACGTACCGCCCGTGTATTCGAAGAAGATCACCATCACCGTGCTAAAAGACTAGCGCGTCCCGTTCATTCATAGCGGGTCCGTCAGGACGGAGAGACCAACATGTACAAGATCATCGCGCTCGCGGCGCTCGTGGCACTTGCGACATTGGCGTCACTGGCCTCGCCGAATCTCGCCACGGCCGGTACGACGCCGTCGCCGGCCGGCGCGCACGCCTATATCGGCTATCCGAACGATGGCCAGGTGGTGCAGGCCAACAAACCGATTCGGGTGTGGTTCGGCCTGCGCTATATGGGCGTGGCGCCGAAAGGCGTCAAGTATCCGAACACCGGGCACCATCATCTGCTGATCGACACCGACCTGCCGCCGATGGACCAGGAAATTCCGTCAGACCGCAATCATCTGCATTTCGGCGCGGGTGAGACGGAAACGATGATTCAACTGCCGCCCGGCAAGCACACGTTGCAACTGCTGATGGGCGACGACATGCATATACCGCACAACCCGCCGGTGTACTCGAAGAAGATCACCGTGATTGCACGCTGAGGCGGCGCTCCGCTTCGGTGTCACGTCACAACCAACACAGTCGCCGGCGTTGTTGGTTGTGATGCACCAGCTCCAACCGGCCACATCGTCGGGGTCGCACTGCCTCTAGCGGCATATCATCCCCGAAACCCTTTATCTACGGCCGTTCGCAAGATTTCTTAGGATCGGAAAGCAAACCTGGCACAGCCCATGCGTTAGTGACACTCGAGCAGACAAGATGCTCGAACCCAACCGCAAGACTGTGCTGTTTCCCTTCCAGGAGATTTACCATGAACACGCTGATGATCAAAGACCTGTCCATCACCGCTCAACTCGACAGCAAGGCCATGAGCGCCGTGCGTGGCGGCTTCGGCTACGGCTATCCGTCGTCTTCGTTCTTCAACTACTCGCCCGTGTATACGCCGAACAACAGCAAGAATGTCAGCGCCACGCAGTTGATCAGCAACGAAATGAACATTCAGAGCGCCAACGGCAACAACGCAGCGTTCGTCGCCGGCGTCACCACCACGATCGACCCGCATGTGACTTCGAGCAACAACATCAACGTGTATTGAACGGCGTAAGCCGCCGCGGAGGCTCTCAGGTCTCCGCGGGACGCGCAAGCTCAGGCAACCCCCGCGCGTCAAAAAGATTTCGCATCCAATCGTTCTTTCCACACGACCCCAGCGTCACCGCCCGATCCCCGCGCCGACCTTCCTGCACCGCTTCGATGGTGAAGCCGGGCAGGACATGCTTTACTTAAATAGCGCGTTCTCCTCGTGCAACGTAGCCGGTGTCATCGGAGAAAATCGTGTCAGCGTTGCTTGATTCATTGGTTCGTCAGCGCTTTTTCAACGCCACAGCGCGGTGCTGTCCTGGCCGCCGGCCGGCGAGTGCGAGCCGCATGGCAGCGGCGCTGCGCGGACTCTGCGCTGCAACGGTTTGCGCACTGTCGCTGAGTGCGTGTATCGATGTCAGCATGCCCGACTACAAGCGGCCGGATACGCCCGCCAAGGCGTCCTGGTCGGATCAGAAAGGCTCGCCGGTATCGGCGGCCGCGACCATCGAGCCGGACTGGTGGAAAGGCTTCCACGATCCGTATCTGGACACGCTGATCGCGAAGGCGATCGCGAGCAACTTCGATATCAAGGTGCTGGCCGCACGTATTGACGTGGCCGGCACGCAGATCGGCGAGGCCAAGGCAGGCGCGTTGCCGACCATGGATCTCGGCGGCGGCGCCGATTTCGAAAAGACTACGCGTCAGACGTTTTCCAAACAGTACAACGTCGCGACGCAGGTGAGCTGGGACATCGATATCTGGGGAAAAGTGGAGAAGGGCGTGCAGGCGCAAAAGGCCGAGTTCCACGCCAGCGAAGCGGATTGGCGCGCCGGCTATCTGGAACTGGTGGCGAACGTCTCGAGTACCTACTTCCAGATTCTGCAATTCGACGACCAGATCGAGCAGCAGCAACAAACGCTGGTCACGAACCGGCAAATTCTCACCATCTACGACGGCCAACGCCGCAACGGCCTCGTGCCGCAAACCCAGGTATTGCGCCAGCAAGCCGAGATCAACCGTCTAACGAATCAGTTGCTCGAACTGCGCCGCTCGCGCGATGTCGCGAACAACGCGTTGTGCACGCTGCTTGGTGTGCCGGCGGGTGAGTTCCAGTTGCCCAAGGGGCATTTGCAGCAACGCGTGCAACTGCCCGTGGTGCCGGACGGCTTGCCCGCGCAACTGCTTGCGCGCCGGCCTGACGTGGTGGCCGCCGAGTTCAGAGTGCTGGAAGCCTACGACCTGGTCGGCCAGGCCAAGCTCGCGCAATTGCCCACCATCAACCTCACCGGTCACGGTGGCACCGCGAGTTTCGCGTTGACCGATTTGCTGAAGTCGTTCACCTACGGATTCATGCCCAGCATCAACATCCCCCTGCTCGATCCCGGCGTGCGGGCTCATGTGAAGGTCACGCAAGCGCAATCGACGGTCGCGGAACAACAGTACCGCGTGGCCGTCATGGGTGCGTTCGAGGAAGTGGAGAACGCGCTGGTCAATCTGAATTCGCACAAGGCGCAGCGGGTGGAATTGCAGCAGGAGGTGTCGCGTTTACAAATCGTCGCCGAGCAGATCCAGTCGCAATTGCGTCTCGGCGTGGTGTCGCAACTGGAAGTTTTCGAAACCGAGCGGACCTTGCTGGAAGCGCAGCAGGAACTGCTCTCTAACCATCAGTTGATTCTGTCCGACACGGTGTTGCTTTATAAGGCGCTGGGCGGCGGTTGGCCGAGCGTGGATGTGCAGGCGGAAGTAAAGGAACACTGAGCTAATCCGAGGCACGATTCGGCTGCATATGACGCATGAATGGCCCTTTCAACCGACGATCAGAAAATTGACACTTGCCATGCGTGACTTAAAATTTGTAAGGAGCCCGGTTCTGCCGGGCTCGCTAAAATATCCGCAATTCGCCGTAGTTCTTCTTGCCGTTCCCGTTGCGCGCTCGTCGCAGCGGGTAAACGATTAGTGATCCAGATAAAATGACTACCGGCGAAGCCCAGATTGCTGAGATGCGTGCAACACAGGACTCCGCGTTCGACGTGGTGCTGTCGCCGGTTGCGTCCGCGCAGCGTCCCGCACTCGACGCGATCCGGATCGTCGACAGCCTGTTCGCGATCGGCCGCAGCGAAGCGCCATTCACCGACTATCCCGCCGAACGCCTTACCCGCCTGTCGCGCCGCCATGCGCGGGTTTTTACGGAGCACGGCGCCGTCTATGTCGCCGATCTCGGCAGCAAGAACGGCACGACGCTCAACGGCAACGCGGTGCGGCAAGCCCCCGCGCGGCTGCGTGCCGGCGACGAACTATGTTTCGGCGGCGAGCTTTGCTACCGCGTGAGTATCGAGCCGCGCACGCGGATCGTCGTCGCGCGCGCGGCGCCCGCACCCGGCCTGCTGCTGGTGCCGCAGCGCGACGACCTCGAGCTTCAGCCGATCGACGTGCAGGCGTTCCCCTTTCTCATCAGCAAGGCTGACGAGGTTTTCTCGCGCTACAAGGATCGCTATCCACATCAGGTCAACTACATCTCGCGGCGTCATGCCCACATCTTCCTGAAGGGCGGCGAGCTCTACCTCGAAGATCTCGGCAGCACCAACGGCACATTCGTCGGCGGAAAGCGGCTCGACGAAACCGCGGTGCCGCTTGTGGAGGGGGACCTCCTTGCATTTGGCGGCGACCACTTCGTCTACAGGGTGACGCTGCAGAAACCCCCTGAAGTCGAGCCGACCGTGACCCAGCTATTCCTCAATCCCGCTACTGACGAGGCCGCCGACACGGACAAGACCACGTTCGTTGGCGCCGCGCATTCGTTCCTCGATATCTTTTGCGTGGACCCAGGGCTACAACGCGAAGACGAAGTCAACGAAGCGGCGCAGGCCGCATCCGCATCCGCGCACGCGAAACGCGACACGCCGACCGGCGGTGCGAATACCACGAACGGAACTAACGGCACGCATGGCGCAAACGGCACTCATGGCAAGCAAAGCGCAAACGGCGCACATGGCACGAACGCAGCACAGAGCCGGCCGCAGCGTTGGCGGCTGCTCGCGGGAGAACTCAGCAAGGCCTTTGCGGGTGGCGATCACACCCTGTCGCGTCGCGCCGTGTGGTGGAGTGGCGCGGCCTTCGCCCTTCTGGTGGCCATTGCGCTGACGCTCTACTTGCGCGGTTCGTCAGAGCGCGAGTTGAGAAACCTGCTGGCGAGCGGCGATTACACCAGCGCGGTGACGGCGGCAAACGGCTATCTGGCGCAGCACCCCGCCGACACGAAAGTCAGTGCGTTGGCGAGCGAAGCGCTACTGAAGGCGAAACTCCCCGGCTGGCTGAGTACGCTGCAAAAGGCGCAGTTCAATCAGGCCGACACGCTGCTCAAGGAGATGAGAGCGTTGAGTGCGAACAATGCGGACGCCACTTCTCTGGTCGGCGAATTGCAGTGGGTGGGCGACCTGGAGCGCTTCGTGGCGGGACGCGGCGGGGTGGACGCACCAATCCGCATGTACGCCGACGAGGCGACTATCGGCGGCCTGCTGCAACGCTGGGACGACGACGCCAGGGGCCATCAGCGCGCACTCGACCGCATTGCCTCGTATGTGCCCATTTTTGCGGAGCCATACGCACAGGCGTTGAGCCATCTGCGCAAACTGGAAAGCGACGACTCGGTCTATCTCGCCGCCATCGACCGCCTGAACGGCACCATTCGCACCGAACTGGCGCGCGACAAACCCGCAGCGCTGCCAGCCGTTCTCGACGATTACGCGCAGCGCTATCCGCGCCTCGCCGGCCTCGATCGTGTGCGGGAAGATTTGCGCCACTACACCGATGTGCTGAACGCGGCGCTCAGCCGGCAACTGACGCCATTGCTCGCCTTGCTGAAGACGGTGCGTTTCAACACCCCGCCGTTTCAGGCGCAATTTCAGCAACTGTCCGTAAGCCGTCTGCCGTCCGCGGACGTCATCCAGCGTCATGACGCGGCGACCGCTGCCTGGCAGCGCGGCGACGCCCAGCAGGCGCTGGCGGATTTGCAGGCCATGCCTGCCGGGCCGTGGTCCGACGTGATCGCCGCGGAACTGGCGCACATGAGAGCGCAGCTTGACCAGTTCGCCGACTTGCAGAAGACGCGCGGCGGCAAGGATTATGACGAGCGCCTGCTGTCGTTCTACGCCAGTCTCGATCCGGTGGCGGATGGGTGGTTCGTGCAATCGATCCAGAAAGACGTCGCCGCGTTGCACGACAAAGCGCTGGCGCGCGCTCAGGACCTGATGCTGCGCGCGCAGAGCCTGTGGAAACAATATCGGGCGAGCGGGCCGATCGGCGGCACGCAGCGGCTGGAAGCGGGCATTTCGCCCGGCTTTCGCAGCGAGGCGCGTCTGCTTTCCGATGCACAGTCCGCCGCGCAACAAGGCATGCGTATCTATACGCAACTGAAGGCGGATCATCCCGCGGACTTCGACCGCCTGCTCGCGGACATCCAGGCCGAAGCGGATTTGCAGCGCCGCTCGCTGACCGAATTGCGTATGGTGCTGGACCCCGGACTCTTGAAGGCGAAGCTGGCGTTGATCGGAGGCGAGCAGAGTGAAGCGCGACAATCACCCTAGACCGTTGTCGGAGGCGCTGGAGGATCACAGCGTCGAAGGCATCGCGATTCTGACCGCCGAACCGGTGCGGCTCGCTCGCGCGCTGATCTGGGCGATGGTTGCGCTGGTGGTGGCCGGCTTGCTGTGGTCGTTCGTGGGACGCGCGGATGTGATCGTCAGTGCGCAAGGCACGCTCTCGCCGGAATCGGAGGTGCGCCGCATCTATGCACCGATCGACGGTGAGCTCGCCGATCTGTACATCGCCGAGGGGCAGCCGGTGTCGAAGGGCGACGTGCTGGCGCGGCTGAATGCGCGCGGCGCGATCGAAGCAGCGAGCAACGCGCTGCAAGCGCAGCTCAAACTCGAAGACGCCGAGCGCGACTGGAAGCAGTTCCCCGAAAAGAAGGCGCTGATGGAGCGCAAGGCGGCCGCGCTGAAGGCGCAGATGGAAGTAGAAGCCCGCCTGCACGAAAATCGCGTCTCCGAGGGCACAACCAAGCTCGCCGAAGGCCAGAAGGCCGAACTCGACGAAGCGCGCAGCGTGCTCGACAATGCGCGCCGCACGCGTGAGGCGGCGCGTCAGGAGCTGGATCGTTACTCGCGGCTGTTCGCTCAGCCGGGTGGCGGCGGCATCGCCGAGTTGCAGGTGGAGCAGAAGCGAACCGCCGCGATGGAAGCGGATAACGCCTACCGCGTCGCTCAATCGAAACTCGCGGAGCTGGATTTCCGCCTGAGCCACGAATACGCGCAGGCCAATGCGCAACTCGAAACCAGCGGACAGCAGACCACCGACCTGCAACTCCAGTACGACTCGGCAGTCCGCGACATCACCGACGCCGAAGACAAACTGCGTCTGCAACTTCAGACCGCGCGCCTCGTGTCCGAAGCCGCCGCGCGGATCCGTTTCGAGAACATCGACAAAGACAACTTCCTGCTGATCCTCGCGCCGGTCTCCGGCGTTATCACCGACGTGACCTCCACGCAGCGAGGCGACAAGATCCAGGCGAACGCGCCGCTCGGCGGCATCGCGCCGAAAGATGCGAAGCCCGTGCTGAAGATCGAAATCGCCGAACACGATCGTGCTTTTCTGCACGAGGGCCAGCCGGTGAAGCTGAAATTCAACGCGTTCCCATATCAGCGCTACGGGCTGATCAACGGCACGCTCGCCTATATTTCGCCGGCCACCAAGCCGTCCTTGCAGGACAAGCAGCCGGTGTACGAGGGCCGCGTCACGCTCGACAAGAACTACTACCAGATCGCCGACACCCGCTATCCGCTGCGCTATGGCATGACGGCGAGCGCGGAGATCGTGGTGCGCGAACGGCGCCTGATCGATCTGGGGCTCGATCCATTCAGACAGGTGGCGGGATGAGCGCGCCGATCACACGTCAATTAAAGGAGCGGATGACATGACCGCGATAGTGCGAATCGATGACGAAGTCGTGGACGTTTCCGAGTTCATTCGTCTTCTGAAACTGACCGGCCAGTTCGATAGCCTGATCGAGCAGATCGTGCGCGACAAGCTCACGGTGCATGCGGCCAAGAAGCAGGGCATTGCCGTTACTGCCGACGACATCCAGCAGCGCGCCGATCAGTTCCGCCGCGTGCGCGGCTTGCATCGCGCGACGGATATGAATCAGTACCTCGATGCGCTCGGCGTGAGTCTCGACGAGTTCGAGGCCTTCATTACGGACGGGCTGTATCAGGAGAAGATGCTCGACGTGGTCGGCAACGAGGCGGCGATCAAGGATTACTTCGCGCTGAATTCGCCGAAGTTCGACGCGATCGAGGTGAGCCATATCGTGCTCGACAGCGAAGGCAAGGCGAAGGAAATGATCTCGTACCTGCACGACGACCCCGACAGTTTCGCCGACATGGCGCGCGAGCATTCGATCGCGGATACGCGCGAAGCCGGCGGCGTGATCGGCAAAGTGTTGCGCGGATCGTTGAAGCCGGACATCGAGGCGAAGATTTTCAACGCGGCGGTGGGCGACTTGCTTGGGCCATTTCCGTCGGCGGATCGCTCGTGCTTCGAGATATTTGCCGTGACGGCGAAATATCCGGCGATGCTCGACGCGGATGTCGCCTCTGAAGTGAGACGTCTGCTGCGCGAGAGCTGGCTGATTGCGCGCTCGCAGGAACATGTGATCGAAGCACGTTAGCCGAACCGAGGTCCGCAAGCCCATGGATGCACCCCAGACCGCGCCCTCCGCTGCCGAGTTTCTCACCTCGGTGGAAATTCTCTCGCCGTTTTCGCGCGACGAGATCGAGCGTCTTGCCGAATACGCGCAGGCACGCTTCTATTCGTTCGGCGAAACGGTGTGCTCGGCGGGTGAGACGGCTGACGGTCTTTACGTGGTTCGCTCGGGCTCGGTACGTATCTTCACCGAGGAGCATGGCAAGGAAACCAGCATGGGCGTGCGCAAAACCGGCGAGATTTTCGCCGACATTGCGATGTTGCGCGCGTACGTGCATGAGGCGTCGGTGCGGGCGTCGGCGAAAACCGAACTGCTGTTCATTCCTCGCGCCGCGATCGAGCCGGTGATCGCCGGCAATCAGGCCGCGTTGGCATTTATCGCGAGCTACGTGGCGATCAGTTCGGCCGGCGGTTTCGTCGCGCAGTTGTTCGATCTGCGCGGCAAGCTCAACAAGGCGGAACTCGAAGAATATGTGCGCAGCGTCGGCGTGAAACGGGTGGCCGAGGGCAAGGAAATTCTCAAGCAGGATGGGCGCGACGATCGGCGGCTCTATGTGGTGCGGCAAGGCGGCGTGCGCATCGTCCGTCACGAGGAAGGCCACGACTACACGCTTGCGACCTTAGGCGAAGGCGAAATCTTCGGCGAAAAAGCGTGTTTGATGCGGCAGGAGCAAATGGCGTCGGTGGTGGCGACGACCGATACGCGGCTGCTGGTGATCCCGGAGCGAACCGTCCATTTCATTCTGGAACGCAATCCGAAGCTGCGCGAAGTCCTGGATGAGCGGATTCGTTACGGCGACCGTGAATTGCAACGGCAAAAGCGCCTCGAGCAGCGGCGCAAATTGCCTTTGATGCTCGACCTGCAGACCAAACCCGAGTTCGGTGAAAAGGTCATCAAGCGCTTTGCGCTGGTCGAACAGGCTGAAGAAATGGATTGCGGCGCCGCGTGTCTCGCCATGGTCTGCCGCCACTACAGCATTCCGATGACGCTCGGCAAACTGCGCGAACTCGCCAACGTCACGACACAAGGCGCCACGCTCGACAGTCTTGCGCGCGCAGGCGAATCGCTCGGCTTCACTGCACGCGGCGTGCAATGCACATTCGATTCATTACGCGGTTTCGATCTGCCCTTCATCGTGCATTGGGAGGGCTACCACTATGTAGTGGTGTACGGGCTCTCGAAGGACTACGTGTGGGTCGCCGACCCGGCACTCGGCTTCCGGAAAATGACGGTTGAGGATTTCGAACGCGGCTGGAGTGGCACGTGTCTGCTCTTTACCGGCGGCCCGAATCTCATGCAGATGTCCGCCGCGCGTTCGCCGTGGATACGCTTTGTCGGCTACCTCAGGCCGTACAAGAAGATTCTCGGTCACCTGTTCCTCGCCACGTTCGTGATTCAGGTTCTCGGCGTGATTCCGCCGCTAATCATTCAGAACATTCTCGACGGCGTGATCGTGCATCAGAACGTCAGCCTGCTGCATCTGCTGATCGGCGGCCTGATTATCGCCAATGTGTTTTCGCAATTGATGTCGACGATTCGCGCGTATCTGGCGAATTTCATGGTGCGCAACATGGACTTCGCGATGATGTCGCAGTTCTTCAAGCACACCATGTCGCTGCCGTTTTCGTTTTTCGCCAAGCGGAAGACCGGCGACATCTTCGCGCGTTTTCAGGAGAACCAGACGATCCGCGCCTTCCTCACCGAATCCACGGTGACCACCGCGTTGAATCTGCTGATGGTGTTCATCTACTTCACGATCATGTTCGTCTACAACGTGAAGATGACACTGGTGCTGATCGCCTTCGTGATACCCATCATGGCGTTGACCGCGCTAGCCACTCCGAAGATCAAGAACTATGCGCGTGAGGTATTCACGGCCTCGACCGAGTCGAAGTCGTTTTTGATGGAAGCGCTCGCCGGTGTCGAGACCATCAAGGGTATGGGCATCGAACGGCCGGTGCGGTTGCGCTGGGAGAAGAAGTACGCGAAGGCGCTCGAAGTGCAATACCGCGCGCACGCCTTCAACATTCTCATTGGGCTTGGCAGCCAGTTGCTGAACGCGGCGACAACAATTGCCATCCTTTGGGTCGGCGCGAATCTGGTGCTGGCGCGCGAAATGACCATCGGTCAGTTGATTGCGTTCAATGCGTTCATGGGCAGCGTGCTGGGTCCGCTGATGGGACTGGTCGGCCTATGGAGCATGTTGAACGACGCGGGCGTGGCGATGGAGCGCCTCGGCGACGTGCTCGATATCGAGCCGGAACAGAAGCCGCAGGATTTGCCTTCGCGCGTGATGCTGCCGGAACTGCAGGGCGAAATCAGTTTTAGCGGCGTCTACTTCCGCTACGGCGAGGACGACTCGGCGTATGTACTGGAAAATATCAGCTTCGACATCAAGCCCGGCGAACTGGTGGCGATTGTGGGCCGCAGCGGTTCCGGCAAGACGACGCTCGCCAAGCTGCTGGTCGGCTTCTACGCGCCGACCGAGGGCAAGATGACCATCGACGGCTACGACCTCGGCGTGGTCGATAAAGCCTATTACCGCGCGCAGATCGGCTATGTGATGCAGAGCAATCTGCTGTTTTCCGGCACGATTGCCGAAAACATTGCCAGCGGCGACGACGCGCCCGAACGGCGCCGCATCGAGGAGGTCGCGAAAATGGCCGACGCGCACGCGTTCATCAGCAAGATGCCGCTCGGCTACGAGCAGATTGTCGGCGAACGCGGCATTGGCTTATCCGGTGGGCAGATCCAGCGGCTTTGCATCGCGCGGGCGCTGTATCACGATCCGCGTCTGCTGGTTTTCGACGAGGCGACCTCGGCGCTGGACTCGCAATCGGAAAGCAATATCCTCGGCAATATGCATGACATTCTGAAGGGCCGAACGGCGGTGATCATTGCGCATCGGCTCAGCACCATCATGCGTGCCGACAAGATTCTGGTGCTGTATGAAGGGGCGATTGTCGAACAGGGCCGTCACGATGAACTGATCCAGCGCGGCGGCATGTACTACCAGTTGGTCCAGAAACAGTTGAGTGCGTGATGAAGATACTCGACCAGGTAGAAGAGCTCAGCCCGGCGATTTCATACGCGGGTTTGATCGAACGCATCGAGATTTTGCGCTCGACGCTGCGTTGGTCGTCCCGGCTCGAGCGCGCCGACATCGACAAGCTGCTCCGGCAAGCCACCTCGTTGCGCGACGAAGTCATGCAGCTCTCGCACAAGGAGCGCTTCGTGCAGGCCGCAACGGCCGCTGAGCCTGCCGCGGCTGCCGATCAATCGCGTGGTGCGCGCAGAAAGGCGCTGATCGAGCGCAGCTTCATTTTCGAAGGGACGTTCGGCGACAATCCACGTTTGCTCGAATCGCTCGAAATCGCCGAGAAGGCGGCGCCGACCGATTTGCCGGTGTTGATCGATGGCGAAAGCGGCACCGGCAAGGAGCTGATGGCAAAGGTGATTCACGCGAATGGTTCGCGCTCGGACAAGCCTTTTATCTCCGTGAATTGCGGCGCGATTCCGGACAATCTGCTGGAGTCGGAGTTGTTCGGTCATCGCAAGGGCGCGTTCACTGGCGCTTCGAATGACCGCAAAGGCAAATTCGAAAGCGCGCATACCGGCACGATCTTTCTCGACGAAATCGGCGAGTTGCCGCTGGCCGGTCAGGTGAAACTGCTGCGCGTGCTGGAAGCGCACGAGATTCAGCGCGTGGGCTCCGATGAAACGATTGCGGTCGATACACGCATCGTCGCCGCGACCAATCGCAATCTGCGGCAACTCAGCGAAGAGGGCAAGTTCCGCGAGGATCTGTTCTACCGTCTCAGCGTAATTCATGTCACGTTGCCGCCGCTGCGCGAGAGGCGCGATGAGATACCACTGCTGATTGCCTGGTTCGGCGATGAAGCCGCCGGAACGTTGAAACGCAGGCCTGTCAGATTGACGCCGCGGCTGCGGGACTTTCTGCTGAACTATGCGTACCCGGGCAATATTCGTGAACTGCGCAACGTGATGTATCGCGTGTCGTGTCTGGCCGGCGACATGGCGGATGTCGATCATCTGCCGGTGGATATGCGGCCGGCCGCGCCCGGGTCGGCCGCGGCTGTGTCCAATGTCGCTACTGCGACGGGACAGGAGCCAATCAGCGTGGCGAATCTGATGTCGCTGAGCGACGCGAAGCGCGCCGCGAGCGATGACGCGGAAAAAGCCTTCCTGGAGCGCGGCCTGCGCGAAGTGAGCGGCACGGTTGCGGAACTGGCGCGGCGCATCGATATGAACCGTTCGCATCTGCAAATGCTTCTGAAGAAGCATGGCCTGCATTCGAAGGATTTTCGCAATCGCAATGCATCGCCCACGAGCAGAAACGGCGCTGACGAGCACGATGAGGAAGACAGCGATAGTTGAGGCTGGATGCTTCGACGGTTTTCGGGCGTGCCTGATCAGAGCCTCTCGAGAACTTCAAGAAAGAGCAGTATGCCGATGAAGAAGCCAATCCATCTTACCGTGGTCATGAGGCTGGTGAGCCTGACAGCCAGTGAGTTCACGGCCTCCGCGACAGGATTCGCCGTTAATTCATCAGTGCGGTCGCCGCTCGTGGTCGCGGTGCGCAATTGAGCAGTTGCGAGGTCGATACGAAGGTGGGTGACGTAGCCAACTGCGATTTCCGGACATTCAATTGCGCCGTCGCTTTTGTTGGGCCTGAGAAAAAGGTCCGGCTCGCGCCGAGGGTTAGCCATAGCACTTTCGGCCGTGTAGAGGTGTCGCAGCGCCAGTCCCAACTCGACTGCGCCAAACCGGCCGTCGGACGTCGCCTTCGAAAGCGCATGTATACAGGCTTCGGGAATGTGGCAGGCGAGCCACCACTGATCGGGTTCGCCGGTCTCTGCGTCGGCCCGATTGACACCGAGACGAGCAGTACCGAGCGGCACGTCGGCAAACGAAGTACCGAGTTCGTCCTCCAACTCGCGCAGACCTAAGCGGTCAGCCTTGCTGACGTCGCGGGCCTCGAAGGACACCTCAACGGCGAGCATCGCGTGTTCAGCGTCGCCGATGATCGACAGCTCCTGGCCATCGAGATGTGCCACTCCGTGCAGCGACGTGGAGAGTGTTGGCTGTTTGTCTGCGTCCAGAGGCTCTGCGAGCTGTTGCGCCACATGGAGCTGTTCCAACCGCAACCACATTGACCTGGCCGGGAAATACGTCCGCTTCTCGCCATCCAACCCGACATGTTCGAGGGCGTGATCCTTCCGCTCAATCAATTCCGTCGCGACGTTTTTTTCCAAAAACTCCATGGCGCGCCCCACTCGTGATTGCGTCAAGCCCTTGAGCGATAAAGGCCGAGGGCGTGGGTGTTGTCCGCCTGAACGCGTGGTCAAAGCGCCGACGGTTGCGTATTGCAATGCAGTACGCTCACGGGAGGGATACTACCCATCCGAATGTTGGGTGGATATTAGGAAGAACACACATAAATTGCAATTTCTTTCGAACTGTGTGTTCAAGGCGCGGGGTTCAGCAGGGTTTTGTCTGACGCATACGGATCTTCAGCCTGCACCACCACGGCGGTGACATTGTCACGTCCACCGTGCGCAATGGCCAGCTCGACCAGTTCATCGGACGCGCGCTCGCACGCCACCGAGGTCAGCACCGCCAGTATTTCCGCATCGCTGACTTCGTTGCTGAGCCCATCGCTGCAAAGCAGGAAAACGTCGCCGTCCGCGACTTCGATTGCATCGTCGTCGAGTTCGAGCACGTCCGTGGCGCCCACCGCGCGCGTGATCATGTGCTGCGCCGGGTGATGGCGCGCCTCTTCGTCGGTAATCACGCCGAGCGATTTGAGTTCTTCCACCTGACTATGATCGCGCGTGAGTTGCCGCAATTGCCCTTCGCGATACAGATAGAGACGACTGTCGCCGGCCCATAGGTAACCGCAGAAGCGGTCGCACGCGAGCAGCACGATGACGGTGCTGCCGATCCGTTGCACCTGGCGGCGCGCGGCTTCGTCCCTCAGTTGGCGGTTGGCCTTTTGCAGCCGTGCTCGCGCGTCGGCGATGCAGGTTTTCATCGCGAGCGGCGGCGCGAGCCGGCTCAGCGAATCGATCACCACGCGGCTCGCCAGATCGCCGACCGCGTGCCCGCCCATGCCATCGGCGACGGCCCAGCGTCCGGGTTCGGGCTGGGCGAGGCAGGCATCTTCGTTGATTTCACGGACGCGTCCGGCGTCGGACCGCGCGGACGACGTCCATCGAAATTGGCTCGGACAGGTCACAAGGGTTACACCGTATCGTTTCTGCTGCGTGCGTCCGGGGAGACGTTGATGTTCGAGTTCGCACCGGTGTTGCGTACGTCGACCGACTGGAACGTGTTGATCATCTGGTTAGCATAGAAGTTGTTCGAGATGTCGTACAGGTTCACGACGGGACCGATGCTCGGCGTTTCCCGCACATAGGGCTGAATCCAGCCGTACACCCACGGCGCACCGCCGCCGCCGCGGATCGCCGCCATTGCTTTACGGTCGAGCGCGAGGTTCAGCGAGAGGTCGTTTACTCTGATGGAAGCCATATCGTTCTCCGGTTGGCCGCGTGCGTCGGGCGCGCGGTTGAAAAGGAATTGAACGTGATGATGCAAGTGCTGTGCCAATTTGCGGCTCGAGCGGGCGCTTTCTCGTAACGCATTGATTGGTGGGCAATTCCGCGCACCTGGGCAGGCAGCGCTTGGTCGTGCGGAGCCCAAGAGGTCGGGATGCAGCCAACATCCGGGCGCTCACACCGGTGCAGGACCCAACACATTGGCCGGACTCCCGGCCCCTGGCGAACCCACTCGCTGCGGCTCAACCGACGCTCCAAATGATCGACGTCTGCCAACAGATCGGCTTGATTTGTGTCGGATCCCAACGGACATCTGCCGCACTCAGAATGCCTCCCAATTCCTGTCAGCCCTTTAAATAAAGGCTTTTCCCGACATGGCCCGGATGATGCAAAAGATCTCGCAACAGTGTTGGATATTGAAGCGAGACCAGCCATGAACACGAACCACCTCCCGACGAGCAGCGAAGACCAAGACGAACGCTGCAATGAAACGTCGACCATCGACCTGCCGATCGGCGCGCATCTCGTGACGCAACGGCGCGGCTACGAACATCACGGCATTTATGTCGGCAATGGCCGCGTGGTTCATTACGCGGGTTTTGCGAGCTCGGCGCATCGCGGTCCGGTGGAAGAAGTGGAATTGACCCGCTTCGCCGCCGGTCATCCGTTGACGATCCGCCCGACCCCGAGCGCCCGTTACGTCGGCGATGAAGCCGTGCGCCGCGCGCGCTCCCGCCTCGGCGAAAACCATTACCGCCTGCTGACGAATAACTGCGAGCACTTCTGCGCGTGGTGCCTGCTTGGCGAAAGCCGCAGCGAACAGGTGCATTGCTGCTTGACGCATCCCCGTGCCGGCGTGCTCACGCTGGTGTGTCTGGTGAAGGCGTTTGTCGAACGCACCGCGAAGAATGGTCAGGTTGCCGCCCAACTCGCCTGAGCGAGCAGTAACGAGCAGGAACGAGTTCAGCAATTCAGGGATTCAAGGATCGAGGAGAGCATCATGGTTGCCGCAGAAAAGACCTTGCACTGGGCCGTCGATAAATGGCTTGCGCCGACCCCGTCGATGCCCGCACGTGTCGTTCAGTTTTGCCACCGCGCGTCGCAGCATCAGCGTTACGTTTGCGTGGAAGCCCTGAGGCCGGGCGGCTTGCTGTCGATCTTTTTCTTCCGTCATGACGACGGCTCGTGGAACGTGTTCCCGCCGCAAGCCGAGCGGCCCGCCATGAACGGCCATCGACGCACGGCAGTTTGCTAGCTTTGTGTGTGCGAGGCCGCTTCCTTGACGATCCACTGACTGAACAGCAGCATCGCCGACGTCATCGGTTTGCCCTTCAACCACGTCAGCCAGTAGCTGCCGGCGTGAACTTCCACCTCGAAAGGCCGCACCAGCCGGCCCGTGTTGATCTCGTGATCGAACATCAGCGCCGGCGCCAGCGCGATACCCGCACCCTGCATGGCCGCTTCCACCATGAGCCGCGATGAATCGAACACCGGGCCGCGAATCGGCCGCGGCGGGATGCCGGCAGCCGTGAACCAGTTCATCCAGTCGTCGACGCGATAGGAGCGCAGCAAAGTTTCGTTGGCGAGATCCGTTGGCACGGACAGACGCCTGGCGATCTCGGGCGCACACAGAATCGCGAGCGGTGCGTCGAGCAGCCGGGTGGCGAGCGAGCCCGGCCAGGTGCCGTCGCCGAAACGGATCGCGAAGTCGAGGCCTTCGGTGGCGAGATCGACCAGATTGTTGTTCGTCAGCAGCCGCAGCTCGACAAACGGATGCGCGTCGCGAAACGACTTGAGCCGCGACATCAGCCAGCCCACCGCGAAAGTGCCCACCACGCCGACCGTCAACACCTCGTGGAAGTGGCCGCCGTCGAACTGTTTGAGCACGGCTTCGATGCGATCGAACGCATCCGTGAGGACAGGGCGCAGCGCGAGGCCTTCGTCGGTCATGGCCAGTCCGCGGGGCAGACGTTTGAAGAGCGCGGTGCCCAGCCGCTCTTCCAGCGTTCTCACCTGCTGGCTCACGGCCGCCTGGGTGACGTTCAATTCGAGCGCGGCGCGCGTAAAGCTCAGATGCCGTGCGGACGATTCGAAGGCGCGCAGCGCATTCAACGGGAGATACGGTCTCATGGCGGAGGTATAAGATTTTCTAGGGGTTAGGCTAACTTATCATCGTTTGCCAGCGGGCGCCGAAAAACCGATAGTTGCGGCTTCACATAAGGAGCGGCGATGATCACAAGACGGAAATTCGCGGGCGTGATGCTCGGTGTTTCGATAGCTGGGGTTGCGGTTAGCAGCGGCGGCGCGTTCGGGAAAGCGGTGAAGGCGGGCACAGCAAAGCAGGGCGGCAGCGTGGCCAAGGCGGACGCCATTCGTCAACGGCTCGCGCAGATCGAAGCGGAAAGCGGCGGCCGGCTCGGCGTGTCGATCGTCGATACGACCTCCGGATTGCACGCCGGTTTGCGGACGGACGAGCGGTTTCCGATGTGCAGCACGTTCAAACTGCTCGCGGCGAGTTTCGTGCTGACGCGCGTGGATCACGGACAAGAAGACCTGGAACGGCGCATCGTGTTTTCCAAAAGCGATCTTGTGCCGTACTCGCCCGCCACCAGCCAGCACACCCGTGAGCGCACCAGCGAAGCGGGGATGAGCGTCGCCGACTTGTGCAAGGCGGCCATTACGCTCAGCGATAACACAGCGGCTAATCTGCTGCTGGCGAGCTTTGGCGGCCCCGCGGCTTTGACCGCGTTCGCGCGCAGTATCGGCGACGGCATCACGCGCCTGGACCGCAATGAGCCGACGCTGAACGAAGCGACGCCCGGCGATCCACGCGACACCACCACGCCCAATGCCATGCTCGGCAATCTGCGCGAGCTGCTGCTGGGCGAGCGTTTGTCTTCGTCGTCGCGTGCGCAATTGCTGGCCTGGCTCGCCGCCAATCAGACTGGTGGCGAACGGATTCGCGCGAAGCTGCCGAAGGATTGGGGCGTCGGCGATAAAACGGGTACGGGCGATCACGGCACGGCAAATGACGTCGCGATTCTGTGGCCGCCGGGACGCGGGCCGATTCTCGTGACCGTTTACCTGACCGAAACGAGTGGAGATGCGGCGCGCTGCAATGCGGCGATTGCTGACGTCGGCGCGTTGATCGCGGCGTCGGTTTGATGGTGTGAGCGTTCGTTCAGGTAAGCCGTCGCGTGGCCAACCGCACAGGATCTGCGCATTTGGCAAGCGACGGATTTTCGCTTACAATTTTTTCCGCCCAAGGGCCACGATAAATACCTGACTAGCAACAGACGGTCGGCTATCCGTGGACTTGGGCGTTTTCATTTCTAGGCGCGTGCGATACGCGAGTCAGCCGGAATTCGAGCGATAGGCTGAGGAGCAACCGTAGCCGGAATCAACTTCCCTTGCACCAGCAACCCAAGCGTCTTCACCACGAAAATTCCAATCACCACGTTCGCCGCGATGAACAAAACCGGCGCGAGCCATTCGAGCGGACCCGTTGCGCCTCGTTCGACCATGCGGATCGCCATCGTCGGCAATGCGGCTACACCGAAGCTGAACGCCCAGTATCCCGGCACGAATGCTTGCTGGCGAATCCACGGCAGCAGACGCAACAGCAGCAACGCCTGGTAGAGCCCATAGCCGAGCAGCATCAGCGCGACCAGATCAGGCGTGCCACTGCTTAAGCTCAGATACGTCACACCGCCCACCACCGGCGGCGCGAGCTGAATGCCGAGGATCGGACGCAGTGCTTCGGGCAGCGGTTCATGCACGGCGGCGCGGTGCAGAATCATCGATTCGATCGCGAGCCAGGACAGCACGCCGGCGCCGAAGAACAGCCCGCCCAGCTGATGAAAACCGAAGGCAGCCGCCGCCGTGCCCGCGACAAAACTCGACGCGACGGTCGGCAGATAAATGGCCGGCGTGATCAGTTCAGGCTTGCGCCCACCCTGCCAGAGCCGTCCATGCAGGTACACGCCGAGCACCAATTGGGCGACCACGGCCACGCCGAACAGTGCAAGCGCAACCGAATGCGCATAGGGCGGCAAGAGCTGCGCGGCCAGCAAACTCGAAACCGGCCCGAGCGCCGTAAACGACGATTGCACCGGATGCTGCATTTCCGCGCGAGCCTCGGCTGCATGCGTCAGCCACTTATGCCCGTATGCGAGCAGAACGACGAGCCACACCACAAGCGCTGTGACGCTCAACACGTCTCCAGCGATTGTGGGCAAATGCCACACCCTGATCGCCACACGCCACAAGTTGGCGAACGCCAGCGCGCCCACCGCGATGCCGAAGAAAGAAACTGGAATCGTGCCACGATTGCTATTCATCTCTGATCCTCCGAAGCGTTGCGACGCGCTCCGATGTTCCGGCGTTGCGCGTTCGATAACGTACTCTAGAGGGCGGTGGCAAAACGCTGAATGCCGGGACGGCTCAACAAATGGCGCGATCGTCTCAACGTGCATTCACAGCGCGTGCTGTGCCCCAGTTGCGCCACGTTCCGTCGGGTTTCGCCGTCCTGCCGCCGATTTCCGGCTGTTTCGGCCCCGAAGAACCACTGCCTGGTATGACAGCCCCGCGTCATGGCGTAAAATTTCCACTTCGATATGAAGTAACGTCATTTACGCTAACTCATGCCAACGCCTGCGGACAAATCAAACTCAAAGGAAAGCGAGGGCGTTGCCGTTATCGATCGTGCTTGCGCGATTCTGTTCGCCTTCAGGCCGGACGACGTCGCGCTCACGCTCGCCGAACTCGCGGCGCGCACGGGGCTCTACAAGAGCACGCTGTTGCGGCTTGCGGGCTCGCTGATCCAGCACCGCCTGCTGCTGCGTCTGGATGACGGCCGCTATCAACTCGGCTCCGCCACCTTCATGCTCGGCGCGTTATATCAGCGCAGCCTTAACGTCGGCGACATTCTGGTGCCGCTGATGCGCGAACTTGCGGAAACGAGCGGCGAAAGCGTCTCCTTCTATGTGCGCGACGAGGCGGTGCGTGTGTGCTTGCATCGTGTGGATTCGACGCATGCGGTGCGATTTCACGTGCGCGAAGGTGACGTGCTGCCGCTGGAAAGCGGCTCGGGCGGTCTTGCATTGCTGGCGTTCGGCGGCATGCCGGGCGAGCCGTACGAGAAAATTCGCGAGGACTTCTACTGTGTGTCGATCGGCGAGCGTGATCGGGAGACGGCGGGGGTTTCGATGCCGGTATTCGGTGTGCGCCAGAGTTTGCGTGGCGTGCTGACGCTTGCAGGCCCGAGTTCGCGCATCGATCAGGCGTTCCTCGAGAGCAATCTCGGCGCGCTGTTCGATTGCGCCGCACGCGCAACGGATGCATTAGGCGGCGACTCGCGCGCAATGCGCAACGCGCAGCGGCGCGCGGCCGAAGTTCAGGACAGGTGACGCTCGGGCTTGCCCGTGTACGTGTAGCTCATCTGGCGCGGCATCGGGCCTTTGTTGCGCTCGTTGCGTCCGCGTTGCTCCCAGGCATGCGACAGAATGCCGACCGCGCGTGACAGACAGAACACGCCGCGCGCCAGCTCCGGCGCAAAGCCGAGTTCCGCGTAGATCACGGCCGTTGCGCCGTCGATATTCATCGGCACGGGTTTGTTCTTGCGCTGCTTGAGCAAGGCTTCAATGCCGCGCGCGATAGCGGCGTATCGTCCGCTGATGCTTTGCTGTTCGACGCTGTCGTCCACGAGCGAAAGAAGCCGGATTGCGCGTGGATCGACCGGATGAAAGCGGTGCCCGAAGCCAGGCAAATACTTGCTGTGTTCGACGGTAAAAGCATCGACACCTTGCTCGACGGCTTCTTCCAACGTGGCACCTGCTTGCACGCGTTCGGCAATCGAGTCGTACAGTTCGACCGCCTGTTGACCGGCGCCGCCGTGCACATCATCCAGCGCATTGATCGCGGAGGCCATCGCGCCGTTCAACGGCAAACCGCAACTGGTCGCCATCCGCGAGATTGCAATCGACGGGGCATGCGGACCATGATCGACCGACGCCACCAACGCCGCTTCGAACAACCGCGCTTGTGCGGCATCAGGCAATTCGCCGCGCAGCATCAGCCAGATCATCTGCGGAAAGCTGACGTTGCCGATCAACTCCTGAATCGGGAAACCGCGCACCTTGATCGAGCCGGGATGGATATCGATGATCGAGGTGCTCCAGTACTCGGCGGCGAGCTTGGCGGCGTCGAATGCTTGCGTCATGTTCAGATGACTCCTTCGGAGCGTAGGTGGTCGATTTGTGCGTCGTCGTAACCGAGCGAGGCGAGATGCTCACGCGTGTGGGCGGATAGAACCGGTGCGGGCGTGGTCGGCGCCGTGTCGGCATCGGATAGCCTAAAACCCGCACGAGTGACGCGTTGCCGCTCAGTGGTGTCGTCGCCGGCAAATTCGCGGATGAACTCGCGCGATGCCAGATGCGGATGCGCGAGAATCTCCGGCACCGACATCACGCGTCCGGCCGGCACGCCTGCTTCGAAGAATTTCGCTTCCCAGTTTGTGGCGTTGTCGCTTGCAAGCGCCGCTTCGATTTCGGCTTTCAATGTCGCGCGATTCGCTTTGCGTGCGTTGCGCTCGGAAAAGCGCGCGTCGTCGAGCAGATCGGCGCGGCCGATCAGATGGCAGAGGCTCGCGAACTGCTTGCTCTCGTTCGCGGCGATATTGAGGGGGCCGTCGCTGGTTTTGAAGGTGCCCGAAGGTGCCGCGGTGAAGTTCTCGTTGCCCATCGGCTCGGGCGTGACGCCGGCGTTCAGATAGTTCGATACGACCCAGCCCATCGTCGCCAGCGTGGCTTCCAGCATCGAGACGTCGAGCATGCGGCCGTGTCCGCTCGCGCGGGCATCGACCAACGCGGCGCAGATGCCGAACGCCGCCGTGAGACCGCCCACGGTATCCGACACCGGATAGCCGACGCGCAACGGTGCGCTGTCGGCATCGCCGGTCACGCTCATCACGCCCGAGATGCCCTGAATGATCTGGTCGTAGGCGGGGCGTTTCGAAAACTCGCCGTCCATGCCGAAGCCGGAGATCGCGCAATACACGAGCTTGGGATTCACTTCACGTAGGGCATCGAAATCGAGGCCGAGCCGCGTCATCACACCCGGCCGGAAGTTTTCGACCAGCACGTCGGCGGTTTTGACGAACTCGCGCAAAATGGCCTTGCCGCGCGGGTCTTTCAGATTGAGCGTGATGGACTGCTTGCCCGCATTTACCGCGACGAACGAGGCGCCCATGTTGCGCATGGACGCTTCCTTGTCGGCGCCTAAACGTCGCGCAAGATCGCCGCCTTCGGGGTGTTCGACCTTGATCACGTCGGCGCCGAGCAGCGCGAGTTGATATGCGCAAAACGGCCCCGCCAACACATTCGATAAATCCAGTACTCGCACTCCAGCCAACGGCAGCGTCATCTTTGAAGCCTCTTGTTCAATGCGTTCAATGCGAAATTTCGTCGAGGTTGCGATTGTTGGTGCGTGGCCCGAAGATGCCGATCGCGCCCATCACCATTACCATCGACACAGTGATCAACGCGAATACGCCCGGTACCTGGAAGTGGCGCAGCGCGAAGGCGATCATGAAGCCGGAAAACATCGCGGATAACCGCGACATCGAGTAGACGAAGCCGACCGCGCGCGCCCGCAAGCGCGTGGGGAACAGTTCGGTCTGGTACGCGTGATAGCCGACGGAGAGCAGCGTGCCGCTAAGCGTGATCAGCACACCGAGCATCATCAGCATGGCAGGCGAGGTTTGCATCGCGAACAGGCTGCCGAACACGGCGATACCGAGTGCCGACAACACGATCAAGGTCTTACGTTCGATGCGGTCCGCGATCGCCATGCCGATCAGCGGTCCGAACGGATTCGAGGCCGCAATAACGAACGAGTACATCAGGCTGTGCGTGATCGTTATGCCTTTCGAAACCAGCAGGGTCGGCACCCATGACGCGAAACCGTAGAAGCCGATCGCCTGGAACAGGTTGAACACGAGCATCGTGATCGCGCGTTTGCGATACGGCGGCTGCCAGATTTCGCGGAAGGCCGCCTTGGTGGTGGCCGGCTCGACTGTCGGGACAGGGGCGGGCAATGGCTTCCCGTATTGTTTCGCGACTTTCGCTTCGATTGCCTGCAGGACCTGTTCCGCTTCGGCGGCGCGGCCTTGCTGCGCGAGCCAACGCGGGCTTTCCGGCACGCGCCGGCGAATGGACCACACCACGACCGCGCCGAGCGCGCCGATGATCACGACCCAGCGCCAGCCGTCGACGCCGTACGGCGCTTGCGGCACCAGCCACCATGCAAGCAGAGCGACGGACGGCACAGCGGTGTACTGCACCAGATGAACGAAAGCGAACGCGCGGCCACGCAGATGTTTCGGCACGAGTTCGCTGACGTACGTGTCGATCGTCACCAGTTCGACGCCCACGCCGATGCCTGCGATCAGGCGCCACAGGTTGATGGCGGGCGCGGTGGTTTGCAGCGCCATGACCAGTGTGGCCGCGGAATACCACAGCAGGGAAACGGTAAACACGGTTCTGCGGCCATAGCGGTCCGCCATGCCCGCGAAAAAGAACGTGCCGATGAAGAGCCCCGCGAACGACGCCGCCACGAAGGCGCCCAGCCCGGACACGCCGAAGAACGACGCAGTGGTAGTCGCGTAGAGCCCGCTTTTGACGAGGCCCGGGCCGACATAGGCCGTAAAAAACAGATCGTAGAACTCGAACCAGCCGCCGATCGACAGCAGGAACACCAGCATCCATACCGTGCGCGTCGCCGGCAGACGGTCGATGCGCGCGTTGATGCCGGTCGTGAGTCCCTGCGCACTGGCGCTTGAATCGGGCGACGCGCCGGGTGCGTCGATCGGCAGGCTTGCCATGGAATCCTCCTTGGAGTGTCTTTTGTCGTATCGTTCTGTCTGACGGAACGACGTTCTATTTAATGAGTGTGCCGAGGTTAGTCCGTGTGGCGTCTGCCAGGAATTCGGGGTTTTACCTAGCCGTCACCCCCCCATTCGCTGCAACATCGCGAGAAGGGCGTCGAATGAAAGCGGCTTGCGCGCGTAGGCGATGGTGGAATTCGGTTGCACGGGGATATCCGCGGCGGCGCTGCACAGGATGATCGGAATCGCGCGCAGGTTGGGGGCGTTGTACAGTGCGGCGCACAGTTGCAGCCCCGACATGACCGGCATCATGCAGTCCGACACGATGATGTCGGGCCGGGCAAGGCTGATCTGTTCAAGCGCGGCCGCCCCGTTGGACGCCGTCAGTACGGTATAGCCATGCCGTTCCAGCAACAGTCGCCAGACCGCAAGGATGTCGAATTCGTCGTCCACGACCAGAATGGTTTTCATGGGCGGCTACGTTTTTCGCCGCGGCGTCAGCGTGGCCGACAGGCCTTGCGCTGAAACCACACTGGCGCCGCTGACCAGACCTCCGCCCAGAATCTCATCGAAACCGGGGACACCTGTTTCCATGTTGGAGCGGGAGGATGTCTGAGATTCGTGGATAGTCATTGTCGATATGTCGTTCAAAGTACGGAGAAGCGACAGCTTGCAAATGAAATCAAGCGGATGCGCATCGCTCAACCTAACCGCGTCGCAATTCGCGTTCCCGCTGGTGGGCGGCGCTGCGCGTGTTGGCATTCGACGAGGGGGATCCTGCCTTGGGCCGTCTCCCGCTTGGTGAACTGCATGCGGGAGGCCGGCGCGTAGCGTGTGCAAGGGACCGGGAGGGATTGCTTGCAAGGTGGTGCAGCGCAAGCGTGGCGGCGTTTTTTTCAAATTTGCGGCTTTATTGGCAACGCTCAATCGCAGCGCGATCGGCGGCGCAGCCACGATCGCCGGTATCCGGCTGATGGACGTCGCCCCTTCGCTCGATCTCGGAGTAAGGCACGCGTCGTTCGCTGACTCCAGGTCCCTCGTCGCACGGCAAAGGCGCTTCGCCGTATACAATTCGGCAGCGCCTGATTTTTGCCCAATACTGCCCTGATCCCACTCATGCCGAATCCGACCCGGGCCTTTCTTCTCGGCCCGCTCCTGAAAGGCGTTTCACGCTCCTTCTACCTTACCCTGCGCGTGCTGCCCGTCGGGATGCGCGATCCGATCGGACTCGCGTACCTGCTCGGGCGCGCGGCCGATACGATTGCGGACACCTCGCTGATCTCGCCCGAGCAACGTCTTGCAATGCTGCTGTCGCTGCGCGACCAGGTCAACGGCGCCCCGAACGACGGCGCGCTGTTCCAGCGCATGGCCACTGAAGTGGCGGGCCAACAGGTCCAGTCCGATGAAAAGGTTCTGCTGGAATCGCTAGGACCCGCACTCGAGGTGCTGCTGCAACTGAGCGAGTCCGACCGCAAGGCCGTACGCGAGATCGTGTCGACGCTGACCGAGGGCATGGAATTCGACCTTCGCACGTTCCCCGACGAACGTTCCGGCCAGATCGCCGCGCTGCGCGAGTACGACGAACTCGACCGCTATACCTACCTGGTGGCGGGCTGCGTCGGCGAATTCTGGACCACCATGACCTACGCGCACATGCCCGGCACGCTGAAAGAGCGGCCCGAGACGATGGCGCGCCGGGGCGTGCGTTTCGGCAAAGCGCTGCAGATGACCAACGTGCTGCGCGATTGCGGCAAGGATTTGCGGATCGGCCGCTGCTACCTTCCGCAGACCATGCTCGATCAATATGGTTTGAGCGCGCAGGATCTCCTGCAGCCGGCAAATTCTGTTCGCGCCCGGCCTCTGATGGTGGAACTCGTGCGCAAGTCGCTCGATCATTTTCGCGAGGCGTTGGACTATACGCTCGCGATCCCCGCGTTTTCAGTGCGTTTGCGCCTCGCCTGCTTGTGGCCGATTCTGATCGGCCTGGACACGCTGCTGTTGCTGGTGGATAACGAAGCCTGGCTCGACCCGGCGAAAGTCTCCAAGGTGCGGCGCAATCAGGTGTATCAGATCATCGCCTCGTCGCTACTCCTGGTGCCTTCGAATGGGCTGGTGCGCAAGTCGGTTGAAACGCGGATCAAGCAGATTGAAGCTCGGCTTTGAGTATCTGCTTCGCTATACGAATCAGTTTGCTGCGTTGCGTGCAAACCTGATTGCACCAGCAGTGCCCCAACGGATAGCGTGTTGGCGTGCGGCGCATGTGCCGTGCGTGTGCAGTGTGGGCAAGCGTACTGAATAAAAGCGCCGTGGGCCGTAGTTTGGCGGACAAACCTCTTTGTCCGATTCCAGACTCCCATGGCGCCCACCGGAAAACAGCATTGCGACACGTTGGATCTGATCCGTGCGCTGGCGGCAGGCGCGGTGTGCATCAGCCATTTGCGCAATCTGATGTTCGTCGACTACCGCGCGAATGCCGGTATCGGACTCGCGGGCAAGGCGTTCTACTTCATCAGTAACTACGGCCACACCGCGGTGATCGTTTTCTTCCTGCTGAGCGGCTATTTCGTTGGCGGCTCGGTGCTGCGGCAGGTCGAGACGGGAACATGGAGCTGGCAGCGCTATCTCACCGAACGCATGTCGCGGCTCTGGATCGTGCTGATCCCGGCCTTGCTGCTGACGCTGTTCTGGGACCGCATGGGCATCGCGCTTGCCGGTGGGCCTTTTTATCTTGGGACCGAGGGCACGTTCGATCAGCAGATCAACGTCGCCTCGCATCTTGGCCAGGCGACGCTGCTATGCAATCTCGCCTTCCTGCAGACGCTCGCGTGCGGCACGTACGGCTCGAACGGACCGCTATGGAGCCTCGCCAACGAGTTCTGGTACTACATGTGGTTTCCCGCCTGTTATGTACTGCTGCGCCGGCGCCGCGGATTGAGCGCAATCGTCGCGGGTGTGCTCGCGCTGGGTACGATGGTCGCGTTTCCGTCGCTCCTGAACGGGTTCGGATTGTGGATGCTTGGCGTCGTACTCGTGTTGCTTGAAAAGCGCTTTCCGTCGCGCAGCGCACGGACGGGTTTGCCATGGTTCACGCTCGCCAGCGGGACAGTTCTTCTTGTGGCGCTGATGCTGACGCGCATGTTCTTGTTGAGTAACGACTGGATTGTCGGTGTGCCGTGTTTCGTGTTTCTGCGTTGCATACTTTGGGAAAACGTCCGACTGCGTCCCGCGCCGCTGTCGCGTATCGCGGTTCTCTTTTCCGGATTTTCCTATTCGCTGTATCTGACGCACTTCTCGTTCATTCTGTTTGTCGCGGCGGTCGTGGTCGGGCAGCGCATCGAGTTCGACGGCCGGGGCGCGCTGGTGTTCGTGACCATGCTGGTTGTCTGCTATGTGTACGCGTTCGCGGTGTACCTGCTGTTCGAGCAGAATACGAAACGCGTGCAACGTGGCATCCGGCAGTTCCGCCTTCTACGAGCCAAGCCCGATCCAGCCACGCCGCATAGCTGAATAAGGTGGCATGATCGGTTGATTTATTCGGCATCATTGAATAGCCGCCAATCGGGAAACCCCTAGCATCCTGCATCGATGGTTCGCGTTAGTCTCTTCAAAAGAGGAGACGATTCATGAGACAAGCGTTCAATATTGCAGTGGTGTTGTTGCTTGGTTATTTGATGGCGGATAGGGCGCTGATGCGCGCGCAAGCCGGAGAGATGGGGACAATTACGTGCCACCAGGGCGCGGAACTGGTCAAGTCGAATGCGTTGAAGAAAGGCTTCGGTGACGCCGGGGCCAGCAGCCAGGGTGAAAATTTCCTGTCGAGCTGTCTCGTCACGGGGCGTGGTCAGGTAGGCGATCTGATCGCCCGGGAATAACGCAGGCAGCCTGGTACCGCTGAGGCTCAGACCAGACGTAGCAGGACATAAACAAAAAAGCGCCCAGACCGTGAAGGTCCAGGCGAAGTCACCGGGAGCCCGATGACGGAGGTATCGAATACAGAACTGGCCCGCGATCGGGGATACTCGGTCGCGGGCCAGTTCGTTTGAATCAGAGCGTGCGGCTGTGTTGCTCGCTTGGGCGGCCGATCAGGGCAAACGGCGTGGCCTCAGCGGTTCGTTCCGCCGGGAAGCTTGTTCACCGGTCTGGTTGCGAGCTGAGATGTCAGCCTGGTTGCCAGCTTAGTTGCCGAAGTAAACCGACTTCGGACCGTTCGCCTGAACCGGGTGGCCCGACTGCGACGAGCCATTCACCGCACCGCCGTAACTGCTTTCTGCGGCTTGGGCAGTGCCGTTTTGCTGGGCGACACGGGCTTGCGCAGCCTGGATGTCAGCCGGATAGTACGGGTCGGAGCGGCCCGGCTGGTAGCCGGCCTTTTCGAGTTGAATCAGTTGCGCGCGGACCTCGGCGCGGGTCACGGGCTGGTTGGACTGCGCAAACGAGGCAACAGGAGCGGCCAGCACAGCGGCGATAACAACAGCTTGAATGAGCGATTTCATGATGAACTACCTCCAGTTCGGTCTTTATCTTGCTACGAGCAGTGTTGTTCGGAGTCAGTGATTGCATTGTAGTTTTGCGATCTGACCGGAGTAATCATCGAATCAGGTAAAGTTTGTTGCGGGATTTGAGATAAAAGAAGAGTGCTGTGTTTGATGGGCCCTTGTGCGCAACGTGAAAAAAAGGGCGCCGACGGCGCCCTTTCTCCCTTTACGACCTGACGGTCAACTCAAACCGCAGCGGGCCGCCATTTCAACAGCCGCTGTTCGACCGTCGTCAACAGATAGTCGGCAGCCAGCGCGACCACGGCCAACACGATCATTGCAGCAAACACACCGCTTGCATTGAACGCGCCTTGCGCAGTGGAGATCAGCAGACCGATACCTTGCTTCGAGCCGAGGAACTCGCCCACCACCGCACCGACCAGCGCAAAGCCGAAGCTCACGTGCAAGCTGGCAAGAATCCAGCTCAACGCCGACGGAATCACCACCGAGGTCGTCACCTGACGGCGCGACGCACCGAGAATCTGCGCATTCGCGATCATGTAGCGGTCCGCTTCACGCACGCCCTGGAACGCATTGGCGAACACGACGAAGAACACCATCACCACTGCCAGCGCCACCTTCGAAGCCATCCCAAGACCGAGCGAAATCACGAAGATCGAGCCGAGCACCACGCGCGGAATCGAATTGGCGATCTTGATGTAGAGGCTGAACACATCGGAGAGCAACTTGTTGCGGCCGAGCACGATGCCGCAGAACACGCCCGCCACTGAACCGATGATGAAGCCAAGACCGGTTTCTTCCAGAGTGACCCAAACCTGGGTGAGCAGCGGGCCTTGCGATGTGCCGTTCACGAACCAGTCGATGATCTGATTGAAAATCGCGGTCGGCATCGAGAAGAAGAACGGATCGATCCACTTCAGGCGCGCGGAAAGTTCCCACCCGCCGAGCACAACCACCAGCACGATAATGCGCAGCGAGATCACCAGCGCATGGCGTTGCCGGATACGTTTTTGCGCGACGCGCTCGACCTGGGCGAGCGTCACGGGATCGATGCCCGAAGGCATCGTTTGTTGAGGGGTAGTAGACATATTTGCCGTTCCTTGATTAACCGATCTGCACTTCTTCGCGCAGGTCATGCCAGATGTCGCGCGAGATTTCGATGAAACGCGGGTCGTAGCGAACTTCCGATGTGACGCGCGGACGCGGCAGATCGATTTCGTACACTTTCTTCAGCGTGGCCGGGCGTGCCGTCAGCACGAACACACGGTCGGCAAGCGCAATCGCTTCTTCCAGATCGTGCGTGACGAACACCACCGAACCGGCGCCGCCCCACAGTTGCAGCAGTTCGTCCTGCATCAGCGTGCGCGTCTGCATGTCGAGCGCCGAGAAGGGCTCGTCCATCAGCAGGATTTCCGGCTTGTTGATGAAGGTTTGCGCCAGCGCCACGCGCTTTCTCATGCCGCCGGACAGTTGATGCGGATAGTGCTTGCCGAACTTGTCGAGGCCCACGCGGCGCAGCCATTCGTTGGCCTCGTCGTACGCCGCGGATTTCGAGCGGCCACGATACAGCGGACCGGCCGCCACGTTGTCGATGACCGAGCGCCATGGGAACACGGCGTCGGCCTGAAACACGAAGCCGATGCGCGGATCGATGCCGTCCACCGGCGCGCCCATTACGCGCACTTCGCCGGTGGTCGGCTTCAGCAAGCCGGTGATCATGCTGAGCGTGGTCGATTTGCCGCAGCCCGTCGGGCCGACAACCGCGACGAACTCGCCGCGTGCCACCGACATGCTGAAGTCGCGCAACGCGATCGTCGCTTTGCCATCCGGGGAGATGAAACGGCACGACACGTTGCGCATCTCGATGGCGGGCGTATCGCGTGACATAGGTTGATTCATCGGCTGGTGCCTCGCAGTTCTCTTGACGTTGAAAGGGGGTTGCTTCGAGGGCGTTGCTTCGAGAGCGTTATTTCGCGGCGGTCTTGACCGCTGCCGACACGTAGTCGTTGCTGTAGGTCTTGGCGAGGTCGATATGCTTACCCTTCACCGAAGGATTGAACGCCGACAGCACCTTCAGGACAGTGTCCGGGCCGTCGGCGGGCATCTTGCCGTCCTTCGTGAACATCGGCAGCGACGCCTTCAGCGCGCCGACGTACAGGTCCTTATTGTTGCCGTAGTAGTCCTTCGGCATCTTCGCGGCGATCTCTTCCGCGCTATGCGTCGCGATGAAGTTCAGCGTCTTCGCGAATGCGTGTGAGAGCTTCGTGGCGTCGTCCTTGTGCGACTCGGCCCATGCGCGCTGCACGTAGAAGCTCGAAGCCGGGTACGTGCCGCCGAGCGCGGCGCGGGTGCCTTCCAGCGTGCGCATATCGACCAGCACCTTGGCGTCGCCGGTCTTCAGCAACTGCGAGACGGTCGGCTCGGTGGTCATGCCCGCGTCGATGCGGTTCTGCTTGATGGCGGCGATAAAGCTGTTGTCCGCGCCAACTGGCAGCAGCGTGTATTGCGTGGACGGCACGCCCGCGCGTTGCGCGAGGTATTGCGTGAGGAAGCTGGTCGACGAGCCGAGGCCGGTCACGCCCAGCGTCTTGCCCTTCACGTCCGCCATGCTCTTGAGCGTTTCGGACGCCTTGGTGGAGACCATTTCCACTTCACCCGGCACCTGGCCGAAAATCACCAGCGCCTGGACTTCCTTGCCCTTGCTCTGCAAGTCGATGGTGTGATCGTAGAAGCCCACCACGCCTTGCACCGCGCCCGCGAGCAGTTCGTTTTCCGCGTCCACGCCGGCCGGTTGCGAAAGGATTTCGACGTCGAGGCCTTCGTCCTTGAAGTAGCCGAGCTGCTCCGTGAGCTTGGCCGGCAGATAGATGATCTTGGTGGCGCCGCCGACCATGATCGTCAGCTTCTCCGCATGAGCCACGGCCGACGCGGCGGCAAGGGTAAACGCAACACCTGACACGGCGGCAATCTGGCGCAAGTTACGCATGAAGCAGTCTCCTGAGGTTTAGTCGCCGCCCGGTGCGGATGCGGCGCTTTCTGGATGAATGAGGGCGATTATAGAAATCTGAAACCTTCTGGTAGCTTTCGGAGCTGTGGGCAAATCATGGGTGTTAACCCGAGAATCCACCGCAATCGCGCGGCCACCCCCTGGCAAACCCCATAACGTGGGCCACAAACCACGCAAGCCGCGCGCAAAGCCCTTGTTTTACGGCACAATCGGCGTCCTGACTTTTGCTGCGCATTGAGTTGCCTATTTCGCCGTTCTCCCCATGAAGCTGCTGCTCATCGAAGACAACCCCACGCTGGCGCACTGGCTCGCGAAGATGCTGGAGCAGGAGGCGTTCGCGCTCGACGCGGTGCAGGACGGCGACGCCGCCGACCGTTTGCTGCGCACCAATCACTACGACGTGATCCTGCTCGACCTGAATCTGCCGAAGCTGTCGGGCAAGAACGTGCTGCGCCGTTTGCGCCAGCGCGGTGACGCCACGCCCGTGCTGATCCTGACGGCGAGCGGTTCGATCGACGAAAAAGTGGAACTGCTTGGCGCCGGCGCGGACGATTACCTGGTCAAGCCTTTCGAAGTACGCGAGCTGATCGCGCGCATCAAGGTGGCGATCCGCCGCCAGTCGCCCTCGAAGGCGAGCGAGGTGGTGTGTGGCGATCTCGCGTTCGACATCGACACGCGCCAGTTCACGCTGAAGGGCGCGCCGCTGAACGTGACGCCGCGCGAGCGCTCGGTGCTCGAAACGCTGATCCTGCGTTTGGGCAAGACGGTAACCAAGCCCGCGCTGGTCGACGCGATCTTCACGCTCGCGGACGAGCCGAGCGAGGATGCAGTCGAAATCTACATTTCGCGGCTGCGCAAGAAGCTCGACGGCAGTTCGGCGGCGATCGTCACGCTGCGTGGGCTGGGTTACCTGCTGCGCAAGAAAGAAGATGACCAATAGCCTGCGCATGCGCCTGCTGTGGTGGCTGCTGGTGCCACTTGCGCTATACGTGTTCGTCACCGGCAAAGCGGAATACGACAACGCGCGGCGCACGGCGGACCTGGTGCAGGACAACCAACTTATCTCATCGGCGCGGATGATCGCCGGTGAAGTGGAATGGGTGGATGGTTTTCTGCGCGTGGATGTGCCACCCGCCGCGCTTGAAGTGTTCGTGTCGCCCTATCGCGATCAGGTGTTCTACAGCGTGCGGGTCGACGATGGCCGGCTGCTGGCGGGTACGCCGGATTTTCCGCAGCGCGCGGCAAGCTCGCCCGACACGGCCGATCACTACGACACTGAACTCCATGGCCAGCCCGTGCGCGCGGTCGGCCTCGTGCGCCTGATGTACGACAACGGTGCGACGCGCCGCGTACGGGTGACGGTGGGCAAGACGGTGCGCTCGCGCGATGCGATGGCGCAGCAATTGTGGCAACCGCAACTTGTGCGGCAGATCGAGATGATCGTGCTGGCGGTCGCGCTGGCCTGCATCGGCCTCACCTTCGAATTGCGGCCGCTGATGAAAGTGAAGGAAGAGGTTGCCGACCGCGATCCCATGCAACTCGAACCGATTCGCGTCGAGCGCCTGCATACGGAGTTGCGGCCGATCGTCGAAGCGATCAATCAATGTATCGCGCGGCTCGGCGTACAGGTAGCCGCGCAACGGCGTTTTATCGCCGACGCCGCGCACCAGTTGCGCACGCCGCTCACGTTGCTCGGCACGCAGTTGCAGTTCGCGCGCCAGCAGGACGGCCTGAATCCCGCGCTCGACGAGGCGCTCGCCGCGATGCACCGCAGTAATCGTTCGATGGTCGGGCTCACTAACAAGCTGCTGTTGCTCGCGCAGGCCGAGGCCGCCGACAACAAGCAACTGGCGGTGGAAACGGTCGATCTGGTGCCGCTGGCGATGGAAGTGGTGGAGGATCTGGCGTTGCTCGCGCAAGCCCGGGATATCGATCTGGGTGCGGAACTGAAAGGCGCCGCGCCGGTGGCAGGGCATCGCGGCCTGCTGCAGGCGTTGATCGCCAACCTCGCGGAGAACGCGATCCGCTATACCGGCAGTGGCGGCCACGTCACGGTGGCGGTCAGCGCAGAAGCCGATACGATCACCGTGGCGGTGCTGGACGACGGTCCCGGCATTCCCGCCGAGTCGCGCAGTCGCGTGTTCGAGCCGTTCTTTCGGGCGTCGACAGATACTGAAGGAACCGGGTTGGGTCTCGCCATCGTGCGCGAAATCGCGGACGCGCATCACGGGGAGATCGTGCTCAAGCCGGGCGAAGGCGGCAAAGGCGTGCACGTGACCGTCTCGTTTCCGCGCGCGCCGATGGAAGGACCTTCGCCCGTTTGAATCAAGCCCTTTAAATCGGCGGCGTTACAGGTAGTTGGGACAAACCCGCAATCGGCACAGGAAACGCGTGTTCGAAAGCTTACAGAAGGATTTGTACCGCTAGAATTTTGGGCAGGCGATTCATCGAACGCCCACCGCGCACGTGGGATATAGCGGAGACAGTCAGCAGAAAGGAACGACGAATCGTGTTTTCAGGCAGTTTGCGCGGACGCTTGCTGTGGTGGCTCTTGCTGCCACTGGCGGCGTTCGTTTCCATTTCCGGCATGATTTCGTATCGCAACGCGCAGACCACGGCCGACCTGGTTCAGGATAACGCGTTGCTATCGTCGATACGCATCATTGGCGAGGACATCGATTGGGATAACGGCCACGTGTCGGTCCAGATTCCGCCGGCCGCGCTCGAGCTGTTCGAGTCGCCGGAACAGGACAGTGTGTTCTATCGCGTCGAAGCGAGCGGCCACCGCCTGCTGGCCGGCAGTCCCGAGTTACCGGTGCCGCGCGGCGTGAGCGACGTCCCCATGCTGTACTCCACCCATCTCGAGGACGGCCGTGCCGTGCGCGCCGCTACCTACGTGCGGCAGCTATACGACTCGGGCCGCACCGAAGAAGTCGTCGTAACGGTTGCAAAAACGGAAGGTTCGCGCGACGCCATGGTGTGGCGCCTGTTGCGACCGCAACTGTTCGGCGAGGTGCTCACGCTGGTGCTCGCGATGGTGTTCGTCTATCTCGGGCTGACTTTCGAATTGCGGCCGTTGATGAAGGTGAAAGACGACGTCGCCGATCGTAACGCGTCGCAACTTGAACCGATACGCGTGGCGCGCTTGCATGTCGAATTGACGCCTATCGTCGAAGCGATCAACCAGTGCATCGCGCGCATGGGCCAGCAGGCCGCGACGCAGCGGCAATTCATCTCCGACGCGGCGCATCAGTTGCGTACGCCGCTCGCGCTGCTGGTGGCGCAGATCCAGTTCGCGCGGCAACGTGAGAATCGGGACGTGCCGCTCAGCGAAGCACTGGCCGGCATGCATAAAAGCAGCCGCAAGCTGACCACCTTGACCAACAAGCTGTTGCTACTCGCTCAGGCCGAGTCCGCCGCGCCCTCCAATACGCGCGAACGGGTCGATCTGAGCGCGTTGATCGCGGGTGTGCTCGAGGAGTTGATCGCTTTCGCGCAGTCGCGTGAAATCGATCTGGGCGCTGAGCTGGAAGACGGTCTACACGTGACCGGCGACGAGGCGCTGACCGCGGCGCTGGTGACCAATCTCGTCGACAACGCGCTGCGCTATACGCAACCCGGTGGCCGCGTCACCGTGCACACGGAGCGCGGCAATGACAGGGCGATCGTGCGGGTGATCGACAATGGGCCGGGTATCAAAGCCGAAGCGAGGGCGCGCGTGTTCGAGCGTTTCTATCGCGCGTCGAACCACGCTGACGGAACCGGCCTCGGCTTGCCGATTGTGCGCGAGATCGCCCGCCGGCAAGGCGGCACGGTTACGCTCGAGCCGGGAGAGGGC
Source organism: Paraburkholderia sp. GAS32 (assembly GCF_050434225.1). Classification (NCBI taxonomy): domain Bacteria; kingdom Pseudomonadati; phylum Pseudomonadota; class Betaproteobacteria; order Burkholderiales; family Burkholderiaceae; genus Paraburkholderia; species Paraburkholderia sp. GAS32. The sequence continues at coordinate 337,478 of NZ_JBNPVS010000001.1, read as the reverse complement.
GGTGTTGGCCTCGTCGCCACCGTCGAGATGCGACTATGGTCGGCGGCGGTTTGATGCGCCTCCAAATCAGGGGAAACCGATGAAACTGCTGCTCGTTGAAGACGACGCTGACCTCGCGCGCTGGGTGATGAACCTGATGCAGGTCGAGAATTTCGTGGTTGACTGGGCGCAGGACGGCGAGCGGGCGGAGACGCTGCTCGGCGTGCAGTGCTACGACGCGGTGCTGCTCGATCTGCGCTTGCCGGGCATTGGCGGCAAGGACGTGCTGGCGCGTCTGCGCCGCAAACGCGACAACGTGCCGGTGCTGATGCTCACCGCCAACGGTTCGACTGACGACAAAGTAGCCTGCTTCTCGGCTGGCGCGGACGACTACGTCGTCAAACCTTTCGACGCGCGCGAGCTGGTGGCGCGCATCAAGGCGCTGATCCGCCGTCAGGCGGCGGGCGATAAGGGCCAGTCGATCGACTGCGGCGATCTGCGCTATCTGTTCGATTCCCGTGAATTCGTCCTGCAAAACGAGCCCTTGCCGTTACGGCGGCGCGAACACGCCATCCTCGAAACGCTGATGCTGAAGCAGGGCAAGACTGTCTCGAAGTCCACCCTGATGGACAAGGTCTTCACGCTCGACGACGAACCCAGCGCCGATGCCATCGACATTTACATTCACCGTTTGCGCAAGCACCTGGCGAGCTCCAGCGCGAAGATCATGACCTTGCGCGGGCTTGGCTACATTCTGCGCGAAGAAGTGTCGTGCGAAGCTTTTGCCGAGTCGCTATAGCGCATCAGAGCAATCCTTAAGGATTTCTTGAGGATCGTTCAAGACGCCTCTCGACCACCCGCGATTCGCGCCGTTTCATTGGCACCTTCCATAAGGCTTTCATAAGGTTCCCCATTGCATTATTCGCCGCATCGAGCGAGCGCAAGCGCGCCTGCTCGCAACGTCGAATTAAATGCCTATTGATGGGAGAACCCGCTTGCTAGAGACCTCGACTTATCGCGTTGCGGAGATGCGCAACAAAGTGCCCGAGGCAACACTTGTCTTCTGGGCAATCAAGATCATGGCGACCACCGTCGGCGAGACCGGCGCGGACTATCTGGCCGTGCACGTGGGGCTCGGCACCGCGCTCACCGGCGGGATGATGCTCGCGTTGCTGATTGCCGCATTGGCCGTGCAGCTTCGCATGCGCAAGTACGTGCCGTGGATTTACTGGCTGACCGTGGTGCTGGTCAGTGTGGTCGGCACGCAGATTACCGATGCACTGACCGACAAGCTCGGCATCAGCCTCTATGCCAGCACGATCGCGTTTGCCCTCGCGCTGGCCGTGGTGTTCGCGCTCTGGTATCGCAGTGAGCGGACACTGTCGATTCACACCATCTACACGACGCGGCGGGAGCTTTTCTACTGGGCCGCAGTGTTGTTCACCTTCGCGCTGGGCACCGCGGCCGGCGATCTCGCGACAGAAGCGCTGGGGCTCGGCTTCATGATCGGTGTGGTGGCATTCAGCGCGCTAATCGCATTGGTGTGCGCCATCTACTACGTCGGCGGGAATCCGGTGCTGACTTTCTGGCTTGCCTACATTCTGACGCGGCCGTTGGGCGCCTCGTTCGGCGATCTGCTTTCGCAGTCCCGCACATACGGTGGTATCGGTCTCGGCACGATCAATACGAGCGTGCTCTTTCTGAGTGCCATCGTCCTGCTGGTCATCTTCGCGAGTGCAGTCGAACAGCGGTCCACACGCACTATCGCCGCACGTGAACCTTGAGCGCGTGTCGCTCGACAAGTCGTAGATGTAGCCCTTTTTCAATCGTATGTCGAATCAAACGGAAGAGAACAATCATGAACCAACGCACGCTCAACAAAGCCGTCATCGCTTCTTTCATTGCCCTCTCCGCCATCAGCTTCGGGCATCGCGAGGCGGGTGGGATCGGCTTTCCGTCGGCCGAGGCAGCCGAGCCTGTCAAGGCGTCGAAGCTCGGCGACCTTTCGCCGTTCCGCAAGATCGCCGCCGACACCGCGGGACTCGTCGACCAGGGCAATCTCGCGGGCGGTAAGGCGCGCATCAAGGATCTGGAACTCGCCTGGGACGACGCCGAGCCTTCGCTGAAGCCTCGCGCCGCAACGGACTGGCACACGGTCGACAAAGCGATCGACCGCGCGCTGAGCGCGTTACGCGCCGGCACGCCGAACGCAGCGGAATGCAAGCAGGCGCTCGCTGATCTGCTGGCGGTGATGGATCGAATGAACGGGAAGGCCTGACGCGCTGACGGGCGCGAGCGATCACTGAAGCCATCTGTGAAACATGTGTTCTCCTTTGAACCGGTACGGTATGCAAAACAATTTTTACCGCTGATTCAGCAGGTCGAAAGCTCATGGTCGCACAAGGGCAGGCGTTCCTTCACCTGATCCAGAACGCCCGTTTTTTTCCACGCCATGTACCGAAGATAACAAGTCTGTTGCGGCGGAAAAGTTGCCGGCAGCCTGTGCCACTTTTCTTTCGTCTGCTGCACCCAGAGTATCGCGTTGAGGATCTCGCGATCGCTGCGACGGGGTCGCCCGCGACCAGACGAAACCTCAGGAAAAAGACTCTGAACACGCGCCCAATCGGCGTCGGTGAGGGGGATCTGAAGCATCTGCCGCCTTGAATGACTGTGTGGGGAATGCGCAGTCGTTGCATGCTGCGTTTGGTGCCGATACTAGTAAATCTTTTTTTCTCGGTCAAATTTTATTGTTGCAGTGCGATGCCTCATTCATTGCTTGTTGTTTAGCGATCTTATTCACAATGCATGACACGGTTTCCCCGTTTGAAGCGATGGACTTGTGGTAATCGCCGCGTTCAACGCGCTGTGCGATGGTCCCGTAACGTCGATGCGAAACGCTACGTAACATCCGCGTTCATACAGACGTTTGGCGATTGAAATTACGCCTCGACAAGTTTGATCGGATGACCGTAAACCGTTGACTAGTAGGGCCTGCCCGTCATGGTCGCCGTTGCGTCGCGCGGTGAACGTGTTGCTGGCACGACATGTGCGTGCTTTAGCCAGGTTAATAAATTGCGCCTACGCCATGCTATCGCTCGACTATGAAAAGCCTATATCGCTCGCAACCACGTTCGGCACACGTACCGCTTGCGTTGAACAGACCGATTGGAACGACTCGCGCGACGATTCCATGGCGCTGAGCGAACTCGAAAGCCGCGTCCGCCAAGGTCTGCGCTCGGGTGAGTTTCATCTCGTGTTTCAGGGGGCTTATCGCGCGGCAGGCGGCGCGCTGGCGCGCCTCGAAGCGCAGGTTCGATGGACGCATCCCGACTACGGGCTGCTGCTTCCCGGCATTTTCATGATGCCGCTCGAACACCCGCAGGTCGCGCTGGAGATGGCCTTGTTCGTCGTCGACGGCGTGTGCCGTGAACTGCGCGAGTGCCTCTCGTCGAAGATGGCGCTGCTGCCGGTCGCGATCACGGTGCCGGCGCAAGTAGCCGTGCTCGAATCGTTTGCCGACGACCTCACGCGCATCGCGCGATCGTATGGCGTGCCGGGCAACCTGCTTGAAATCGAAGTGCCCGATAGCGCAGACGCAGCACGTCTGCTGTCTTTGCGTACCTTGACGGCCGACCTTCGGTCTGCGGGAACCGGCATCTCGCTGGGCAAGTGGGGCAACGGCGCGTCTTCGCTCGCACTGCTCGGCGCAATCGACGTGGACACCGTCACGATCGCGCCTGAGCTGATGGCAGCGGTTCCACGCGATCCTCGCGCCTGCGTAGTGACGTCGGCGTTGCTGGATCTGCTGCATGCGCTTGACGTGCAGGTCGTGGTGAATGGTGTGGAGACCAAAGCACAGTTGCAATGGTTGAGCGCGTCATGGCCAGAAGCGTTAGTGCAAGGCTTCCTGTTCTCTCGCCCGAAGGCCGGGCTGGCGAATGTGCTGGCGCCAAGCCGCGACTCGTGACCACGGCAGAGGACGTTACGTAACGTCCTGCGTGCGATGTCGTTGAGGCGAGCACCGACTGCTCGCGGAAAATCGGCAACGGGCGCTATCGTCTGCTTCCACCGGCGACTGCTTGCCGGTGGTCAAAGAAGCTCATCGCCATCGTCACGCCGCTGAAGAATGGTGCGCTGCAATAGACGCACTCGACCGCATTCATAGCATAAACATCTTATTGAAACGCACGTGTGATCCTGGCGAACAGCCCGTTCCGCGCGATCCATTCTGCGTAGGCGCGATAGTCGGGATCGTTCATCAGATGCCGCTCCTCGGTTTTGGCGCGCATGAAATACAGCAGATTGACGCACGCCAGCGCGAAGCAGTGCGTGAGCGCGACTTGCCAGCCCATGGGTTCGATGAACGGCACCGAGACCATCCAGAACGAGAGGTTCTTCGTGATGTAGGCGGGATGCTTCGTGAAGCGATAAGGGCCCGACGTGATGATGCCGCGATTGGTCAAGTTCGAAAATCGCAATCCGAATGCGATGGTGGAAAGCGCGTAGCAGAAGACCAGGGCGATGATCACGGTGCCCCAGATGATTCGGACAATGGGCACGGATATCAGCCAGTTGTCCCAGAACATCGCGCCCTGGTAGTGCATGTACTGGGCCGAGATCAGCGACCAGAACGGCTGATAACAGAGAAGTGCAACCAGCCAGCCGAGCGTGGTCGGCTCCGCGCTGCGCACGTGAGTATCGAGAATGCGCAACGTGCACAGATAACCTACCGTGCCGAACATCAGGTCCATCGTGAAGGACAGGTCGTACATGAACCTGAACGTCGCCAGTGAGAACGGCGCGTTCATGGCGGTCGCAAGCGATGCGCCGATATGGTCCGCATCGGTGGAAAGATAGGTGATCATCAGCGGCAGGAAGAACGCTTTCACCATCCAGCCGGCGAGCATTTCACGCACGGGCTTCCAGTTGCCTGGGCGCTGCCCGAGGAATACGAGGCGGCCCCACAACATATAGGCATCGTCGACTTCGCGTTGACGCCTGTCCATCCACGCAAAGTAAAACGGCGCGGCCACGATCAGATACGGTGCGAGCGTGAGGATCAGAGACCAGAAGGGGTTATAGAACGTGCCGTGATACTCGGGCAAGAGCCAGTAGAGCACACCGATGCCGACATACACGGAAGCCAGCGCGGCAAGACGCAAACTCACACGCGCGACACTGAGCGGCCGAACCGCCTGACCGGTCAGTCCGGCGCTTGGGCGTAGATACACGCGTGCGACGAACAGCTCGTACAGGGCGATCGTCGCGATGATCGCGAGGCAGGCGGCGGTGCTGCGGCGCGCGCCATCCAGCGCGGTACTGTCGCGTAGCAGCCAGAGCGTTAGAAGGCCGACGGCGATGCCAAGCAGGCCGACGGAAAACGGCGTCGCCGAACGCGGCCGCTGCTCCTGCACGTGCGCTACGTTATCCAGAGTGGAGTTCATGTCATCCTCGTAGTCATGACATAGATAGCGGCCGGGCTTCTGATTTTTTAAGTCCCGACCGCTGTGCTGATTACCGCTTATTTACCTGCGACACCACCCAGCAATCCGGTGACGAGGTTCGTCACCGGCGCCAGCGGATTCGTGCTGGTCGAACCGCTCCCCGCACTGCCCGCGTTGCCGGTCAGGCCGGTCACGAGGCCCGTGACCGGCGCGAGCGGCGAGGCCTTACCGGATGATGCCCCACTCAGCGTCGAAGTCAGCGCCGTCACGAGACCGGTGACGGGCGCGAGCGGTGAGTTTTGGCCCGCGGCGCCACCCAGCGTCGAGGTCAACGACGTGACGAGACCCGTGACCGGTGCGAGCGGACCGCCGGCGCCTGAAGTGCCGCCGAGCGAACCCAGGTTGCCGAGAAGTCCGGTGACCGGCGCGAGCGGACTGCCGGCGCCAGAGGTGCCGCCGAGCGAACCCAGGCCGCCGAGGAGTCCGGTGATCGGCGCGAGCGGATTACCGCTGCTGCCGGTCCCACCGAGCGAACCGAGGTTGCCGATCAGGCCGGTCAGCGGCGGGATGCTAAGGCCGCTACCCGATCCACCCAGTCCGCCAAGCGGGCCCAGCAGGCCGGCGATCGGCGCCAACGGGTTGGTCGTCGCGCCCGTTAGCAGTCCGCCTGCGCTCGTGACCGTGTTGCCAAGCTGACTCACTACGCCGCCGACGTCTTTACCCACCTGATTACCCGTCGCGCCGGACACTTGCTGACCGGCCGAATCGAGTCCGTTGCCGATGGTGCCCAGCAAGCCGTTGAGCGGCGCGCCGAGGCCCGTGGTGTTGCCGATGGTCTGCGTCGTATTCGAGACGGCGAGGGTGATCGGGTTGATAACCGTGCTCAGTTGGGTTTCGACCTGTTGAACCGGCGCGCTGGTCAGCGCCGAGTTCAATCCCGAGCCAACTTTGACGACGCCGTCACCCACGCCGCCGACAACTGTACCCAAGGTCGACGTAACGGGTGCGAGCGGCGCAAGAGGCCCGGTTCCGAGACTCGTCACGACACCGCCGACCGCGGTAACGGCCGCGCCTGCATTGGTAACGAGACCCGATGTGGAGGTCAGGGTCGGGCCAAGCGGATTGGTCGAACTGCCCAGCGTGCCCAGACCTGCGGCCACGCCGTTGCCGAGCACGTTGACGCCGTTGCCGAGATCGGTGATGGCGGCGCCGAGATTCGCAGTCGTTGCGCCGTTGACGCCGGGGACTGAGGTGCCTGTGATCGTGGAACCCGTGTCGGCGATACCCGTGCCCACGGCAGTGACGACGTTACTGACTTGGGTGACGACGGTGCCGAGAGGGGTCGAGGAGGCGCCCGAGCTGCTGGAGCTGCTAGAACTGCTAGAACTGCTGGTACCGGAGCTGCTGGTGCCAGAGCTGGAACCAGAACTGGAGCCGGAGCTTGAACCCGAGCTGCCCGAAGTGCCGCCTAGTCCACCGCCACCAAGCCCGCTGGGCGTGTTAAGGGTCGATCCACAACCGTAGAGCGCGAGTAATGTAAATGTCGCGACAGCGATGGCTGCCCGACCGGTGAATTTTTGCATGATGTCCCCGTTGAACGACTATTGGCGGGGTTGACACTGCAAGTTGCGCGCCAAATGCGAGTTATGGCTTCATCTCGGTGATTCAGCGTATATATGGTTGAAGATATTATGATATGAAGAATTTACCGCATCAAAAACACGATTCAGCCTGAAGTGGTTGCGCCGTGTTCCACGTACATGCTACGTAACGCGTCCGGCGGGCGTAACGGCGCGGAGCCGCCGCCAAACACCGCAGCGATTCCCGCCCTCAATTACGCCCTTCGCCGATTAAAACGCAGCCGTATAGATCGCTAACGCATCGGCCTCAGTAACAGGCCGGGGGTTGTTCACCAGAAGCCGCGTTTGCAGCATCGCGTCGCTCGCCATCCGTTCGAGTCCGCTACGTTCGATGCCGACATCGCGCAACCGGGCCGGAATCGCGGTCGCGGCAATCATCTGTTCGAGCCGTTCGATCAACGCCTGCGTCCTGTTTTCGGCACTGCCCGTGATACCCGGCACGACCACGTCCGCGAGTTCCGCGTACAGATGCGCCGCGGCCTCGGCGTTGAACCGCAACACGTGCGGCAGCACAAGCGCATTCGAAAGACCGTGCGGGACGTGATAAATGCCACCGATCGGATACGCGAGCGCATGCACTGCGGCCACCGGTGAATTGGCGAACGCCTGGCCGGCGAACGCCGCGCCGAGCAGCATCGCTTCGCGCGCCGCGCGATTCTGGCCGTTCTCGCATGCGGGCAACAGATTGCGTGACAGAAGTTCGAGCGCCTTCACCGCCAGCATGTCGGACACCGGGTTTTTCAAATGCGCGGACGTGTACGCCTCGATCGCGTGAACCATCGCGTCGACGCCGGTTGCCGCGGTCGCGGCAACCGGCAGTCCGAGCGTGAGTTCCGCGTCGAGAATCGCCAGATCGGCGACCAGTTGCGGCGCGACCACGCCCATCTTCTTCGCCTCGCCCACCGTCACGATCGACACGGCCGTGACTTCGGAGCCGGTGCCTGCCGTGGTCGGCATCTGCACGAGCGGCAAACGCGACACGGTGATCTTGTTCACGCCGTACATGTCGGTGAGCGCCTGCTCTTGTTGCGGAGCCAGCACGGCGATCAGCTTCGCCACGTCCATCGACGAACCGCCGCCGAGTCCCAGCACGATCTCCGCGCCGGCTTCGCGTGCGCGCGCAGTCGCCTCGAGCACGATGTGCTCGGGCGGATCGGCGATCACGTCGTCGATCACGGTGGCATTCCAGCCGGACGCCGCGAGATCGGCGAGCGCCGGATTCAGCAGCCCACTCTGGTGAAGAAACCCATCCGTCACCACGCACAGGCGTGTGAGCGACGGAAATTGCGCGCGCAGCAAAGCGCCGAGACGGCGCGCTGCGCCAAATTCGACGACCATCGTCGGCACGGTTTGAAACCGGAATGCGTTCATCATTTCACCTGCAGGTCAGCACTGGCCATTGATTACTCCAGCAAGATCGGTACTTCAAACGTTCAGAATCCAGATTCCACCATTCGCTATCGCGGGTGGGCAGGCAGACGTCAGTTGTACCAGATTCGGATCGCTTTACTACAGGCACCAGGCGACCGTTGGCATTTAGCAGGAGTCGCATCGAACCGCTTGCTGCGTTGAGATCGTTTCTATTTTTCTCAGCCTTCTCGAAGCACTTCCCGAAATCACAAAACTCAGCGCGGCGAGTACCCAGACTCCGGCGCCGCCATAAAGCATCACCCAGCCAAAGCCGTCTATTAGCGCGGCGTGAACGGCAGTTCCGGATGGGTCCAGTGTAGCGAGTGCAGGGATTCCACGTCTGACCGCTTCGACGTCTCCTGCGGCAATCTTCTCCGCCAGTCGTCCGAGCGGGGCGGTGTCGAGCGTCGCAGGAAGTCGCGCCCTCAGATTGACCAGGATGCCGCCAACCAGGATCGCCCCCATCAACGCGATGTTGATCGCAAGCGTAATCATGCGCGCGCTCATATCGATCCCGGATGCCATGCCCGCCCGCTCCGCCGGAACCGCACCGGTCGTCGTATTGGTGACAGGCGTGTTGGTGAGGCCGAGGCCGGCGCCGGCGAGGATGCAACCCGGCAACATGGTCCACACGCCGGGATGCGGGACGTTGCTGCCGTATTTCATCAGCATGAAGCCAAGGCCGATCGTAAACAGGCCTGCAGGTATCGCGATTCCCGATCCATAACGCAGCGCAAGACGTTCACCGAGCGGCGGAAATAACAGTGTCGGCAGTGTGTACGCGAGTAGCGCAAGACCGGCGCTCACGCTGTCGTAGCCGAGGCCGATCTGGAAATAGATCGGCAGATAGATCATGAACGGCCAGAAGCTGAAGTTCATCCCCGCGGAGCCCATCAGCGCGCCGGAAAATTTCCGGATCCTGAATACGGAGAAGTCGAACATCGGGCGAGCACTGAGTCGCTCAGCGCATAGAAAAGCAATGAAGGCGACGGCCGTTGCCACCAGAATCAGGATCGCGCGAAGACTCGCGAAACCAAGATCCGAGCCCTGTGTGATGTAGTACGTGAGGCCGAACACCGCCAGCGAAAGCGTGACGATGCCGGCCACATCGAGCGTGTGCGCGTGCGGATCGCGCGACTCCCGGACGCCGCCGAAAACGAGCGTCAACGTGACAGCGGCAAGCAGCGCGTGGATCCAGAAGACCCATTGCCATCCCGATACCGCAACGATCATCCCGCCGATGATCGGTCCAAAACCAAGCCCGATACCTAGAATGATGCCCCACGCGCTGAAGGCCCGGACGCGCTCAGGTCCCTCGTTGAATTGATGCGAGAGCACGGCGACCTGGCATATCAGCATCGCGCCGCCACTCGCGCCTTGCAGCAAGCGCGCGACGATCAACGTCGGCACGCTCTGCGCGAAACCGCAGATCAGCGAGGTGAGGCCGAACAGCGCGATCCCGATGACGAAAATACGTCTGCGGCCGAATCGGTCCGCCAGCGCGCCGGTTGCCATCAGCACCGTCGTCACCCCGAGCGTGTAGGCATTCATGATCCACTGCATGCCCTTGAAGTCGCCATGCAGGACGCGCTCGAGCGTCGGCAGGATCACCGGCACGCTGGAGATTTCGAGGCCGAACATCAGTGAAGCCAGGCACACGGCGCCCAACGCCAAAGTGTTTTTGCGGATGGAGAAGCGAGCCGTCGATTGCGCGGCGTTGCTCGAAAGGGCGTCGGCTGCCCGCGTGTCCGACAAGCTTGATGGATGTTCTTCTGCGATAACCGTCTGGGAACCTTCGTCGTAGGACGGCGGCGCGTTTCTGGACCTGGACATAGGAATTCACCTCGATAGTCGATGGCTTTGGCCACCATGGATTGTGTAATATAGAGGGAATCTAAGTCCCTATTGACGCGAATAAATCCCGGAAATGCGTCCTCCATGGAACCAATAAGGTGAGGGTATGAGCGACATTCTCGACGGCGTGACAACGTTCGTGCGTGTGGTTGAGACGGGCAGTTTCGCGTTGGCTGCCGAACGCATGGACCTCACACGCTCGGCGGTCGGCAAAGTCATCGTGCGGCTCGAAAAGCGTCTCGGCGTGCGTCTGCTCAATCGCACGACGCGCAGCCAGAGTCTCACCGAGGCCGGGCAAGCGTATTACGACCGTTGCGTGCGCGCGCTGGCTGAACTCGAGGCCGCCGAAGCCGATCTGGACTCGGGGCGTCGCGAACCGAAAGGACGTCTGCGGGTAAGCGTACCGCAGGCCTTCGGTCATCATTGCGTGGCGCCGGTGCTGCTTGGGCTTGCGCGCAGGCATCCGCAATTGAAGATCGACATTTCGGTCGCGGACCGCTTTGTGGATGTCGTGGAAGAGGGCTTCGATCTCGTCGTGCGGATTGGCCCACTTGTCGATAGCGTGAGTCTCGCGGCGCGGCGGCTCGGTGTTCAGTATGCAAGTATTGGCGCCGCGCCGGCGTATCTGGCGCGCTGCGGCACGCCGGGCCGTGTGGCTGAATTCCACGGGCACACGATCATTGCTTATTCACGCAACGGGGTTATCGAGCAGTGGAATGTGCTCGATGTCGATGGGCAAATCCGCCGCGCGGATGTCGTGCCGCAGCTTAGCTTTGACGATATGCAGGGGATCGTGGATGCCGCGGTTGCGGGCTTCGGGCTGGCGTGGCTACCGAGCTGGCTGCTCGCGCGTTTTGAGGCAACAGGTCAGTTGCAGACCGTGATGGAGAATTGTTTTCGACCTTCACAGGAGATCAACGTTGTGTGGCCGAAGAGCCGGTATCTTGCGTTGAAGACGCGCTGCGCGATCGATGCGCTTGTCGCCGAGATTCCCGCGATGCTTGGAGCGCCCCCAGCGAACTGACGAGGAAACGCGCCCGGCTGCGGGCGCGTCTTCGTTCCTACGCAATGCTTAGAATTGCAACGTAGCGCTAGCCACGGCAGTTCGTGTCGGCGAAGGCGCCACGTAATAGCCCCACGCGGTGGTCCAGTAGCGGCGGTTGAACAGATTGTTGATCCCCGCGCGGAAAGTCACATCCTTGCCGGCGATTTTCGTCTGGTATCGGCCGCTCAAATCGTAAGTGACATAAGCCGGCACGAACTGTGTGTTGGCCGCGTCGACCGCCTGGTTGCCGACGTACTTGCCGCCGAACGCCAGCGTCAGCGGACGCAGATATGACGGGTTGTATTCGATCCGGCCGGTCACGGTGAATCTCGGCGCGCCATACACGCGCTTGCCTTCGACACTGGCGTCGTCCACGTCGACCGCCTTCGTGTCGAGCCACATCACGCCGCCCATCACGCGCCATTCGCTCGTCAGCGCGAGCCAGCCGCTTGCGTCGACGCCGGTATAGCGCTTCGTGCCGTCCTGCACGAAGATGTTGGCCGAGTTCGTATAGTTGTAGCCCTGATCGACACGGAACAGCGCAAGATTGGCGCCCCACTTGCTGTGGTCCGTCTTGAAGCCGACTTCGTACTGCTTGCTCTTCAGCGGGCCGAATGTGTCCGGGTAATTGAGGTTGGTGTTCGATGCCGCGCCACCCTGTTCCAACGATTCGACATAGCTCGCGTACACCGTCGAGTACGGGTCGGTCTTGAACATCAGCGCGAAGGTCGGCGTGACCGGATCCGCGCTGTACTGTGACGATACGGCGCCGCTCGTGTCGTACACATGCTCGCGGTATTGCGTGTAACGCACGCCGACCAGGGCGGACAGACGCGATGTGAGCTGCACCGTATCGCTCGCGTACACGGCGGCCTGCGTGGTGCGCTGCTGACGATAGAGATCCGAGCCGATGCTGACTTCATCGTTGGTCAACAGCGTGCTGTTGTACAGGTTGCCGTTGCCGAGGAAGTAGCCGTTATTCCAGCCTTCGCTGTTGCTGTACTCGCTGGTTTGCGTCTCGAAACCCGCGCCGATCACCACGTCGTGCCTGATGCTGCCGGTGTTGAATTTGCCCTGCACCATCGCGTCGACGTTCTGGTAGAAGTAACGCGTCATCGCCGCATAAAGCGTGTTCGAGTAGTTGCCCGCGTTATCGGTCACGAACAGGAAGCTGTCCGAATTGGTGCGGTTTTCTTTGGCGAAACGGTACTTCACGTTCGCATGCCAGTTCTCGGAGAGGCGGTAATCAAGCCCCGTGCCGAACGAAGCCATCTCGGTCTGATAGTAATTCTGCGGTTGCGTCAGCGCGTGGGTGACGGTGCTTGCGTCGGGAATGCCGAGGCCGCTGCCGAACATCAGGCCGAATAGCGTGCCGTTGGTTTTGCGCTTCTGATAGAAGGCGTCGGCGGTAAAGGTCAGGTCCGGCGTAATGCGGAAGTCGAACGCGAGCGAGGCTACCTGGCGGCGGATGTGACCGTGATCTTCCGCGGTGTTGCCGTCTTCGTTGACGAGGTTCAGGCGGTAGCCGAAGCGGTTGTCATTGCCAAAGCGGCCACCCAGATCGACCGCTTCGCTGAACACGCCAGCCGACTTGTAGCCGATCGAGATGCTGCGGTAGGGATCGTCGGTCGGGCGTTTCAGCACGTAATTGACGATGCCGCCCGGCGAACCGAAGCCATACATGAAACCGGACAGACCCTTGAGCAATTCGACCTGCTCGAACGGCTCGAGCGAGAGATCGGTGTCCCACGAGGGGAAGGTCTGGCCGTCGACCTTGATGCTGTTCAGCGTGTCGATCGGCATGCCGCGCACGGTGAATATCGCGTTTTCGCTGATGGCGTTTTCGCTAATGGCCGATACCGCCGGGTCGTACTTGAACAGATCGTTGGCGGTTGCCGCCATCAGGTCCTGCGCCTCGTCGCTCGTCACCACGCGCGTCGAAAACGGCGTGTCGACCTGTTTGCGCGAGCCCAGTGCGCCGGCGCTGACGGTGTCGGCCTGCGCCACGGTTGTGTCTTTCGTTGCCGACACACTCACCGCAGGCAGGGTGGCGGCCGTGTCGCTTGCCGCGACCTGCGCCCATCCCGAGGACGACAGCGTAGACAACGATAAGCCGACGCTGACGAGGAGCCCCGCACTGAGTAGCGACGGAGCACGGCGGTGGCCGCGCAAAAAGGTTGGGCGCGCTGGGCGTCCTGCGACAAATGAATTCTGCATGTTGTTTGAGTTAGGCAGCGTGACGCCGCCGCGCACCAAAGATGTGCGAAACGGCCAGTTTCGAGCGAGTGGTTGTTAAACGGATGGTTCAAACTGCGACTTCATACGAATGGTAATGCATCTGATTCGCATTAACAATCGCTAGTTTCGCATCGCAAGTCATCTATAAGACATCTGTCTTAAGGCATAGGGCATTCGGCTCAAAGCCTTATCTGGCGGGGCTTGACCCTGTGCGGGGCGTGGCGGCGGCATGTTTGTTTCGCAGCGAGTACTGGAAAACACGCATATACTCACGGTCGGGCCGTAAAAAGTAGTGCCGTGGGTCGCGCTGCGTTCTTGCTGCTTTGTCGCCACCCCGCGGCTCAGCGCCACCAACGCTCTGTCTAACACTTCACCAAGCAAAGCATCAAACATGTCCACATCGCCGAAGATCATCTACACCCTGACCGACGAAGCGCCTGCTCTGGCGACTTATTCGCTGCTGCCGATCGTCAAGGCGTTCACGCGCTCGTCCGACGTGATCGTTGAAACGCGCGATATCTCGCTTGCCGGCCGGATCATCGCTGCATTCCCGGACTACCTGACCGCGGAACAGAAGGGTTCCGACGATCTGGCGGAACTGGGTGGACTCACCACGCGTCCGGAAGCGAACATCGTCAAGCTGCCGAACATCAGCGCATCGGTACCGCAACTGAAGGCCGCGATTACCGAGCTGCGCGATCAGGGCTTCAAGCTGCCGCCCTATCCGGATGTGGCGAATACCGACACTGAAAAAGACGTCAAGGCGCGTTACGACAAGATCAAGGGCAGCGCGGTGAACCCGGTGCTGCGCGAAGGCAATTCGGATCGCCGCGCGCCGTTGTCGGTGAAGAACTACGCACGCAAGCACCCGCACAAGATGGGCGCGTGGAGCGCGGACTCGAAGTCGCACGTGGCGCACATGAGCGGCGGCGATTTCTACGGCAGCGAAAAATCGGCGCTGATCGCAGCAGCCGGCGCCGTGAAGATCGAACTGATCGCCGCCGACGGTTCGGCGAAGGTCCTGAAAGAAAAGACGGCCGTGCAAGCGGGCGAGATCATCGACGCTTCGGTGCTCTCCAGGAACGCGCTGCGCAGCTTCATCGAAGCAGAAATCGCTGATGCGAAGAGCAAGGGCGTGCTGTTCTCGGTGCACCTGAAAGCGACCATGATGAAGGTGTCGGATCCGATCATCTTCGGTCACGTGGTCTCGGTGTTCTACAAAGACGTGCTGACCAAGCACGCTGACGCGCTGGCGCAAGCCGGCTTCAACCCGAACAACGGTATCGGCGACCTGTACGCGCGCCTGAAGGATTTGCCGGAGCAAACGCGTGAAGCGATCGAAGCCGACATCAAGGCTCAATACGCGCAACGCCCGCAACTGGCCATGGTCAACTCGGACAAGGGCATCACCAGCCTGCACGTGCCGAGCGACGTGATCGTCGACGCTTCGATGCCGGCCATGATTCGCGAGTCGGGCAAGATGTGGGGCGCGGACGGCGCATTGCATGATGCCAAGGCGGTGATTCCGGACCGTTGCTACGCCGGCGTCTACCAGGCAGTGATCGAAGACTGCAAGAAGAACGGCGCATTCGACCCGGTCACCATGGGCACGGTGCCGAACGTCGGCCTGATGGCGCAAGCCGCTGAAGAATACGGTTCACACGACAAGACGTTCCAGATTCCGGCGAACGGCGTGGTGCGCGTGACCGACGCAGCCGGTACGGTGCTGATCGAGCAGGCGGTTGAAGCGGGCGACATCTGGCGCATGTGCCAGACCAAAGATGCACCGGTCCAGGATTGGGTCAAGCTCGCGGTGAACCGCGCACGCGCCACCAACACGCCGGCTATTTTCTGGCTGGACGCAGCGCGCGCGCACGACGCCCAGATCATCAAAAAGGTCGAGCAATACCTGAAGGACCACGACACCAGCGGTCTGGATATCCGCGTCATGACGCCGGTTGAAGCGACCAGGTTCTCGATCGAACGCATCCGCGCCGGCAAGGACACGATCTCGGTCACCGGCAACGTGCTGCGCGACTACCTGACCGACCTGTTCCCGATCATGGAACTGGGCACCAGCGCGAAGATGCTCTCGATCGTCCCGCTGATGGCTGGTGGCGGCATGTTCGAAACGGGCGCTGGCGGTTCGGCGCCGAAGCACGTTCAGCAACTGGTCGAAGAAGGTTTCCTGCGTTGGGACTCGCTCGGCGAATTCCTGGCGTTGGCGGCTTCGCTTGAACACCTGAGCGGCGCGTATCACAACCCGAAGGCGCAGGTTCTGGCCAAGACGCTGGACCAGGCAACGGGCAAGTTCCTCGACAACGACAAGTCGCCGGCGCGCAAGATTGGCGGTATCGACAACCGCGGCAGCCACTTCTACCTGGCGATGTACTGGGCGGAGGCACTCGCTGCGCAAACCGAAGACGCTGCCTTGCAGGCGCAGTTCGCCGGCGTGGCGAAGGCGATGGCCGACAACGAAGCGAAAATCATCGAAGAGCTGGGTGCAGCGCAAGGCAAGCCGGTGGATATCGGCGGTTACTACCGTCCGAATGTCGAACTGACGAGCAAGGCCATGCGCCCGAGCGCCACGCTGAACAAGATTGTGGACGCGGTCGCTTAATGGTCGGAATGACGTGCTGAGTGAGGTGCCGAATGAGGTACTGAGGCCGTTGCTCAAAGTACCGAAGCAGGCCCTGAAGTAAGCAGCAAACAAGACGATGGCGCTCCTCAGGAGCGCCATCGTCGTTTCTACGCATACGTGAGTGGCGGTCATGCCTGCCCTCACACGTGAACGATTTCCCAATCGCTGAGTTTTTCTGGAATGTCGAGCGTCGACGTGTCGATTTCGGTCAACTGCGGGCAGGTCAGGCCGCGTGCGACTTCATCGGCTGCCTGTTGCGGGCTGGAAAATTCACCGAGCGTCTCGTTACCGTAGGTTGCCTCCCAACCGCCCTGGCCCGGCAAAATGTAGAACGCTCCCTGGGTCGATCCAAAGCGAAAGCCTTTCATTTTTAGTCTCCCAATTGCCATTTAAAAACCGCTGCGCCGCGGCGGCTTCATGTATGGAGCGGGGGGACACACTGCCACTGCGTTTTCGTCCCGTCTATTTTGCTGCACCACATGAAGCGCCGGCTCTTGTAAAAGAGTCTACGTCAGCAGGTCACGGCGCAAGGGGCTGTTAGACGGTTCATTCGATCAAAAAATATCGTTTAAAAATAAAGGCTTGTTGTCGTAATTTTGCGATGTGCAACGTGGGGCGGCATTGCGAAATGGCGAATTTGTGCCACGCACCACGATTTTTTACGAAGCAAGGGCTCATGCCACATCGTGAAATTTTGGCGGGTTGGCCAAATAGTGGGGCAGGGCGCATTCGGGGCAGAGCGCGGTTGCGCCCGTGATCGTTCTGTTCAGGAAAGAACCTGGCCTAGAAACGCTAGCAGCACGCGGTTGAACTCATCCGGCCGTTGCAGCGGGGCGAAATGGCTCACGCCAGGCAAAAGAATCAACTTCGCGCCGGGAATGGTGCGGGCGAGATAGTCGGCGTGTTCCGGCTTGATGAATTCGTCGTGCTCGCTCTGGACGATCGCAACCGGCACTCGAATCCCGGCCAGATCGCGCGCGGAGTAGTTGGGCTGGGTTCTCATCATTTCGCTGACCGCGCTGACAAATGCGTCGAAGTCGTCCGGCGTTGCCGAGAGTTGCGCATAGTCTTTGGCATGCCTTCCGAAGCAGCGATCGATGATCGGCGTCGGCACGAATTTCTTCGTCCCGCTCGGATCCATGTTGCAGCCGAAGAAAAACACGCCTGCAACCCGCTCCGGCACCTGGCGGGCCAACACCAGGGCCACGCACGCGCCGTCGCTCCAACCGGCTATAGCGGCCCGGTCGAGCTGCAGCGTGTTCATCACGGCCAGCACGTCGGAGGCCATCAGCTCGTACATATAGGGACGCGCATCGCGGGTGCTGCGGCCATGGCCGCGGCTGTCGATGACCACCACGCGATGCCCCGAGCCGACCAGCGCCGGGACCTGATAGCCCCAGTTGCCGCTGTGCCCCAGACCGCCATGCAGCAGGATCACCGGTTTGCC
Source organism: Paraburkholderia sp. GAS32 (assembly GCF_050434225.1). Classification (NCBI taxonomy): domain Bacteria; kingdom Pseudomonadati; phylum Pseudomonadota; class Betaproteobacteria; order Burkholderiales; family Burkholderiaceae; genus Paraburkholderia; species Paraburkholderia sp. GAS32. The sequence continues at coordinate 319,780 of NZ_JBNPVS010000001.1, read as the reverse complement.
GGTCCCATAGGACGCGTACCAGATTCGCGCGCCTTCGTGCTCGACGTAGCCGTAGTCGTTCGAGACCGGCAGCGGGGCTGCGCCATGGGCTTCGAAATGGGTGAGGTCGTCGTCGTGGGATTGCATGAGGGTGCCTTCCTGGTGAGCTCAGTAACGCAAGGATCCACCAGGTTGCTAGCGCCGCCACCAGAAAATCAACAAAGCTACGAATTTTCGCGCCTGGACGGTGGATGGGCGGCGTCTTTCGGCAGCGGTGTGTCCTGCTTACTGATGAGTCTGACCGAGCCCATGTTGCGCTGGCGCATTCGCATTGCCGCCCGTCGTGGGCACCGCGACTTTTCTCCCCGGCGCCGGAAATACAACCAGCATCAACACGACCCCGGCCAGCAGCACCACCGCCAAGCCAATCAACCCATATTGCGCACTGCCGGTCTGCGTTTTGACCCAGCCGACAAACGCTGGACTCACAAACCCACCCGTGCCGCCGAGACTCGTGATCATCGCAATACCGCCCGCGGCCGACGAGCGCGGCAGGAAGGTCTGCGGAATCGTCCAGAACACGACAAACGAGCCGTACGATGCAGCCGCCGCGAGCGCCAGCAAGCCAACACCGAGCGCGACGTTATGGCCGGCGGCAGGCAGCAACGCGAACGCCAGCGCGGTCACGCAGGCGCTTGCCGCGACATGCCAGCGCCGTTCCATGGTCCGGTCGGAACTGGCGCCCACCACATAGGTGCCGAGCGCAGCCGCGATGAAAACAAGCGCCGACAACAGTCCGACATCCAGCACATTCGCGACGCCCATGTCGCGGATGATGGTCGGTGCCCAGAAGCCGATCGCGTTGAACGGCATCATCACCGCGAAATAGACGAGTGCCGCGAAATACACGCGCGGGTTCGCGAGCGCGCCGCGCAGTCCGTCGAGATGACCGGTTTGCTTGGTCTTCTCGTCGGCGGCGAGTTCACTCGACACCAGCGCTTTCTCGCGCGCGTCGAGCCAGCTCACGTCTTCCGGCCTGTCGCCGAGCATGAGGAACGCAATGATGCCGAGTGTGACGGCCGGCACGCCTTCTAGAAGAAACAGCCATTGCCAGCCCGGCAAGCCGCCGACGCCGGCAAGCCGCGTCATGATGAACCCGGACATCGGCCCGCCGATGATCCCGGCCACCGCGGTCGCCATCATCAGAAATGCGGTCACGCGTGCGCGCCGCGCGCCGGGAAACCAGCAGCTCAGATAGAAGATGATGCCGGGGAAGAAGCCCGCTTCGGTCACGCCGAGCAGGAAGCGCATCGCATAGAACTGCGTCGGCGTGCGCACGAACATCATCAGACTCGACACCAGCCCCCACGCGAACATGATGCGCAACAGCGTGCGGCGTGCGCCGACGCGCTGCATCCACAGATTGCTCGGGACTTCGAACAGCACGTAGCCGATGAAGAAAAGCCCCGCGCCCAAGCCGTAAGTCGACTCCGAGAAGCCGAGGTCGTGCATGAACTGCAGCTTGGCGAAGCTGATGTTGACGCGGTCGATATAGCTGATCACGTAGCAGAGAAACAGCAACGGAATCAGCCGGAAAAAGATCTTGCGGTAAGTGCGTTCGACCTCGACGGGCGTGAGGTTGTCCGTGGTCGATGTGCCTGAATGCGAATAGCCGTGCATGATGGTCTCGCGAAGAATGCCAACTGCGGTGGGTGTCGCTGCGCATGTTGCGATGCATATTGCGGCGCGCGGTGCATAGCACTGTATATAGCGCGGCAAATCAGCGACGTCCGATCTCAAAGCGGCCCGGCACCGCTTCACTATCCGTCCACGACATCTCGAGCACAATGCTCGCTTTCGTGCATGCCGTCGGCGGCGTTGACGGAGCCGGCTGCATTCGCGGCGCGCGGCAGGCAGCGCGCCAGCGCATCGCCGGCACGTACGCCCTTGCCGGCTGGCAGCACGAAAAGCGGATTGATATCCAGCTCCTTCAGGCTCGCTTGCTGGTCGAGCGCCATGGTGGAGAGCGCGACGATCGTCTCGACGAGGGCCTCGATATCACCAGGCGGTTTGCCGCGCGCACCGTCGAGCATCGCGAAGGCGCGCAATTCGCGGATCATCGCGTGGGCGTCGGCGTGCGTGACCGGGGCCAGCCGGAACGCCACGTCCTTCAGCACCTCGGCATAGATCCCGCCTAGACCGCACATCACAGCCGGTCCGAACGTCGCATCGTTCTCTATGCCGACGATCATCTCGATCGCATCGCGGATCTCTTCCTGCACCAGCACGCCTTCGATTCGCGCGTGGGGCACATGGCGGCGCGCATTCGCGATGATTTCGTCGAAGGCATCGGCAAGCGCCACTTCATCGCGGATGCCGACTCGTACTGCGCCGGCTTCCGTCTTGTGCGGAATGTCGGGCGATTGCACTTTGATGACGAGCGGAAAGCCGATCGACCGCGCGATGGCGCATGCTTCGTCGCTGTTGTGCGCGAGCGCGCTCCTGGGCGTTTCGATGCCGTAATCGCGCAGCAACGACTGCGAGGCATGTTCGGTCAGGTCGCCCTGACTGACAGCCAGCAGCGCGCGAGCTTGCTCTGCATCGTATTGCGGACGTGCAAGCGGTTCTGCACTACGCGCCGCCGCACGCATCCGCTGCGCCTGCGCATAGTCCGACAACGCCGCGAACGCGCGACCGCAACGCACGGGCGTCGCATACAGCGGTACGCCATGCGTTTCGATCATTTCGTATGCGCCGGCGGCCATGTCGCGGCGGGCGTTCCAGGCGAGCATCATCGGCTTGGTCGTGGCGTCGTAGACGCGCACGATTGCCTCGGCCATCACGCGCGCGACTTCTCCGCTCGCGGCGGCAGCCATGATCGCGATCGCGTCGATGTTCGGATCGTCGGCAATGATCTGCAGTGCGTCGGCAAAAATCCTCGGCTCGGCGAGAATGCCCGCCGTGAGATCGATCGGATTGTTCAACGAGGCGAACGCGGGAACGATCGGTTTGAGCCGTTCGAGCGTATCTGCCGACAACGCGGGCACGGACATGCCACGTTCGGCACAGGCATCGGTGATCAGAATGCCGGCGCCGCCCGAGAGCGTGACGACCGCGATCCGGTTGCCGCGCGGCAGGCGTTTGGCTTCGAACGCCTTGGCGTAGTCGCCGAGATCCGCGACATCGGTGACTTCGATCACGCCGGTCTGACGGAAAGCCGTGCGATAGAGCGCGGATGCGCCGCCCAGATTCGCCGTGTGCGACGTGGCTGCTTTGGCGCCGTCGGCGGTGTTGCCGACTTTCCACGCGAGCAGCGGTTTGCCGGCGTCGAGCGCGCGGTTGGCCACGTCGACGAGGCGCCGCGCATCCTTCAAGCCTTCGATATACGCGGCAATCAACGACGTTTGCGGGTCCGCGATACAGGCATCGACGAGATCGAGCAGGCTGACGTCGGCCTCGTTGCCGGTGGTGATGAAATGGCGCAAGCCGATGCCGAGTTCGTCGGCCATCAGCAGCAACGCGCAGCCGAAGCCGCCGCTTTGCGAAATCAATGACAGGCCCCCACGCCGGTAATCGACGCCGAACGGTGCGCCGAATCCGGCGTAGACGCCGGCGCCCGTGCTGACGAATCCCTGGCAGTTCGGGCCGATCACGCGGATGCCGAACGCCTGCGCGACTTCCGCGCATTCGCGCTGCAGCGCGGCGCCGGCTTCGCCCGCTTCCGCGAATCCGGAGCTGTAGATGATCGCGAAGCCGATACCTTTTTCGCCGCATTGGCGCAGCATGTCGGGAACGCGACGCGCCGCGACGAGGATCAGCGCGAGATCGGGCGTAGCCGGTAACGCGGCGATGCTGCCGTGGCACGCCACGCCGGCAATCTCGGCGTACTTCGGATTCACCGGATACAGCGCGCCTTGATACCCGTGCTGTATGAGAAAGCGCATCGGCTGGCCGCTGATCGACTTCGGATCGTTCGAGGCGCCGATGACTGCGATCGAGCGTGGATCGACGAGCCGTCGAATGTCGAGCGTGTTTGCAGCGTGCGCGGTGGTGTTCATAAGGGCGCTCATGCGGCACGCGCAGCGTCGGCGTGAACGCTGTCCTTCTGTTTCGTCTGATCCCGTTCAGCCGCGCGCCGCAGCGTAATCTTCGCGATGTTCAACTGATGAATCTGCGTGGTGCCCTCATAGATGCGGAACGCGCGCACGTCGCGGTAGAACCGCTCGACCGCATTGCCCGCGAGATAGCCGCGTCCGCCGAGCATCTGAACCGCGCGGTCCGCGACGCGTCCGCACATCTCCGAGGCGAACATCTTGCACATCGACGCTTCCAGCGCGACGTCTTCGCCTGCATCGCGTTTGCGGGCGGTTTCGAGAATCATCGAGCGCGCGGCGAAGATTTCGGTCTGGCATTCGGCGATCAGCGCCTGCACGAGCTGGAACTCGGCTACGGGCTTGCCGAACTGCTCGCGTTTCGATGTGTACGCAACGGCTTCGTCGAGCATCCGCATTGCCGGGCCCGTGCACAGTGCGGCCAGGTGAATGCGCTGCTTGTTCAATACCTTCATCGCGGTACGGAAGCCTTGACCTTCGACACCGCCGATCAGATTGGCCGCGGGCACGCGGCACGCATCGAACACTACGTCACCGACCGGCGAGCCCGCCTGGCCCATCTTGTCGTAAGGCGCGCTGGTGGAGAGGCCTGGCATGCCACGTTCGACGAGAAATGCGGAAATGCCACCGGCGCCGGGCGTGGCAGGATCGGTGCGGGCCATCACCGTGAACAGGTCCGCGATCGGCGCGTTGGTGATGAAGCACTTGCTGCCATCGAGGACGTAGTGACCACCGTCGCGCCGCGCGGTCGTGCGCAACGCGGTAGCGTCAGAGCCGGCGTCCGCTTCGGTCAGCGCGAAAGCGCCGGTCAATTCGCCCGAAGCGAGACGCGGCAGATAGCGCTGCTTCTGGTCGTCGGTGCCATCGGCGACGAGCGCTTCCGAACCGATGCCGGTATTCGTGCCGACCCGCGCGCGAAATGCCACCGAGGCCTGCGAAAGCGCGAATGCGCCGCGCACGAGTTGCTCCGTGGACAGTCCTGCACCGCCGAAGTCGCGTGGAATGCTCCAGCCGAAATAGCCGAGTTCGCGCATGCGTTCGACGAGATCCGCCGGTACGGCATTCGCCTGCTCGATTTCGTTTTCGCGCGGAATTGCTTCTTCACGGACGAAACGCGCGACGTCGGCGAGCATCGAGTCGAAATGCGAGGGGTTGCTGGTCATGCTTGTCTCCGTCATGTGAGTCGATTTATGACTGCACTATCGAAGATTTACAGGTCGCCGGCGTCATTTGTTCGACTCTGCAGAACAGAGTTTGGATATGCTGAACAGGAGGCGCAAAATTGGCTATCTGAAGGGAGGCGACCATGGCAGCCCACAACAAGCTTCCCGAAGCCACGGCGCTGGCAAGCGACTATCTGGATTCGAAGGCGCGCTACGTGCCCGACGAATTCGACGGCGACCGGCAATTCGCCACCACGTTGGCGCGCGGCCTCGACATCCTGCATTGCTTTACGCCGCGCGAATCGCAACTCGGCAATGCCGAACTGGCGGCGCGCACCGGCATGACCAAGGCCACCATCTCGCGCTTCACCTACACGTTGACGCGGCTCGGCTACCTGCGTGTCAATCGCATGAACAACAAGTTTCAGCTCGGCTCGGCCGTGTTGTCGTTGAGCTATCCGTTGCTCGCGAGCCTGAGTGTCCGGCAGATCGCGCGGCCGTCGATGAAGGACCTGGCCGATCAGATTCGCGGTTCGGTCTCGCTTGGCATGCGCGACCGGCTCAATGTCGTGTATCTGGAAAGCAGCCGCAGCACGACGCCTTTGGGGTTGCCGGCGGATATCGGCCTGAGCTATCCGATCGTGCGAACCGCGATGGGCCGCGCGCTGCTCGCCGCGCTGCCGGCAGAGCGGCGCGAGGCGCTCTGCAACGAGATCGCGGTGAAGTCGCCGAATGAATGGAATACGTTTCGCGAGCGCGTGATGAGCAGCATCGATTACTTCTATGAGCGTGGGTTCTGCGTCTCGTACGGAGACTTGCGACGCGAAGTCCACGCCGTCGCGGTGCCGATGAAACCTTCGGCCGATGGCGAGATTCTGGTGTTCAACTGCGGCGTGCCGTCTTATCTGCTGAAGGAGAATCAGCTCGAAGGGGACATCGGGCCACGGCTGGTTTCGATGGTGCGGAGTATTGAAGGGGCGATGGGGATTTATTAGCGGAGGGCGCTTGCGCAGATTCGACGCCACCAGAAACAAACCCGGCGCTCAGTTATTCCCCCCAGCAAGGAATACATAGTTCTGTAACGCTGAGCGGAATTCACTTCGAACACCCCTCTTGAAGGGGTGTTTTTTTGCCTTTCAGATGTTGAAGCTATACCGTGCGATGGCATCGTATGTATAATCCGCGCCTTTTTATGTATGGCGAGAATAGCTTGCGCAGAGTTGGAGATGTAGTCGTGATCCCGCGTGTCGTCGAGGCTCCACCGCGTGGCCCGTCCCGCGATGTCGCTTTGTTCAATCCGCTGACCGACCGCTTCACATGTTTGTGACGGTCAAGGCGCGCATACATACCGATTGGACAGGCGTGTACGCGGAACTTCCGGTGGTATTGACGCCAGCGGGTATCTTGGAGCCGCTGCTCGACTACTACCTCTTTCGTAGTCACGACCGCAGCTTGGCATGGATGACCAAGGTAACCCGGTCCGTCCGGATGTTTCTTGAATACCTACAGTCCAATCCGGCGGAGCGCGATACTTATCGTCTGTTCCAGAACTTCGCCCAGAGGCTCTACACCGGCACGTTTGATCGGGCCACCGGCCTTGACCCCAGTGGCTTGTGCTGGGCGCCACGTTCACCGCGAGATGCGTCGCACATCATCACGCATCTCTCCGACTTTTTTGATTGGCTTGGGGAAGTGCGCCCTGAGACTGCCGCAGTGAATCCCCGCTATGCAGGCGGGGCTTTCGACCGGCAAACCGATGAGGCTGCATACCAGTACCGACGCAGCAAGGCGTTCCTTGGGCATATATGGGCGGCGAACTCGTCCTCCGCCCAGGCTGCATATCGCGTGCGAAGCCGACGCGCTCCGAATGTCGAAAAAGGCGATCCGCCGGCCTTCCCTGAGGAGCGCTTTGAGGAATTACTGCTGAAGGGTTTCTGCGCGGGTGGTCGTTATGACTATCGAAGCATGCTCATCACATTGCTGTTACACGGGGCGGGGTTTCGCGAATCCGAGCCTTTCCATCTCTTCATCCCCGACGTGTTTCCAGATCCAGCCAATCTGAAGCAGGCCAAGGTCCTGATTCACCATCCAAGCTACGGCTCCGCGCCTGCCGATTGGCGCGACAAACTTGGACGCCCGCGTAGAGGCAGCAGGGCGGAGTATCTCGCCCACCAGTTTGGCCTGGTGCCACGTACCGATCTGATGGATCGGCGGCACGCCGGCTGGAAGGGCGGCACCCATGACGCCGCGTACTACAAGCAAGCGTACTGGTTTCTGCCCGAGTATGGCGAGTGGTTCCTGCAACTCTGGCACCGCTATCTCGAGCAGGTCGCACGCGTCGAGCGTGGCCACCCCTTCGCCTTCATCAACCTGAACCGCGAGCCCGTCGGCGCCATGTACACGCTCACCCAGTACAACAAGGCCCATGCCGCAGCGTGCGAGCGCATCGGGCTCACGGTGAGCAAGGCGCTGGGCACAACGCCACACGGACACCGTCACGCCTACGGCCGGCGCCTTCGCAGCGCTGGCATCGACAAGACGCTCATCCGCCGCTTCATGCATCACGCCTCGCTGGAGAGCCAGGAGGTCTATACGCAGGCGAATACCCGAGAGGCACTGGCTGAGCTGGAGGCGGCCGCGCAGCGATTGCGGGACAGGCACACCGGGACACCGTCCGCGTCCGGCCTGTTGCTGCCTGGCATCGAACTCAACGACTGAGGAACCCTTATGGCCGAAAAGAAGAAAGCGTATGCGCCCAAGGCACCTGCCACTCAAGCTCGCAACGGGAAAGGAGTGAGCCGCGACACGGATACCAACTTAGGCTGGGTCGAGCGCGACTATCCGCAGCTCTCAGCCTGGCGCGCGCTAGCAGTGGAATGGTTGAAGGGAGAGACAACGAACGTGGGTGACAAACTGCTCGGGTTGGTGGCGTTCGTGGAGCGCTACCTAATCCAGCAGGGGCTACCGCTCGACCCGGCATCTTTCCTGGCGTGCACCACCGTCCTGCCTGAGTTCTACCGGACAGCCTGCCCCGATTCCCTGAAAGGTATCAAGTACAACAACTACATCCACGCCTTCCTGCACTTCGTGCTGCTGCGCGAGTTCAGCGAAATCGACGACCACGGCCGGCCGGTGGTCTCGCCGGCGTTTCGCAACCCCGTTTCCCGGATGTCCAATGGCGGTCTGCCGAAGCGCGACGAGAGCGTGCATTCGCCGCTGCCCTATGGTTACATCGACGAACTGCGGCAGATGCTCGCGGCGGGACCGCACTTCCGGGACTGGCAGTGGGCGCAGGCCGCCTTGGGCGTGGAAATCGGCCAGCGTGGGCGCGGTGCACCCGACTGGTTCGAAGTGGCCAAGGCACAGATAGACCGGAACGACCCGGACTGCGTGTGGCGCGAGCGGCCCCTCAAGAACGGAACTCGCTTGGAGATGTGGAGCCCGGTGCGGTGGGTTGCCCTGCTCGTGAAGCTCATCCTGCCGCTGCGCACCTTCCAGGTCCGCATGCTTGATTCGGGTGAAGCCGATACCTGGCGCTACGCGGCGGGCAACTGGTCATTGAATCCGAGCCGGCTCGCTCAGGGCAGTGAACGCCAGCCGCTGCAACAGGGCGTGTTTCGCCGCAATGACCCGCTCGCCGACGTCGGGGCGGTCTCGACAGTGCTCTACATCAACACCAACAAGACCGCCGACATCACCAAGTCCGGTTCCGAGAAGGGCTACGTGCTGCCGTGGTCCTTTGGCGGGCCGGTGCATCAGGATGTCTTCTACTGGCTGGAGAAGCTGCGCAACTGGCAGGCGAAGTACAACCCCGTCTCGCGGCGGACGTCCTGGACGGAACTCGATGGTCGTCACATGAAGGCAAAGAGCGAGGTGCAACTGGCGGGCTACCCGGATACCTGCTTCCTCTTCAGGATACCGGAGGCGGGAGACGGCGAACGTCATCGGCCTATCCGGAACAGGGGGCTGGACAGCTGCTGGTTCTCGCTGCTGGAAGCACTGGAACTGCGGCTGGCCGACCGAGGTGAAACCCATCACAACGGAGCGGCGATACGTTTCCTCCCGCCGCCGGAAGAACAGAACAATGGACTGACGACCCTCTTCCCCCTGCACAGCCTGCGCGTATCCCTCATCACCGCGCTGGCGCTCGAAGGCCAGGTGCCGTTCCCTATCCTGCAGAAACTCGTCGGCCACAGCCGCCTGCTGATGACCCTCTACTACACCAAGCCCGGCGCGACGCACATCCGCGACGTGCTGCTCGGTGCAGCGGAGCGGCTGGAAATGAACAAAGAGGCGAGCATCCAAAACTTCCTGCTCGACACCGAGCACGACGAGTTGCTGCAAAAGGCCATCTGTAACAGCGTGCCCATCCTCGCCGCCGCCGTCCCGCAGCATCCGGCCGCGCGCAACCCGGCGGGCTGGATGCCCATGCACCACGGCCTGTGTCTCGTCGGCGGCAACACCAGCGAGGTCGAGGATAACAGTGTTGTGGGTGGCTGCTACAACGGCGGCTCGAACATTGGCTCACTCTCGGCTCCCAAGTATGGACCTGTTCCGGGCGGCAGCCGCAACTGCGTGCGCTGCCGCTGGTTCGTGACCGAGCCGCACCACCTACCGGCGCTCGTTGCCCAGTTCAACACGCTCGCCTATCACTTCGACGAGGCGCGCAACGCCTGTCTCGCGCACGAGAACACGCTGCAAGACCTAAAGAGGCAAAAGGCGGACGCCGAGGATGCTGGCCAGCCATTCTCCAGGCTCGACGCCTGCCGGCAGGCTGAGCGGGTGTGGGAGAGCGCCATAAAGCGCTTCAGCGACCTCGCCGAAGACCTGGTGGCCTGCTGGCGTCTCATCGAACGCTGCAAGGCGGCGCTCGACGCGCCGCAAGGCTCCGGCACGGAGTTGGTGGCCGCCGGCACGGGGGGCGACGTACAGGTCGCCTTCGAGGAAACGGAGTCGGAGCTGCTGCAACTTGCGGGCGTCTGCGAAAACGTCGAGGTCTACCCCGACCTCGAACCGGGAAAGGCGGTGTTCCGCCGTAGCCAGTTGCTCGACGCGGTGCTCTACCGCGACGACCTGCCGCCCGTGTTCATGCTGTTGAGTGAACAGGAGCAACTGCTCGCCGGCAACGCCTTCCTGCGCCGCCTTGCCCAGCAGATGAACCCGGAGAATCCCGCGTTGGGCCAGCGCCAAGTCATTCGCCTGATGGATGCAGGCTTGAGCCTCAGCCAGCACTTCGACCTAGACCTCACCTCACTTCTGCCTCCTGCCCACCCCGCTGGACGTCAGGTCCTCTCAGGAGATGAAGCATGAATGGTGCGACCGACATCCACCCGGACGCGGTGCTGGAGTCGCTGCTCGCCAAGGGCGGGCGCTCAAACCGGCGCACAAATCTGGCAAAGATGCACGATCTCTGCCGCAGGCAGCACGAGACGGGCTCGCGCGACTTCTCTCTGCCGGCCGTCGGGCGCCTGGCAGAAGCCGAAGGCATCATGAAGGGGCGTGCCCTCTACAACGCCCAGTCGACGGACTACAAGGCACTGATTGAAGCCTGGGCCGCCTACGTCGGGCCACCCGAGCCCAAGCCGCCGAAGACGCTCGCGAGCCACGAATACCTGATGCGCATCGAGGACCCGGCGATCCGCTCCATCATGCAGGCCATCATTGCTGAGCGCGACAAGCTCAAGGCGCAGCTCAACGTGCTGAAGGCCAACACCCAGGTGACTGTGGACCGGCGCCCGCTGGGCGCGACGATCACAGCCGCGCCCGGAGCGCCGCCGGTGACCGTACTTGCCAAGGCCGCGCAGCTCACGCCTTCCGAGCGCGAAGCCTTGTGGAAAGCGGTGTCAGCCGATTACCTCGAGGAACGGGGACTGCGGGAAGGCAGCCACGGCGAAATCGTCAACGCGCGCGGCCGGACAGTGTTTGAGGTGGGGTTCGCGCGGGCGATTCGAAAAGTGCTTGCGTAGGCAAAGCAAAAATTAAAGGGGAACAACATGAGTGTGGCTTATTACCTTGCCTGCATTGAATCTAGGCAGTATGTGTGGGTCGGGGCACTAGGTTCGAACTGCCAAGCAATGCCGGAAGGGCAAGCCGGCGCGATATCGCGATTTGCGCTGGCCCATCGTGGCAAGCCGCTGGTTGTGGTGAGTGATACCCATCCTATCCTTGATGATGGCAAGGAGTGGGAGGCGTCGCTTGGGGAATAACAGGCTCAAAGGGAACGCCACCAAACCCCCTGACGTACGAATTACGCAATAGGAAAAGCGCCAGCGTAATGGCTGGCGCTTGGAAGTTTCGGTGTATTACGATGTATTTATACATCGCAAGGCGTTGATGCTTAAAACACCGCCCTTACTGAATCCCCGGCCACTTGCTCGCGAACTATGTACCGTTAAGGTATAAGACTGCATGAGCCGGGTTTATTTACAGAACTAATACCGCTCAGCTCGAAACGTACGCTACATAAGGCCCCGTGCCCCCACCCGTGGACGCCTTGCCCGAAATGCCGTAGTACACGTGCCGGCCATAGAAGAACGGCATGCCGAAGTCGAACTGCCGCGACAAGTAGATACCGAGGTTATTGAACGCGTAATTCCCCGACGCGTTCAGCGTCGCTCCGTTTGCGATATTGAAACCGAGTGAGACACTCGCCGGACTGGTTGCCACCAGCGTTGACGTCCGCCCCACCGTCGTCGTCGGGATGTAGTATCCGGACGCGCTGTCAATCGGGATCGTCAAGTCGGGGAAGAACAACACCGTCGATCCGGAATCGAAGAACGTCTTCGTCAGCGTGGTGCCGCCGTAGCTCGACGCGAAGTCGCCGTTCCCGTTCGTCCTGATCAGCGTGGCGCTCGTGCCGTTCAACACGTTGTTGGCTTGCGTGTCGATACCGAACACCAGCGTACCTTGAGCCGTCGCGCTGCCGCTGTCGGAAATCTGGCCCATCTCCAGAATCACACCGTTGTTATCCTGCCCGAACTTTGTGACCGGATTGGTGATCTGTCCGGTTACGAGCACCGAGGTGGCCGTGCCGGCGTTGGTGTAGTAGAACGCCGACACCGCTGCGTTCTGGCATGCCATGCCGCAGTCATTCGGGCTCACGCCGATGCCGAGGATGCCGTTTGCGCCGATATCGGTCGTGGTGACCAGGGGGCGGCCAACCTGGCACTCGGTCGGCGCGGCCACGGTCAGTGCCGAATCGCCGATCACGTGGATGGGTACTTTCTGTGCAATCTCGCCCGAAAGCGCTACGTCCGCATAGTGGACGGAACCCCATGCGTAGCCGCTGCCGAACAACGCACATTCGGCGAGCGGCAGACCGCTCGGCTGGGCGAGTTCGGGTGCGAGCGCACTGAATGTGGCGGCCGGAATGGCTGAGCGAACCAGGCGCAATCCAAACGACGCGGTATCGACGATCACATTCGGGATCGTCGCGCAGTTGGCGGTGGCGTTGGTACTGTCGGTACAGATCGTGACGCTGACCATGGGCTGATTGTGGATGCCCGTTTGGCTGACCGTCACCGCTATCGTATTGCCGGGACCAACTGCAGTAGGCACCGCCGACGCATCCACCGCGAGGACGTTGGACGAAGAACCTGTTCCGCTCGACGTCGCCGGCGAACTTGCGCCGCCCGGTGCGTTTATCGATGTGTTGCTGTTGGTGCCACTGTTGCTACCCCCGCTACCGCCCCCACCGCAGCCAGCCAGACTCAGCCCGAGCGCCGCGGCAATGATCCATGCGATTTTGCGCACTTTTATTCTCTCGATTGATTTTTAACAGACTTACTTGATGTCGTTAGCGCTAACGCCTTGCGGCAACGCTTGCGGCAGATAGGCTCGACCCACGAAGGCGCCCATATGGCCGCCCGTTTCAACGACCAGAGCCGACTGACGCACGACGGCTGCGCCATAGCCGCCGCCTTGCGCTGCGTGCGCGTCGGTGAGTCCCTGCACGTAAGACGGGAAGTAAGTGGCGAGCAGCGTGTTGAGCGGCGGCATGGCGGGGCCTTCCCAGCTCAACGCAAACACGGTGTTGCCTGCCGCGATGTACTCGTTTACGACGGTGCCCGATGCAAGCGTGGTCTGACTCACGGTGTAAGTGGGCGAAGCCGCATTGGCGCTTGCAGCAAAGCGGGTCACCGCGCTGCCGCCCTGACTGGCCGCCCCTGCGCTGGTACTGCTGGCGGTCACGGGGTAGGTCGGTGCGCCGCCTAACCCTGCATACGCCGGAGCGACCGTGGTGAACGAGGCCGCGGCCACCACGAGCATTCGAAATTGGCTGATTATCATTTTTTGGTTTTCGACGTTTTTCGGAAAATGCGCGCGAACGTTTCCTCGCGCCCACGCGATATAAATACTAGCGCGCTTCGCTTCGATTAAAACAGACGAATAGCGTGGCGATTCGGGTTCTATTTGAAATTGAAAGGTAAGCCGCGGGAAACTGATAATGCGCAACACGGCGGACTGGCGAGTCCGGGCGCGCCGCGATCTCAAGCCTGTCCGGACGTTGAAATTCTGCCGAGCTTTTCGATCAGCACCGCAACGAAGGTTTCCGTGACGGGCGGCAGGGTCCTGCCGCGCTTCTTGATGAGGGCGATAGGGCGGGTGAACGCGGGATCGTCGATGGGGCGGACTATCAGTTCAGGTTCCGCTCTGACCTCGCGGGCCGACGCCGGCAGGATGGTCACGCCGAGCCCCGCGCGCACCATCGCGACCGCGCTCATCATGTAGGTCGGCTCGCACGCGATCTCCGGCATGGCGTGCGCGTCGGCAAACGCGCTGTCAACCACCGCCCGCACGCTCGTGCCCTGCGCGGTGAGCACGAGCGGGACCCTGGCAAGGTCGGCCAGCGTGATGCGTTTGCGGCGCGCCAGCGCATGGCGCTTCGGAAATACCGCCACCAACCGGTCGATGCCCGCATGCAGCACCTCGAAGCTGGCGTCGCCCAGTTCGCCGCCGGTCAAACCGATATCCACTTCTTCGTTGCGCACCAGCGTGTTGACCATGCTGGCGACCACGTCGCGCACATGAAAGCTCACGCGCGGCACGGTCTTCTTCAGGTCCTGCACGAGTTCCGGCAATACGCTCGCCGCGAAAGTGGGCAAGCACGCGATCCGCACCGTGCCGCTCGATCCCTCGCCGAGCGCACGCGCGTCGATCAGCACGTACTCCATGTCATGCAGGGATTTTTGCAAGAGCGGCAGCAGTTCGCGGCCGGTCGGCGTCAGTGCGACGTTGCGGCTGTTGCGATCGAACAGGCGCAGGCCGACCGTTTCCTCGAGGCGCCGTATTTGCACCGTCAGGGCCGGTTGAGAGAGATGCAGGCGCGTGGCCGCGCGCGTGAAGCTGCCTGTCTGCGCCACGGCGATAAATGCGCGAATGTCTCGAAGGTTCAGATCCATGATGGTTTGTAATAGCTGCGATCAATTCATTTCAATTGATTTATCGCCGCCTCGAACTTACGCTGGATCACAGTAAAAAACAACATCGGAGACAAGGACATGCTGCCACTGCTGGGGCTAGCCACCATCGTCGTGCTACTCGGCGCGATTCTGTCGAAACGGATGTCGCCGCTAGTGGCGCTCATCATCGTGCCGCTCGCCGCGTCGCTGATCGGCGGGTTCGGTTTTCAGACAAGCAAATTCGTGATCGACGGGCTCAAGAGCCTCGCGCCCGTCGTCGGCATGTTCGTGTTTGCGATTCTCTACTTCGGCACCATCACCGACGCCGGCACGCTCGATCCGATCATCGACCGCATTCTGCGCGCGGTCGGCACGCGGCCCACACGGATCGTGATGGGCACCACGTTGCTTGCGCTGCTGATTCACCTCGACGGTTCCGGCGCGGTGTGCTTTCTCGTCACGATTCCCGCGATGCTGCCGCTCTATGACCGCTTGAAGATGGACCGGCGCGTGCTGGCCGCGGCCGTTTCGATGGCCGCCGGCATCAATTTTCTGCCGTGGACGGGGCCGATGATCCGCGCGTCGGCCTCGCTGCATCTGCCGATTTCGGCGTTGTTCAACCCGCTGATCCCCGTGCAGTTGATCGGCTTGGTGTTCGTCTTCGGCGTGGCGTTCTGGCTTGGGCGGCGCGAGGAAAAGCGGCTCGGCCTCACTGCCGCGAACGGTTCCGCACCGATGCCAAAACGCGAGTTGACGCCCGAAGAGCAAGCCTTGCGCCGGCCGAAAAACTTCTGGTTCAACATCGTCCTGACGCTCGTCGTACTCGGCACGATGGTCGTGATGGGCGAGAAGATTCCGCCGGCCATCATGTTCATGGTCGGACTATGCATCGCGTTGATGGTGAACTATCCGAACGTCGACATGCAGCGCAAGCGGATCGACGCTCACGCGCGCGCTGCGTTGATGATGGCCGGCATTCTGCTGGCGGCCGGCGTGTTCACCGGCGTGATGCAGGGCAGCGGCATGCTGAAAGCGATGGCACAGGCGGCAGTCGGCTTCGTGCCGCCCGCCATGGCGGGCCACATCCCCGTCGCGCTCGGGCTGGTGTCGATGCCGCTGAGCATGCTGTTCGATCCGGACTCGTTTTACTTCGGCGTGCTGCCGGTGATTGCCGAAGTGGCCGGTCAACTCGGCGTGCCCGCCGTGCATGTCGGCCAGGCCGCGCTGCTTGGCCAGATGACCACCGGCTTTCCGGTCAGCCCGCTGACGCCGGCGACCTTCCTCGTGGTCGGCCTGTGCGGCATCGATCTCGCCGACCATCAGAAATTCACGTTCCCCCTGCTGTTCGGCGCGTCGATCGTCATGACGATCGCCTGCGTCGTGCTGGGGATATTCTCGTTGTGAGCTTGACTGTTTGACTGAATGGAAGCGACCAGCATGATAGCGACTCCACATAGGCAGCCGGTCCGAATCGGCGCGGGCGCGGGGTATTCTGGCGACCGTATCGAACCCGCGGTCGAACTGGCGGAACACGGCGCGCTCGATTACCTCGTGTTCGAGTGCCTTGCCGAACGCACCATTGCGATCGCGCAGCAGGCGCGCAGCAAAGACCCTGAGCTGGGCTACGACCCGTTGCTCGAAACGCGCATGGCGGCTGTGCTTCCCGCAGCGATTCGCAACGGCGTGCGGATCATTTCGAACATGGGCGCGGCCAATCCGCTTGCGGCGGCGCGAAAGACTGCCGGGATCGCGCGCGCGCTCGGTCTCGGCGACGTGAAGATTGCCGCCGTCACCGGCGACGATGTACTCGACGTCGTGCGGCAGGGCAATTTCCGTTTCGAGGAGTCCGGGGAAAGCGTCGCTTCGTACCGTGACCGCCTCGTGTCCGCGAATGCCTATCTCGGCTCGGCGGCGATTGTCGAGGCGCTTGCGGCCGGCGCGCAAATCGTCCTGACCGGACGTGTCGCCGATCCGTCGCTGTTCGTCGCGCCACTGATCCACGAGTTCGGCTGGCAGATGGACGACTGGCAGACGCTTGGCCAGGCGACTGTGACCGGCCATCTGCTCGAATGCGCGGGACAAATCACCGGCGGGTATTTTGCCGATCCGGGTTTCAAGGACGTGCCCAATCTCGCGAGGCTCGGCTTTCCCATCGCCGAAGTCGCGCCGGACGGCACGGTGGTCATCACCAAGCTCCCGCAGGCCGGTGGCCGGGTAACCGAGGCAACCTGCAAAGAGCAACTGATGTATGAGATTCACGATCCGCAGCGTTATCTGCAACCGGACGTGGTCGCCGATTTCACTCAGGTGCGTGTCATGCAGGAAGCGCCGGATCGCATTCGCGTGAGCGGCGGGCGCGGTACGCCGCGTACCGATACGTTGAAGGTGTCGGTCGCTTACTTCGACGGCTATATCGGCGAAGGGCAGATTTCATACGGCGGTCCCGGCGCGCTGGCGCGTGCCCGGCTTGCACTCGATATCGTGCGGGAAAGGCTTGCCCTGACGGGCGTCGAAACGCGTGAATTACGCTTCGATCTGATCGGCGTGAACGCATTGCATGGCGACACGTTGGCTGCCGGTCACGCCGAGCCTTATGAAGTGCGAGCACGGGTCGCCGGGCGCGCTGAATCGCTGGCGCAAGCAGTGCGGATCGGCAACGAGGTAGAGACGCTTTACACGAACGGCCCGGCGGGCGGTGGCGGCGTGACCAAGTCGGCGCGCGAAGTCGTCGCGGTGCAATCGGTATTGTTGCCGCGCGAGCATGTCAAGCCGGCATTCTCGCTGGTGGAGGCGTGACATGAAACTACGTGAGTTTGCTCATTCTCGGACTGGCGACAAAGGAAACACGCTGAATATTTCCGTCATCTGTTATGACGCGAAGCACTATGAGCATCTGCGAGCGGTGTTGACACCGGAACGGGTCAAGGCACATCTGAACGACGTGGTGCGCGGCGAAGTCGTACGTTATGAACTGCCTGGTATCGCCGCATTCAACTTCGTACTCGGCCATGCGCTCGGCGGAGGTGTGACGCGTTCGCTTGCGCTCGACGCGCACGGCAAATCGTTGAGTTCGGCGTTGATGGGGCTGGAGGTGGAAGCGCCGACTGCAGGTGGAAACGCTCCAGTTCTGTAGTTCGCTGGCATTGCCGCCGCTGCTGCATATCGCTAGCCTGACCTGAGGCCCTAAGTTCAAGCTTCGAGGGCCATGTCTCGTCCACGTGGGTGACAGTGGCGGTCTCCATGTTCACGGCATCGTCTGTGTCGGCGAGCGCTGTCAGTTCGTTCGCCGAATCGCCGGGCATTCGGCTCAGCCACTCGCCCTGCTCAACTCGTGCGCGCGCCGAAGTCTTTCGCGGCTATTGCTCAGATGCATGCGCATCGCGGCGCGCGCATCATCCGCGTCCTGGCGTTCGATGGCCCGATAGATCATCTGATGCTCGCTGAGCACGTTGCGCAGGTGCTCGATATGGTCGAGCTCCGCGATCTCGGCGGTGCCGAGCCGCGTGCGCGGGCTCACCGCGCGGCCGAGTTGACTGAGCACGTCGAAGAAGTAGCGGTTGCCGCTCGCGCGCGCGATCTGCAGATGAAACTCGATGTCGTGCGCCAACGTATCGGTACTTCCCCGTTCGAGTTCGGACTCGAAGCGCTCCAGTGCGGCGCGAATCTGCTTGAGATTCTGCTCGGTGCGTCGCGCTGCCGCGAGCGCGGCCGAGGCTGCCTCGACGTCGATGCGAAATTCGATGATCGCCATCACGTCCAGCATGCTGGAGAGGTCGGCGGCAGGCAGTTGCATGGACTGTTCCGTGGCCGGCTCCAGAACGAACGTGCCGATGCCGTGACGCGTCTCGACCACTTTGGCCGCCTGCAGGCGCGAGATTGCCTCGCGAACCACGGAGCGGCTCACCGAAAGCTGCTTCATCATCGCGACTTCTGTCGGGATGCGGTCTCCGGGCCGCAGGCTGCCGCGGCGGATTTCATCGGAAAGGGTGGCCACCACCTTCTCAGTTAGGCTGCTCATCTCGGTTGCTTATGGACTAATCGGCTGGGAATTCACACGTTGCGAGTGCGAGTGACGTCGTGTGGCGTCTCGACATAGTCATCATAGCGTCAGTCCGAAAGGTGACGATTTGAATCTCGTGTTCCCGATGCGGGCGGTGATGACTCGTTATCCGGACCTAGGCGGCACAGCTTGCAAGTCTTTTGTCATGTCATCGGACGTCTTAATTCGATTCTACAGCTTCAACGACTGCTGTGGCGCTGTGACGGCTGCATCTCGGTATATACAGCTTGCATGGCAGGGTAAACACCCCATTGGAATCGGTGAATGGAACGGGGTAGACTGTCGTCAGACAACGTATCACGCATTTTAGGACCGAATCGCCCGGCCTGCTCGAATGTGCTGCGGTGCGTTCGATCAGGCCGCTGGAATGGCCGGAACTGGAGACAACCTTGACATCTGCTCTCACCGCCGCCGCTGACCCGCTTGAGTCCGCGGTCTCGAAGGTCAAGCGGCACGTGCTGCCGCTCTTTCTGATTATGTTCATCGCGAACTACATCGATCGCGTGAACATCGGCTTCGTCAATTCCCACATGCAGACGGACCTCGGCATCGGCGCTGCCGCCTACGGCCTCGGGAGCGGGTTGTTCTTCGTCGGCTACGCGCTGTTCGAAGTGCCGTCGAACGTATTGATGCAGAAGTACGGTGCGCGCGCCTGGCTGACCCGCATCATGGGCACCTGGGGGCTGGTCGCGGCCGCCATGGCGTTTGTGTGGAACGATACGTCCTTCTATGTGTTGCGATTCCTGCTCGGCATCGCCGAAGCCGGCTTCTTCCCGGGTGTGGTGTTTTACTTCACGCAATGGCTGCCGCAGAAAGAGCGGGGCAAGGCCGTGGCGGTTTTTCTCTCGGGCTCCGCGCTTGCGTCGGTGCTGTCCGGTCCGATCACAGGCAGTCTGTTGTCGATTCGCGGCCTTGGCCTGCACGGCTGGCAATGGATGTTTCTCATCGAGGGCGGCTTCTCGATCGTGCTGTGCGGTGTTAGCTGGCTGCTGCTGAAGTCGCGCATTCGCGATGCCTCCTGGCTGACGGCCGAGGAGCAGACCGTTCTCGAAAGCGCGATCGCCGCGGAGCAGGCCGAGCGCGAGGCGCACGGCGGCGCGCATTTGCCGGCCGTGAAGCTGCTGAAGGATCCGCAGATTCTGCTGTTCTGCTTCCTGTACTTTGCGATTCAATTGACCATTTACGCGGCCACCTTCTGGCTGCCGACGATCATCCGCAAGATGGGCGGACTCTCGGACTTCGAAGTCGGCATGTTCAATACCATCCCGTGGCTCATCGCCATGGTCGCGATGTACTGCTTCGCGGTGTTGTCCGCGAAATGGCGTTTCCAGCAGGCGTGGCTGGCGGTGGCGCTCGTCATTGCAGCGTGCGGGCTGTTCGCTTCGACGTCGGGTAATCCTGTGCTGTCGTTCGTGGCAATCTGCTTCTCAGCGATCGGTTTCAAGGCCGCGGCTTCGCTCTTCTGGCCGATCCCGCAGGGTTATCTGGACGCACGCGTTGCTGCTGCCGTCATCGCGCTGATCAATTCGGTCGGCAACCTCGGCGGGTTCTTCGCACCGGCTGCTTTTGGTTATCTGCAGCAGCACACCGGCTCGATTACCGGTGGTCTGTACGCCTTGGGCGTGGCTTCGCTGATCGCCGCGGCGGCCGGCTTCCTGACCCGCAATCGCCGTGTGAACCGCGACGCGTTGACGGAGCCGCTTCATAGCAAAGCGCATTGAATTGTCGATCGACCGCCGCCAGTCGGCTTACTCATTTACCTGGTCCCCAATCATGTCCACTAACTCATCCCAATCGAACGCCACGCCGATCGTGACCGAGCTGCGCGTCGTGCCCGTCGCCGGCCGTGACAGCATGCTGATGAATCTGAGCGGCGCGCATGGCCCGTTCTTCACGCGCAATATCGTCATTCTGCGCGATAGCGCCGGGCATACTGGAGTCGGCGAAGTGCCGGGCGGCGAGAGCATCCGCAAGACGATCGACGACGCGCGTCCGCTGGTTGTCGGCCAGTCGATCGGCAATCTTCAAGCGATCCTGAACAAGGCGCGTACGCAGTTCGCCGATCGCGACGCCGGCGGGCGCGGCCTGCAGACTTTCGATCTGCGCACCACCATTCACGCGGTGACCGCACTCGAAGCCGCGCTGCTCGATCTGCTCGGGCAGCATCTGGGCGTCCCTGTTGCGGCACTGCTCGGCGAAGGCCAGCAACGCGACGAAGTGGAAATGCTCGGTTATCTGTTCTATATCGGTGATCGCAAGAAAACCGATCTGCCCTATGACAGTGGTGCGGAAGGGCGCGACGACTGGGAGCGCGTTCGCACCGAAGAGGCCATGACCCCCGAGGCGGTGGTGCGGCTTGCCGAGGCAGCGCAAGCGCGCTATGGCTTCAACGATTTCAAGCTCAAGGGCGGCGTGCTGCCGGGCGACGCCGAAATCGAAGCGGTGACGGCGCTCGCAGAACGCTTCCCCAATGCCCGCGTCACGCTCGACCCGAATGGCGCATGGTCGCTCGCGGAAGCGGTGCGCCTGTGCCGCGATCAACACGACGTGCTGGCTTACGCGGAAGATCCATGCGGCGCGGAAAACGGCTACTCGGGCCGCGAGGTGATGGCCGAATTCCGCCGTGCGACCGGTTTGCCGACGGCGACCAACATGATCGCGACCGACTGGCGCCAGATGGGGCACGCGATCCAGTTGCAGTCCGTGGACATTCCGCTTGCCGATCCGCACTTCTGGACCATGCAGGGCTCAGTGCGCGTGGCGCAGATGTGCAACGAGTGGGGGCTGACCTGGGGCTCGCATTCGAACAATCACTTCGACATTTCGCTTGCGATGTTCACGCATGTCGCGGCTGCTGCGCCCGGCAAGATCACGGCGATCGACACGCACTGGATCTGGCAGGACGGTCAGCGCCTGACGCGCGAGCCGCTGCAGATCGTCGGCGGCAAGGTCAAGGTGCCTCAGGCCGCCGGCCTCGGTGTCGAGCTGGATATGGACGAGATCGAGAAGGCGCACGCGCTGTATCTGCAGCATGGCCTCGGCGCACGCGACGACGGCGTGGCTATGCAGTACCTGATTCCGAACTGGAAGTTCGATAACAAGCGCCCGTGTCTGGTGCGCTGAGTTTCCTCATGATCTGAGCGGCGCTCCGTGCGGCCGCCCGCTTTTACCGACTATTCACGTTATGACCTCACCCCAAGAACTCAAAGCGATCGTTTCCGAAGGCCTGCTGTCCTTTCCGGTGACCGACTTCGACGAACAAGGCGATTTCCGCGCCGATACCTATGCTGCGCGCCTCGAATGGCTCGCGCCCTATGGCGCGACCGCGCTGTTTGCCGCCGGCGGCACGGGCGAATTTTTCTCGCTGACCAAAAGCGATTACACGAACGTGATTCGCACGGCGACCGAGACCTGCCGGGGCAAGGTACCGATTCTTGCCGGCGCGGGTGGCCCGACGCGCGTGGCGATCGACTACGCGCAGGAAGCCGAACGTCTCAGCGCAAGCGGCGTGCTGTTGATGCCGCACTATCTGACCGAGGCATCGCAGGAAGGGATTGCCGCGCACGTCGAGCAGGTCTGCAAGGCGGTGAAGAACATCGGCGTGATCGTTTATAACCGCGCGAATTCGAAGCTGAATGCGGACATGCTCGAGCGTCTCGCGGACAGTTGCCCGAACCTGATCGGCTTCAAGGATGGTGTGGGTGAAATCGAGGCGATGGTGACGATTCGCCGCCGTCTCGGCGACCGTTTCTCGTATCTCGGCGGCCTGCCGACCGCGGAAATCTACGCCGCGGCTTATAAGGCGATGGGCGTGCCGGTGTATTCGTCGGCTGTGTTCAACTTCATTCCGAAGACGGCGATGGATTTCTATCGCGCGATTGCTGCAGATGATCACGCAACTGTCGGCAAGCTGATCGACGAATTTTTCCTGCCGTATCTGGCGATCCGCAACCGCCGTCAGGGCTATGCGGTGAGTATCGTGAAGGCCGGCGCGAAGCTGGTCGGCCACAGCGCCGGTCCGGTGCGGGCGCCGCTGACCGATCTGACCGAAGAAGAAATGGCGCAACTCGACGCGCTGATCAAGAAGCTCGGCGCGCAATAAGTGGCGCAATAAACGGCGCAGGTAGTGGCGGAGATTTCGCCGCCCTCAACTCCGGCGAAACACAACGTGCGAGATGCGCTGCACGAGCAATGCGGCCGCAAGTGCCGCCACTGCCGTCAGCCACACGCCAATATGAATCGACTGCACGAGTGCATCGCGTGCCGTGTCGATCAGCGCCAGCGTATTGAGTCCCGACGTCTTCGTATCCGCAATCAGTTTCAGGCGCACCGTTTCATCGATCAGGATGCGCAGATCGACGAAGCGCGGCCGCCATTGCGATGCGGCCGGCTCGCCGAGCACGCTCATCGTGCGCGTGACCACGTTGCGGTAGTGGTGCTGCACCACGGTTGCCACAATGCTGGTGCCGAGCATCCCACCCACCATCCGCGTGGACTGCAGCAGTGCCGTCGTGATGCCGAAGCGTTCACGCCCGGCAATCTCCTGGCCGAACACGTTCAGATTGTTCAGGATGAAACCCAGGCCGATGCCGACGGCCGCCATCGGCAATTCGATCCACACGTGCGGTGTCTCCGGATTGGCAAACGCCAATGCGATCGCTGCAAACAGCAGCAGCGCAAAACCGATCGACAGAATCCGCGTGGGCTTCTTCATGTGAATGACGATGCGCGTATTCAGCAGGCTGCCGAGTGCGATGCAGGCGGCAATCGGCGTTGCGAGCAGGCCGGCCTGTTGCGGCGACAGTCCGAAGCCGCCTTGCAACAGCAGCGGCGCGAAGAAGATCAGCGAGAACATCACGAAGCCGGACAGGAAGCCGAGGATGAACAGCGTGACGAGTTGCGCGTCCTTGAACAGGTCGAGCGGAATGATCGGATGCGTGGCGCGCTTCTCGCACACCAGCAACGCGATGGCGCCCACGATCACGAAAGCCGCCAGCGCCAGGTTGCCGGCCGTCAGACCGTCTTTCGGCACGGCTTCGATGAAAGCCTGCAGGCCGCCCAACACGATGGCGACCAGCGCCGCGCCAAGCCAGTCGATCTTGACCTCGCCCTCGTGCGGCCGCTGGAAGTTGGGCAGATGCGCCCAGATGAAATAGAGCGCCGCGGCGCCGACCGGCAGGTTGATCAGGAAGGTGGAGCGCCAGCCCCAGTGCTCGCTCATCCAGCCACCCAGCGACGGACCCGCCGCGGTGCCGATCCCGTACGCGGCCGCCATCACCACCTGCCAGCGCACCCGTGCGCGCGGATCGGGGAAAAGATCCGGGATCGACGCGAACGCCGTGCCTACCATCATTCCGCCGCCGACCCCTTGCAGACCACGCGCGATGACGAGGAACAGCATGTCGTTCGCCACGCCGCAGAGCACCGACGCCACCGTGAACGTGATGACCGCGGCGATCACGAAACGCTTGCGGCCGAAATAGTCGCCGAGACGGCCGAACACGGGGACCGTCACCACCGACGCCAGCAGGTACGCGCTGGCAATCCACGCGTAGTACTCGAAGCCATGTAGTTCGGCGACAATCGAGGGCAACGCGGTGCTGACGACGGTCTGGTCGAGTGCGACCAGCATGTTGACGAGGCCGATGCCGAGCATCGCGAGCAGGGCGTTTCGGAAAGGCAGGGCAGTCGCAGTCGGATTCACGGGGCTGGGAAAGAAGGGCTTGTCAGGGTAGGCGCTGCGCGGCAGGGCGCGGCCAGGGTCTTGACCACTATTGTGTCTTATAGTTGTCTGACCTCTCGCCCGGCGATTATACGGGTTTCCCCTTACATAAAACTATTCTCAACGGCAAGAAGTCGCCAGGAGGCCTTCAAGAACGACAGCACGGTGCCGACAATGCGTATGGAAGTTTTGCGAAGGAAAATCTTGCGCGCTCGCGGCACATCGGCGACGCATTGAAGCGGTAAAACATCCCGGAATATGTGATAAAAGTCAGGTCTTTAGAAAAAAGCCTGACTGGACATGCCGTCGGATTGTGATCACGGATAAGAACTTAACTGGGCGTCGTTCCGCTACGGAGGCGTTGTGATTCGAAACTGGCTTGGCGGGGTGTTGTTTGCAGTGTGTTTCGTCAGCAATGCGTTCGCAGGCGGGCCGGATTGTTCCCGGCCGTTTACGCTTGCATTGCACGACCATGGGCTGCTCTATTCGCTCGACACCGATACCGGTATCGACAAAGACTTCTCCGATGAGTTGATCCGGCGTAGCGGTTGCCAGATCAAGGTCAGTCTGATGTCACGCGCACGTATCTGGAAACTGATCGAGTCGGGCGCACTCGACTTCAGTCTTTCTGGAATCGCGAATGACGAACGCAATCAATATGCTTCGTTTGCGTGGTACTTCAGTAATAAATACTATCTGCTCGTGCGCAAGGACGCCGGTATCCATAACGTCGCGGACTTCGAAAACAATAAACGCGCCCAGCTCGGCGTGATCCGCAGTTTCCGCTACAGCACCTCGGCCAACGAACTGGTCGACAGACTGACGTCGGAAAACCGGGTAAGCCTCGCGGGCGGGCTCGAACCGCTTTACCAGGCGCTTATTCTTCGACAGATTCAGGGCATGATTATCGAGCCCTTCGATTACCCCGCGCTGGACGAGAAAAAGATCCGCGACGTGACGACGATCGTTGAGTTCAACGATCCTTCGGTGCCGCACGGTCTGATCATGTCGAAGAAAGCACTCCCGGCCGCCGAGCGGGAGAAGTGGCGAGCGCTGGTAGATGAAATGCGTGCTGATGGAACGGTGCGCCGTATTTTCGAAAAGTACTTCAGGCCGGATCTGGCCGAGTCCATGGTCAACTTCAAGGCGTCGCCGTGATCCGGCTGCGCTCTGTCCTGCTGCCATTGCTGGTGTTGTCCGCGTCGCTTGGCGTGACGTGGACAGTGTGGGATCACGAACGGCAGGCGACTCGCAAAGAGCTTCGCACCCAGTTTGATTACACCGTGAGTGACGTAGTAAGCCGCGTCGAACAGCGGATGGCGACCTACGAGCTGATGTTGCGAGGCGTGCAGAGCCTGTTTGCCGCGAACGGAATGATCGATCGCGACAGGTTCCGGCGCTATGTGAGCGCGCTCAATCTTGACGCGAACTTTTCCGGGGTCCACGCCGTGGGTGTGGTCGAATGGGTGCCCGCGGCGCGTAAGGCGGCCCACATAGCGGACATGCGCGAGAGCGGCGTTCCAGACTACACGATTTATCCCGACGGGCTGCGCGAGGACTATGCCCCGGTCGTTCAGCGCGAGCCCTTTGTTGGCCTTGCACGCAGCTCGCCCGGTTTTGACGCCTGGGGCGAGCCGGTGCGGCGCTCGGCGTTGGAGAAAGCCCGCGACTCTGGCCTCGCGGTTCTCTCGGGAAAGGTGCGCCTTTCGGTCGACATGGATGCGGACCCCCGGCCCGGCTTCATCCTGTATCTTCCGATCTACGCTTCCGGCAAAACGCAGGACAACGTCGCGCAGCGTCGGGCGAACATTGTCGGCTGGGTCTACGCATCGTTCCGTATGCACGATGTGATGGCCAGTCTCTACGGCGAACAGCCCCGTGGCGTCTCGTTGGCGATTTACGATGGCGTGGAGCCGTTGGAGGCAGCGCTGCTGCATCGCACTTCAGAAGCAAACAACCGGCATGCGCCCGCGCTCATCTCCGCAAACGAATATCTGGTTGTGGACGGACACGACTGGATGCTGTCGATGAGCGCCTCCGACGAGTTTCGATCCCGGTTAGGGCGTAATGCGGAGGTGCTAATTGCCGGAACCGGCACGGGGTTGAGTCTGCTGCTGGCGCTTCTGACCTGGCTCATGATGACAGGGCGGGAGCGTGCCATGCGCCTCGCTTCGGCGATGACGCGGGAGTTGCGCGAGAACGAAGAGAAATTTCGCGCCATTGCCGACTGCACGGTGAACCTGGAAATCTGGTGGGGACCGGACGGCACACCGCGCTGGATCAATCCCTCGGTTGAGTACTACACGGGCTACACGGTTGCCGAATGCATGGCAATGCCTGATTTCGCCCGCACGCTCATCCATCCGGAGGACATCCCGCGCGTTGCGCCGGAATTCAAAAAGGGGCTTCAGGGTTCGCGCGGCGACGATCTCGAGTTTCGTTGCGTGCGCAAGGATGGATCGCTCCTCTGGCTGTCGGTCTCCTGGGTGCCGATCAGCAATCAGAGGGGTGACTTCGTTGGTTTTCGGACCAGCGGCCGCGACATCACGGAGCGCAAGAAGTCGGAGGAGAAAATCCTGGAACTTGCCTTCTATGACACGCTGACGCGCCTGCCCAATCGCGCGCTTCTTCTGGATCGGCTGAGACAGTCAATGGTAACCAGCCGGCAGAACAGGGTTTGCGGCGCCCTCATGTTCATCGATCTTGACCACTTCAAAACGCTGAACGATACGCTTGGGCACGACAAGGGCGACCTGCTCCTGCGACAGGTCGCGTATCGCCTGTCGAGCAGCGTCAATGAGGGAGACACGGTTGCCCGGGTCGGTGGCGACGAGTTCGTTGTAGTGCTGGGCAATCTGAATCTGGACGAGGCCGAGGCGACCATGGAAACCGTGGCGGTGGGAGAAAAAATTCTCGCCGTGTTGGGGAACGCCTACGAGCTCAACGGTGTTCGGTTCCGAAGCACCGCCAGCATAGGGGTCACCGTATTCAATGGGGACCAGACGTCCACCGACGAGCTTTTCAAGCAGGCCGATCTCGCCATGTATAAATCGAAGGAGCGCGGCCGCAATGCCATGTGCTTCTTCGACCCCGCGATGCAGACGGCGGTGCTGAAGCGAGCCGAGCTGGAGGTGGGGCTGCGCAACGCCATCGAGGAGAACCGGTTTGTTCTTCACTATCAGGCGCAGGTCGTTGACGGCAATCACATAACCGGTGCGGAAGCGCTGGTGCGTTGGGAGCATCCTGAGCGCGGCCTGATACCGCCAGGCGAGTTTATCCCGCTCGCGGAGGAGTCTGGGCTGATTCTCGAGATGGGGCGAACGGTATTGGTGTCCGCATGCACCCAGTTGGCAGTATGGGCGACGCGGCCATCGATGGCGCATCTGTCGATGGCCGTGAACGTCAGCGCCCGGCAATTTCGCGAGCCCGACTTCGTAGACACTGTGCTTGACGTCATCAACCGGACTGGGGCGAGGGCGGACAGGTTGAAGCTCGAGCTGACCGAGAGTGTTCTCGTTGAGAACGTGCAGGACATTATCGAAAAGATGACCGCCCTTCGCGCTCGAGGCGTGACCTTTTCGCTGGATGACTTCGGGACGGGTTACTCGTCGCTGTCTTACCTGAAAAGATTGCCCTTGGACCAGTTAAAGATTGACCGGTCGTTCGTGCGCGACATCCTGGTCGACTCCAACGACGCTGACATCGCGAGAACGATCGTGGCGCTGGCCCGAAGTTTTAACCTGGGTGTCATCGCCGAGGGCGTCGAAACTGAAGCGCAACGAGATTTCCTGGCAGTCGCAGGATGCCACGCCTATCAAGGGTTTCTCTTTTGCAAGCCGCTGCCGATTCAGGGTTTCGAGCAGTTTGTGAACCTGTTCAGCTCCCGCAGCCGGAGGGACGTTCGGTCGACGGGGAGTGACGGGAGAAACGTCGGTTCGGGTACGGTAAGCTGATCAATCGATCGGTATCGTTATGACGCCCCGATCCTGGCTAACGTAATGGCACGTTCGGGGCATGCAGTCACGCACAAGCCGCACGCCCGGCACGCATCGGCGTTTGGCGTGTACGCGACTTTCATTCCATGTACGCGCAGCTTGAATTTGTGCAGCGCGCCCAATTGCTGGTAGTCGGCCTTATCGATCCGGCGGATGTCGAAAACGTTCTCCGGACAGACTACCGCGCAATCGCCCTTGCCTTCGCACCGTTTCAGATTGACCACGGGAGCAATCACGCCGGCGGCCTGTTTGCATGCGGATGTGGATGTCGAAGCGGTGCTCATGCGCGATCCTCCGGGCGCTTGCCGTCAACGGACGACAGGTTCTTCTGAAAATTTTCGCGCTCCTCGGGCGTCATCCGTTCCCAGCGGCGCCAATGCCGGCGTCCGTGGCAACCGCCGCGTCCTCGAAATCCGCCAAACAGAATCCGGCTTAGAATCAGCAGGCCCATCGCGTGCGGAAAATCGATCGCACGGCCGCCGATGAATAGCGCCGGGATCACCCAATTCCATAGCGCCATCACCATCCATCCCAGCACGGCGATGCCCACCAGAACCAGCAGTGCCTTGCCGAAGCATCTCAGTTTGAAACTCATCTATCTGCTCCTTTAGATATCCAGTTCGTCATACACGGCTTGCAAGCGAACGCGCAGATGCAGGACCGCGTAACGCTTGCGTGCCAATAGCGTGTTCACGCCGACACCGCTCTCGGAGGCGAGCTCCTTGAAGCTGCGCCCCTCCAGTTCATGAGCGACGAACACATCGCGCTGATCCGCCGGCAATTCGTTGAGCGCGTCTTGCAGGGCTTCCAGCAGCACCGACCTTGCATAGAGGGCTTCCGGGCCGGCGTCCGTTGCCGGGAGGGCGAGATCCAGTCGATACTCGACGTCATCGGCGGCGTCGACCATGTCGGCCAGCGGTTGCTCCCGGCGCTTGCGAAAGCGGTCGATGATGCGGTTGCGCGCCACGCGGAACAGCCACGCGCTAACCTGTTCGATCGGCGCAGGGAGACGGTAGGCTTGCACGAACTCGTGAAAGACATCCTGCAAGATGTCTTCAGCGTCGCCCTGATCGTGCACGCGACGCCGGATGAAATTCCCGAGCTGCGTACGCTCACGCAACACAGTTGCAGTGATGTCGGTATCTCGTTCGATCATCGATTTCGGGGTGCGCGGCGGTTCCATACGTCTGTAGACGGTTCACGATCAGGAATATTGTGGGCGCCGCGAAAAATGGCGTTATTACGCCGGTGGCAGGGGTGTTTGGTCCGAAGACGGTGATATCGGCCGTTCGCTGCGCGGCCAGATTCTAGAACCGCTCCACCCTGAACGGCTGGGTGTCCACGAGCGTCTCCTCGTGGGTCATCATCTCGGCGATCAGCCGGCCCGTAACCGGGCCTAGCGTCAGCCCGTGGTGCGCGTGACCAAACGCGAACCACAAGTCTTTGTGACGTGTCGCGGGCCCGATAATCGGCATCATGTCGGGCGTGCAGGGGCGCCGTCCCATCCAGGGTTCTTCGTCGAGACGCTTGCCCAATGGAAACAGCGTACGCGCAATCGGCTCGACCGCGGCGAGCTGCGTGGGCGTTTTGGGCGCATCGCAGTGCGCGATCTCCGCTCCCGTGGTCAAGCGGATGCCTTTTGCCATGGGAGCCAGCACGTAGCCCTTCTCGACGTCCAGAACCGGATGATTCAGGCGAGCCCCTGCCTCGGGTGCGTAGTGCATGTGGTACCCGCGTTTGACGGCGAGCGGCAAGCGATACCCGAGCCGCGAACTCAGGCGATCCGACCACGGCCCCAATGCGACTACCGCTGATGAAGCCGTGATCGTTCCCGCTTGCGTATCGACCGCCCAACCCTCGCGAAACGAGTCCGCATCGCCGATGAAAATCCGTCCCCCCAGCGCTTCGAAATACTTCGCGTAGGCGGTAACGAGTGCGTTGGGATCGCTCACGGAATCGGATGCCGAGTAGCGCAAGCCGCCCGTCAGCGCTTTGTCGAGATCGGGCTCCTTCTGTTGCAGGCGGCCCGCATCCAGTGATTCGAACTCGACGCCATATTCCCGATGCCACCGTTCAGCGACCCGGGTTTCCGCGTCCCATGCTTTTTCGGTGCGAAACACCTTGATCCAGCCGGTGGGGCGTAATAACGCGCTCGCGCCGGCCTCGGCCGCCAGCGCGCGGTGCTCGTCCACGCAATGCTCGATCAGCGTCGCGTACGACTTCGCGATGGCGGCGTGTTTGGCCGGGTGAGAATTGCGCCAGTATTGCCAAAGAAATGGTGCGGTCTTGAGTATGGCGTCGGCATGGTAGCGAACGTCCGGCGACTGGTTGCGCGCGTACCGAAGCAGGGTGCCGAGGTCGCGTGGAAAGGCATAGGGGTACACGCCTTCGCGCTGGATCAGCCCGGCGTTGCCGAACGACGTTTCGTTGCCGGGCTGCTTGCGGTCGACCAGGGCGACGCTGCGGCCGCGTTTCTGGAGATGCACGGCAACGCTCACGCCGACAATGCCTGCGCCGAGCACGACGGTATCGAATTTTATTGTGGTCATGAATTTACCTGTTGCCGGTTACGCCAGCCGCGCCGTTGCAGCGAATTCTACATGGCCGGACTCATTGAAAAGGAAGGGCAGAGCGACGTGGGACGGAGGCATTTATGCCACCAACTGCCGCCCGTTGATGCAGAGTGTGTCAGAGTAACGACTCTCACTCGTGGAGCGACCTCGCATGACTCGATTACCAATTGCCGACCGATGGTTCGAACTCAAACGCATCAGCGACGACATCACGCTGCTTTGGGAACCTCATGTCGTCCCGCTGATGCGTTGCAATATCTGGCATGTGCGTGGCCGTGACCGGGATCTGATGATCGACACGGGGATGGGTATCGCCAGTCTGCAGGATGCCGCGAAGCACCTGCTGCAGAAGGACGTCACCGCCGTTGCGACGCATACGCACTCGGATCATATCGGCGGACATCATGAGTTTGAACACACGCTGGTTCACGAGCTGGAGGCAGACAACCTGCGTGCGCCGCGCGAGCGCGGCACCCTTCTGGCATCGGTATTGGGCGACGCAGCCATTCGCCGGTATCGCGAAGCAGGCTATCCGTTCGACGGCGATCTGATCACGGCCCTTCCCAGCGCCGATTACTCGATGTCCGACTATTGCGTGCGGGCCGCAACGGTCACGGAGATCGTCAAGGAAGGGAACATCGTCGATCTCGGCAACCGGCATTTTGAGGTCCTGCATCTGCCCGGCCACTCACCGGGCAGCATTGGCCTATGGGAAGCGGCATCCGGCACGCTGTTCTCGGGCGATGCGATTTACGACGGCCCGCTGCTGGATGAGATAGGTGGCGCGGATATTCCGACCTATGTGCGCACTATGAAGCGGCTGCGCGAATTGCCCGTGCAAGTGGTTCACGCCGGGCACGACGGGAGCTTCGGGCGAGAACGGCTGATTGAGTTGGTCGACGCCTATCTGGCTAAACGCACCTGATCACTGGCCGGCTCGACAAACTGGCGCGTGACCTGCCGGACTTCGCGCGCCAGCAAACGGTTGGCGCACGGTCCAACTCGACAGCCCGTCTTACGCGTCTTTCAGCCAGGGCATTTCCACCGGTGACACCACCAGATGCCGGGACTCCCGTTTCAGTTCGAAGATGAACCCGACCAGGATCATGGAGTCGGCATACGGGATCGGGAATACGTGAGGATTTTCCGCGGTGCGCAGCGGGTGGGCGGGCGTGTTCGCCGTCGTCGCGGCGTTCTCGCGGACGCTTTCCAGTTCGTCGACCATTGCCTGACCACTTACTTTCAGGACACGGCTACGCAGGTCGCTGAACGGTTCGATGCGCGCCCCGTCTTCGTTGTATTCGGGCACTTCATAGATGAACCAGGACATGTGCGTCTCCAAGGAAAAGGGCAAGTATTCTAGCAGTGGGCGTAACGCATCCCCGTTTTCCTCACTCTGGAAATCGGGTTACGCTCAGTCCCCACAACGACAAACAGACTGAGACAAAAGTCTCATCCGGAATGATGGTGCACTGCAATGTGCTGTTCCGGAACCCGCATGTTAAAAGTCATCCTAAGCGTGCCACTGAATGACGATGCGCGCCGAGCCGACCGGAGACATTCATGCCCTATGTTCCGCAAGTGAGACACATCGATCGGATCCGCAGGTTGATCGAAGGCCGAATGCCTGATCGCGGCGGCGATGCTACGCGGCTGACTTCGTCGTATTGGCGCTCGCTCGAGCAATATCATCTCGATCCTGACCTGACAAAGGGGCCGCGGATTCTGACCGTGCCCGAACTGCGCGACGTACAGCATCGGGAAGAATCGGTTTTACGGGCGTCGGGAGAATGCCTTTCGCGTCTGCATGAGACGGTTCGCGAAGCGGACTACTGCGTGATGCTCACCGATGCGCAGGGCGTGACGATCGATTATCGCGTTGACCGGGATCGTCGCCACGATTTCAAACGAGCGGGATTGTATTTGGGCTCCTGCTGGTCCGAGCAGGAAGAGGGAACTTGCGGCGTCGCGACGGTGCTGCTCGATTCCCAACCGATCACGGTTCATAAGACCGATCACTTTCGGGCCGCCTTTACCACGTTGACCTGCAGTGCCTCGCCCATCTTCGGGCTGGAAGGCGAACTGATCGGCGTGCTGGATGCATCGGCGATTCGCTCGCCCGACGAACGCGAAAGCCAGCGTCTGATCAACCACATCGTGCGTCATAGCGCAGTGTTGATCGAGGACAGCTTCTTTCTCAACGCGACCACGCATTACTGGGTTTTGCTGGCGCACCGCAATCGTCACTACGTGGAGGCCCAGCCGGAAATTCTGATCGCATTCGATGCGCACGGAAACGCAATTGCGGCAAATCGCCGGGCAAAAGAGTGCGTGCCGGGCCTCGATCGGCTGCCGCGACCTGTCTCCGAGCTCTTCGATGTCCGCGCCGAGCGTCTTCTGGATGTCAGACCAGGCCGCGACATGGTCACGATCAAATTCGCGGGCAACGGCTCGCCGCTCTATGCCCGCGTTCGTCCGCCCGTCATTCGCGCACAACGGCAAGCTGCGCCGAAGCCCCGCAATCCCGCGCCTCAGGCGCAACCCACACTCACCGATATCGACGCCCTTGAGCGTAATCGCATCGTCGCCGCCCTGACGGATGCGAAATGGCATCCGGACGAGACAGCCAAAGCCTTGGGCATGTCGCGCGCGACGCTTTACAGACGGATCGCGAAGTTCGGCATTGTCCCGCCTCACCGGCGCTAGCGGTCCACGCTTATCCAGCGGGCAAAGAACCCGCGTATTACTTCGACGTTTCACCAATCCGTATCGAATGGAGGAGCAACCATGCCTGAAAATAATGCAAGCAAGATTATCGGAAATGTTCTGGAATCCCTGGAGTCAGCGCTTAAACGCGGTGATACCGCTGCGGCCGTCGCGTTGTTTCAGCCTGAGTGCTATTGGCGCGATCTGGTTGCGTTCACCTGGAATATCAAAACCATGGAGGGCCGCGACCAGATCGGCGCCATGCTCGATGCGCAACTCGGCGCCATCAAGCCGACCAGGCTGCGGATCGCCGAAAATGAAGTGCCGACCGAAGCCGGCGGTGTAGCCCAGGCCTGGATCACCTTCGAAACGGAAGTTGCCCGCGGCAGCGGTTTTATCCGCGTGAAGGATGGCCTGATCTGGACTTTGCTGACCACCATGGGCGAGCTGAAAGGCCATGAGGAACCCAAAGGCAACCGTCGTCCGATGGGTGCGGAACACGGCGCACGCATGGACCGAACGAGCTGGAAGGAGCGTCGGGAAGCCGAAGCGCAGGCGCTGGGTCGAGCGGAGCAGCCCTACTGTTTGATCGTGGGTGGCGGGCAGGGTGGAATTGGACTGGGCGCGCGTCTGCGGCAACTGGGTGTGCCGACGATCATCGTCGATAAGAATCCCCGTCCTGGCGACCAGTGGCGTAACCGCTACAAGTCACTGTGTCTGCATGATCCGGTGTGGTACGACCATATGCCTTATTTGCCGTTCCCGGATAACTGGCCGGTTTTCACACCCAAGGACAAGATCGGCGACTGGCTCGAGATGTACACCAAGGTCATGGAATTGAACTATTGGGGATCGACTATTTGCAAGTCCGCGCGCTATGACGAAGCGAAGGCGGAATGGGTGGTCGAGGTCGAGCACGACGGCGAGACGCTGACCTTGCGGCCGAAGCAGCTTGTGCTTGCCACGGGCATGTCGGGTAAGCCGAATATTCCCTCGTTCAAAGGCATGGATGTGTTCAAGGGCGAGCAGCATCATTCGTCGAAACACCCGGGACCCGATGCGTACAAGGGCAAGAAAGTGGTCGTGATCGGCGCCAATAATTCGGCGCATGATATTTGCGCGGCGTTGTGGGAAGCGGGCGTCGACGTCACGATGGTTCAGCGGTCGTCCACGCATATCGTGAAGTCAGATTCGCTGATGGAACTTGCTCTTGGTGATCTCTATTCCGAGCGCGCGGTGGCGTCTGGCATGACGACGTCGAAAGCCGATCTGACGTTTGCGTCGATCCCGTACAAGATCCTGCACACGTTTCAAAAACCCGTGTGCGATGCGATCAGGGAGCGCGATGCCGAGTTCTACGCGCGACTGGAAAAGCGCGGTTTCATGCTCGACTTCGGGGATGACGACTCGGGGCTCTTCATGAAGTATCTTCGGCGCGGGTCGGGTTACTACATTGATGTTGGCGCCGCCGACCTTGTAGCGGATGGCAAGATCAAGTTGAAGAGTGGTGTAGATGTGGTCGAACTTAAAGAGCACTCTGTTTTGCTAAGCGACGGCACTGAGCTGGAGGCGGATCTCGTCGTCTATGCAACCGGTTACGGATCGATGAACGGCTGGGCCGCCGATCTCATCTCGCGTGAAGTGGCGGATAAAGTGGGCAAGGTGTGGGGGCTGGGTTCGAATACGACGAAAGATCCGGGGCCGTGGGAAGGCGAGCAACGCAACATGTGGAAGCCCACGCAGCAGCCTGCCTTGTGGTTTCATGGCGGCAACCTGCATCAGTCGCGCCACTACTCGCAGTATTTATCTCTGCAATTGAAGGCGCGCATGGAGGGAATTGCGACGCCGGTTTATGGCCTGCAGGAAGTGCATCACCTTTCCTGACGTTGGTGTGTCGTTGATGCGCGCGCTCCTTACGGCCCAGTGTTAAGACGGCCGGATGGGGGAGCGACGCGCATCGACGCAATACGGTTGCCACTGACGTTGATCAGCGCGTCGCCTTCAGAGATGAAGCAGTACGGGCCGGGCACGTGCGAAACACGACAAGCGGCTCAACCTGGATTGATTTCGTCCTGGCTGCGTCGTGTAGTGCGAGGGCCGAAGATCCGCAGCGTGGCAGCCACGACTAGCAGCGCCGCCGCGATGATGCCGAACATGGCGCCTGCTCCTTGCTGGTTCAATACAGGGAGCAAGATGAAAGGCAGCATGCCGCTCACGATGCGGGACAACGAGTAAGTACTGCCGATGGCGGTTGAGCGCACGCTGGCTGGAAAGATCTCAGATTGGTAGACGTGGTACGCATTGCTGAACACGTTCGACGCACATGTTGTCAACACACCAAAGAGAACAATCAGCGCCGAGGTGTTGGAATAGGCAAAACCCAGGCCAAAAACTGCAATGGACAAAATGGCGCCAATAACCAGGGTACGGCGTTCAATCCAGTTGAGCAGCGGAATCGAAAGCAACGATCCGACTGGGTAGCCGAGAAACGACAAGGCGATAAAGAGCGTTCCGTCCGTCACGTCAAAGCCACGGCTTTTCACCACGGTGCTGGCGAGTGTGCCGAAACCGTAGTAACCAAATCCCTGAAGCAGATGGAAGATGGTCAACATCAGGTAGCGCTTGTTATAGGGAGGGCGGCGCAGCAAGGCAATGCGCTCGCCCAAGGTCATTGGATTCCGCTTGACGGTCGTTTCAGGTGAGATGACCGACACTGTCACGCCGGCACTGGCGGCAAAGCGCCGAAGCATGGCATGGGCCTCCTCGACGCGGCCCTGCGCGAGTAGCCAACGCGGGCTTTCGGGCAACTTATGCTGCACAAGCAGAACCAGCACAGCGCCCAGGCTGCCAATAACCAGAATAACGCGCCAGCCGGCCACGGCGCCAAAGTGAAGAGGATTGAGCCAAAGCGCCAGAAATCCAACCAATGGCACGGCGATATATGAGGTGGTGTACGCCCATGCAGCCATTCGCCCACGACGTTCCTTGGGCAGAATCTCGGACAAAAAACTATCGGCAACGGGATAGATCGCACCTACGCCAATGCCGGTGAGGAAGCGGCAGATCACCAGCATCTCGGCGTTGACCGAGAATGCCCCGATCAGCGAAAAGCCGCTGTACCAGATCAGGTTGAATAGGAAGGCCTTGCGCCGGCCGATTCGGTCGGCCATGCTGCCTAGAAAAAATGCACCGAAGAACATGCCGATAAACGCCGAAGCGAGCAGCAGCTTGAAGTCCGTGCTGTGTCTGTCGATACCGTATTCCCCCTGCAACGCCGCGCCGATCGAGCTGACAAGGAAAATTTCGAACATGTCGAAGAACAAGCCTATGCCGATCACCCACACCACAAATCGATGCAGCGAGCCCGCAGGCATGTTATCCATCCAGCCACCCAGGGTGGTGGCTTTGGCATGAAGGGCGGGTGTATCGTCGGCTTTGTCCGGTTCGGATGAAGCAATGCGCGAATGGGCGGCCGCACTGCCGCCCACGTCCAGATTCCTGGTGTTCATGTTTGTCTCCGTTTCTTTGCTTTCGGGTCGGCTTATGCGCCGTTCACCACGTTGATCGGCGCGCCCGCATGGAACGCAGCGAGGTTTGCTTCGATGCCGGCATTGAGCCGGTTCGCGGCATGCGTCGCCGCCCAACTGATGTGCGGGGTGACGATAAGGTTGGGATGCGCACAGGTGAGCAGGGGCTCATGCGGATCGGGCGGTTCCTGCGGGAGTACGTCGAGCGCGGCGCCGCCGAGGTGGCCGCTCATGAGGGCTTCGACCAGCCGAATCGACAAGACCTCCGCGGGCGCTGTTCACGAGCAGCGCGCCGCGTTTCATGGCGCGAAGCGTGGGCGCGTCGATGAGGTTGCGTGTTGTCTCCGTAAGCGGGCAGTGGAGCGAGAAAACGTCGGCGGACCGGACCACGTCGTCGAATGGTGTGAAGCCTTCGCGAACGGTTTGTCGTCCGCGATGCTCCGCGAACATCACGTTCATGCCAACCGCGCGGGCCAGCCGTGCGAGCGCATTCCCGATCGCGCCGCGCCCGACAATGCCGAGCGTCGAACCGGCGATATCGAGAATCGGCGCATCGTGCACGCAGAAATGCGGCGACGCCGGCCAGGCGATGCGAGCGGCTTCACGATAAGCGAACAGGTTGCGCCGCAATGCGAAGATCGACGCGAGCGCCCACTCGGAGACGCTCTGTGCCGAATAGCCCGGCACATTGGACACGATCACGCCGGACTCGCGGCAGGCGTCGATATCGATGCAATCGAAGCCCGTCGCGGCGACGCAGATAAAGCGCAGTTTCGGCAGACGTTGCAGATCGGCCGCGCGGATGGGCACTTTGTTCGTGATAGCAATGGCGGCATCTTCGAGCGCATGGACCACGTCGGCGGCGCGCGTGGCCGGACGAACGGACCATTCGCTCGCCCAGGCCGGCGCGGTGAGCGGCGTGGGCAACGTGCCGCTGTCGAGCAGGACGATGTTCATTGAACCCCCGCCTTGGGCAGCGTGGGCCGCAAAGCCACGCTGTTCAGTTCGCTGAACGGCAAGTGAAAGTCGGCGGATCGTGGATAGCAGGGTGTCATTCCATCACGCCATCAGTTCGGAGATCTCGATCAGATTCAGATCGGGATCTCGCACATACACCGAGCGAATCTTCTGCGTAGCGCCGGTGCGCGCAACCGGACCTTCGACTATCGGCCATTTGCAGCGGGCCAGATGCGCAATCACATCGTCGAGCGGCACGGTGGCGATGAAGCACAGGTCGAGCGCGCCCGGTACGGGAACATGGGCCTTCGGTTCGAATTCGGCACCACGCACGTGGACGTTGATCTTCTGATTGCCGAAGCGAAATGCAATCCGTCCTTCGCCAAACGTCTCGAGTTGCATCTGCATGACCTCGGTGTAGAACCGCTTCGTTACAGCGAAGTCGACGCAGGTGAGTACGAGGTGATCGAGGTGGTCGATGAGTGCCATGTCCTGTTCCTTATGAAAATGCGCGTTGTTCCGGCAGGCCGTCAGCCGCGATGCAAGGCATCGAGTGCAGGTCCAGGCGCCGTCCGGCCTTGAGCAACTGGCTCGGCACGTCGTGGCCGATCAATCCGGGAAGCAGGGCGGAGGCGGACAGCACGGCGGCGAGATCCACGCCGGTGTCGTAGCCGTCGAGCTCGAGCATGTGCACGAGTTCCTCAGTGCAGACGTTGCCCGTCGCACCTGGCGCGTAGGGGCATCCGCCGAGTCCGCCGAGCGACGCGTCGAAGCGATCGATGCCGGCATCCAGCGCGGCGAGCGTATTGGCGAGCGCCATGCCGCGCGTGTTATGAAAATGCAGCGTGAGTTCGAGCGCGGCGAAGCGCTCGCGCGCGGCGGCGCACAGTTCGCCAACCTGCGACGGGTAAGCCATGCCGGTGGTGTCGCACAACGTCACGCCATGCACACCGAGGTCGGCGAAGCGCTGCATCCACTCCAGCACTTCTGCTGGGTCGATATCGCCTTCCATGGGGCAGCCCATCGCCGTGGACAGCGACACGTTGATCGCCACCTTCGTTTGCCTGACCACGCCGATCACGTCGCGCAACTGGGCGAACGATTGCTCGCGGCTCATGCGCAAGTTCGCGCGGTTGTGACTCTCGCTGACCGACATCACGAGATTGACTTCATCGACACCGCACGACAGCGCGCGCTCTGCGCCGCGCAGATTCGGAACGAGCACGGTATAGACGACGCCTTCACGTCGCGCGATCCGTTGCATCACAGCTTCGGCGTCACGCAAGGCGGGGATCGCTTTTGGCGAGGTGAACGAGGTCACTTCGATCTTGGCGTAACCACACGCGCTCAGACGATCGATCAGTTCGATCTTGGCGTCGGTGTCGACGAAGCGGGCCTCGTTCTGGACGCCATCACGGGTGGCGACCTCCTGGATATACAGACGCTTGCTGCTCATTCGGTGCTCCTGTTCAGATGATGCCGCGTGCGCGCCAGGCGTCGCGGGTCGTGCTGTCGATGCCGAGGTTTTCCAGCACCTCGTCGGTGTGCTGGCCGAGCGTGGGCGCGGGAGTGTTCACCGTGCCCGGCGTCGCGCTCAGCTTCGGGACGATGCCTGGCAGTTGCACGGGCGTGCCATCGGGGAGCTGGGCGTCGAGAATCATGTCGCGTGCGTGGTAATGCGGGTCGCTCGCAATGTCGGCGACGTCGTAGATTTTTCCGGCGGGAATGCGGGCTTCATTGAGCGCAGCCAGCACGTCGTTGAGCGTGCGGTGTAGGGTCCAGTCGGCGATCGCGGCGTCCAGCCGCTCGACGTTCTTTACGCGGCCATCGTTTTGAGCGAGTGCGGGATCGTCGGCCAGATCCTGGCGGCCGATCAGTTCCATCAGACGCCGGAAGATGCTGTCGCCATTGCCTGCAATCAGCGCATATTTGCCGTCGCTGCAGCGATACGCATTCGACGGCGCGATCCCGGGCAAGCTGCTGCCCGCCGGTTGGCGCACGGCGCCGAACGCCGAGTACTCGGGCAGCAGGCTTTCCATCATGTTGAAGACCGACTCGTAGAGCGCGACGTCGATCATCTGGCCCGTACCGCCGTTCTGGTCGCGATGGCGCAGCGCGAGCAGGATGCCGATCACGCCGTGCAAGGCGGACAGGGAATCGCCGATGGAGATGCCCACGCGCACGGGTGTGCGGTCGGTTTCGCCGCTCAGATGCCGCAAGCCGCCCATCGCTTCACCGATGACGCCGAAACCCGGACGGTCGCGGTAGGGACCGGTCTGCCCGTAGCCGGACACGCGCAGCATCACGAGACCAGGATTTAAGGCATGCAGTTCTTCCCAGCCGAGGCCCCATTTTTCGAGCGTGCCGGGACGAAAGTTTTCGATCAACACGTCGCTTTGCGCGACCAGTTGGCGAACCACGTCCCGGCCTTCGGGCGAGCGAAGATCGAGCGTGACGGATTCCTTGTTGCGCGATTGCGCCGCCCACCAGACAGACGTGCCTTCATGCAGCAGGCGCCATTTGCGCAGCGGGTCGCCCGAGCCGGGTGGTTCGATCTTGATGACGTGCGCGCCGAACTCGGCGAGCATTTTTCCAGCGAAGGGACCGGCGATGAGCTGGCCCATTTCAAGCACGCGAACGCCTTCTAGCGGCTTCGTCATGTTGTCTCCTTGCAAACGTCGTTCTCTTGACGCTCACTTTGCGACAACCCGCGCGTGCTGAAAATCAATGGATTCTCCACGACCCTTTCCCATCTGGAAAGGGTCGTGGGATTAACTGTCTGTGCCGTCCGTTCGGCCGGACATGAAGTCGAGGAGACGCAATGCTTCGGGCGACAGTGTTTCGCGCGACAGCGTGCCGATCCACAAGGTGCGATGCGCCCACGCGTCGGTGAGTTTCACGGCGCGCAGGCCCGTCGCGAGAATTTCGGTGCGTACGGCGCCCTCG
The DNA here is from genome assembly GCF_050434225.1 of Paraburkholderia sp. GAS32. NCBI lineage: Bacteria > Pseudomonadati > Pseudomonadota > Betaproteobacteria > Burkholderiales > Burkholderiaceae > Paraburkholderia > Paraburkholderia sp. GAS32. The sequence continues at coordinate 278,639 of NZ_JBNPVS010000001.1, read as the reverse complement.
GGCAATACGCCGATGCCGAGCCCGTGCTCGATCATCCGGCAGATGCCGTCGAAGCTGTGCACCTGGATGCGTAGCTTGAGAGCCCGGTCCGCGCTGAATGCGGCATCGAGCAGCCGCGCGAGCAGTGAACTGCCTTCGTTCAGGCCGACGTACTCGAAGTCGAGCGTATCGGCGAAGGCGACTTCTTCGAGGGACGCGAGGGGATGGCCGTTCGGCACCAGCAGCACGAGCTTGTCCTGACGATAAGCGACCTTCTCGATACCTGGCGCCAGCACGTTGTCCGCAAAGATGCCGATGTCGGCGGTGCCGCTGCGGATCGCCGCGACGATTTCGTCGCTCAAGCGCTCCTCGAGCGATATCTTTACGCTGGGGTTGTCGGACAGAAAAGCCTGCACGTCGTGCGGCAGGAACTGGATGATCGCTGACGTGTTGGCCCAGACTCGCACGTGGCCACGCACGCCGGCGGCGTAGTCGCTCATCTCGTTGGCCATGCGGTTCACGCGGTCGGCGACTTGCCGGGCATGCGCGAGCAGACCCTTGCCGGCGGCAGTCAGCTCGATGCCGCGCGGCTGCCGCAACATGAGCGTGCAATCGATGCTGCGCTCCAGGTCGGCCATGCGCTTGCTGACCGCTGACAACGTCATGCAGGTGCGCTCAGCCGCCTTTGTCAGGCTGCCGAGTTCTGCTACGACGATGAAAAGGCGCAGCGATTGCAGGTCGTAATGTGAGGAGCTGGTCATGGGTGTGTGGCGTTTAGCGCGCTGGAAGTCGACGGAAAGTGAAGCGGCCCACGCATCATAGTAGGCTTGCCTCACGGCGACATCCTCTTTCGCCACACGCCGCTGCCGTTCGCCGGCCTTGACGGATCTGAGCGTCACCGTACAGACTTGCCGGGTCATCCGTACGATTCTGGGGTCTCAACGATCTGCTGCCTCATGTCTTCGAGCTTTTCGAACAATCCAGCAGAACGATCGCGCTGTTACGATGAAACCGTCCGTTCTCCGCATGCTGATCGCCATTCCGTCGCTGGGCGTGGGATTCTCTGCACCCGTGTGCAATGCCTATGCGCTCGATGCAAAACTGGACTGCCAGTCGAGCCCGCATGATTTCATTGCTCCGCTTCTGGACGAGCAGTCGATCGATGCAAAGCCAATGCGCATTGAAGCGAACTCGGTCAACGCATTTCGTCCCGCGCGCGGCAGCAACCTGACGGCATTCGGCTTTCATGTCTATGCCGTCTTCGGGTATGAGCAAAACGATCCCATCTTCAAACAAGGCAGCGGCCAGCCGGTTACGCCCCCGACATACGGCGTGGTGGTGACCGGCTCTGCCGCGTCGGTTGAGGCGAGCGTACGACGCGCCGGCAGCGATGCGGTCATTCGCGACGTCGTTCCACTTTTTCTCACCGCCGTTTTCTGCAACGGGCATTGATGTCTGTGCAGTGCGCGCACGAGGAGCGAGGAGACAATCATGCATATGCTCACCAATGCGGGTCCGCTGGTTTCATTGATCGCCGGTATTCTGATTCTTGTCGTGCCGCGCCTCTTGAACTACATCGTCGCGATCTATCTGATCGTGATTGGACTGCTGGGGCTTTTCGGAAGCCACATTCGTTGAACGCACGTCTCTCCTTTTCGCCCCTCCTGATCAATCAGCCCTTCGCCCACGCGGCGGCGGTGGCAACTGCGAAGTCCCGGTAGGATCGCGGCTGCCGCCCGAGCAGCGCAGCCAGACGATCGACTTCCGCCTTCGAAGCGACTGCGCCGTCCTCTTGATACCGGCGCATCATCAGGCGCATATCGTAGGCAAGCCAACCCGGCGCGACCGCCTTGAGACGCTGTTCGAGGGTATCGAGATCGTCGCCGCCGTAGCGGACCGGGCGTCCCAGCGCTTCGGCCCAGATCGCAGCGATATTCTCCGAAGTCAGCGTGTCAGGACCGACGAGTTCGTACGTTTCACGCGGTAGCGGATTGGCGGCGCGCTCGCGGCGCAGGAGTTCGCGTGCCGCGGCTTCGCCGATATCGCGGACATCGACCATGGAAATTCCTTTGCTGCCAATCGGCATGCCGTAGACACCGTGCGTCAGTAACGGGTCTTTCTGACGGACGTCGTTCTGGATGAAATAGGCGGGGCGCAGCACCGTCGCCGGCAGGTCGCAGTGTTCGATCATGCGCTCGACCGTGTGCTTGCCGGTGAAGTGCGGCACATCGACATACTCCGCGCCCTTGAAAACCGACAGATAAACAATGCCTTTCACACCGGCCTCCCGCGCGACGCTCAGCGTCTGCAGTGCCTGTGTCAGTTCGTCCGCGGCGTTGGGGGCCAGCACGAACACCGTGCTGACACCGTTCAGTGCGCGCCGCACTGCGTCGATGTCGGACAGGTCGCCCTTGACCGCGGTGACGCCAGCGGGGAATTGGGCCTTTTCCGGCGAGCGGGTCAATGCCCGCACTTCGGCGCCGCTGCCGTTCAGATGGTCGAGAACCTGCTTGCCGACCACGCCTGTGCTGCCTGTTACGAGGATTGCCATGACTTTCTCCTGGGGTTGAATGGACTGGGTTAGTCCGTGAGACGAACAATAGTCGTTCCATTGGACGATCGAAAGTGCCAGAATCAAGACATCTCGTCTCGGAAATGGAACGATCATGGATTTGACTTCGCTGGCGGATTTCAACGCCGTTGCACTGCATGGCGGCTTCGGGCCGGCCAGTCGCGCGCTCGACCGTCCCAAGGCGACGCTGTCGCGGCGCGTGGCCGAGCTGGAAGAAGATCTCGGCGTGCGGCTGATCGAGCGGGGCGCACGCAGGCTGCGTCTGACCGAGGAAGGTCTCGCCCTCCACGAGCGCACGCGGGGGCTCATGACGGAGATTCAGGAGGCGGGTGAGGCGGTCGCGTCGCGTGCGCCGGTGCCGCGCGGGCGCTTGCGCATCAGCGCGCCGGTCGTGTTCGCGCATGTCTTGCTGTGCCAGATCGCTGCACGCTTTGCGCTGGCCTATCCGCAGGTCGAGCTCGAAGTCATCGCGGAAGACCGCGTCGCGGATCCGGTAGAGGACGGTTACGACCTGGTCATCCGTATCAATCCACCGCGTGACGAGCAGCTCGTTGGGCGGCGCATTCTCGGTGACGAGCGCCTCGTGGTCGCTTCGTCGACTTTGTCGATACCGTCGATGCCCGCAGGCGAAGCCGGCGAGCTGCAGGTGCCGGCGGTCGTGTCGATAGCGGCGCATTCCGACTTGCTCTGGAACATGTGCACGGAAGGCGGCGTGAGGGTCATCAGGCCGATGCCGGTGCTGCGAATGTCATCGCTGCTGATGGTGCGCGAGGCCGCGCTGCAAGGCGTGGGCGCAGCGCTCCTGCCGCGCTTGCTGGTTGAACAGGACGTGTCGACAGGACGGCTGGTTTGTTGGGGCGTGGAGGCGGGCCCGCCCGTGGAAATCTGGGCGCTCTATAGTTCGCGACGTTTGCTGAGTGCCAAGGTGCGGGCGTTTATGGACATGCTGAAACCCGACTCAGTCAGGTTCTGACGGGCTGACGTTATCGGATCTTTCGCCGCGAAGAACGGGGCGGCAATCGCTACCGTGAAGAATCCGAAAACGGTGAAGTCGAACATTTACGGAATGTCAAAAACTTGAGCGATACTCGCGAACTTGCGAATGGCCGGCAACAAATATGCTTGCTGAATTTTTCACATTTCATTCGGTGATTTGCGGTGATTTACGTTATCGAGGACAACTGTCAGGAGAGCATCGCTCATGCTTAAGAAACGAATTCGTGCTGCACTGCTTAGCGCACTGATCACCGTGATTGCGCCGGCGTGTCAGGCGCAATACACCACCGACTGGCTGGCTAACACATTCGGAACGCAAGCCGCGCACGTGGGCAACGCTGCTCGCTCGATGTGGGTCGCGCCTGAAGGCGTGATCTATACGGCTTCCCTATGGGATGAAAACGAGGGTGGCGTCGCGATCTATCAGAACGGCAAGAGCATCGGTTCTATTGGAATCAACAGCGAGTTTCAGGGTGGGGCGATTACGGGGAATGCCACATCGATTTTCGCGGCCTTGCAGTACAGCACCGTGTACGGCAGTGGTGCAGTAGGGCGATACAACCGAGCGACTCAGAAACGCGATGTCCTCATCCCCGTGAGCGCATGGAACGCGGTCAAGCACGCCGATGTCATCACCGGGCTCGCCACGATCGGCACTCTCCTTTATGCGAGCGATTTCCCGGGCAATCGCGTCCGGGTCTACACCACCGACGGCGTGTGGCAGCAGGACATCACCGTCTCCGGTCCCGGTGCACTCGCTTTGGATGGCGCGGGAAATCTCTGGGTAGCGCAGCAAAGCGCGGCCGCGATCGTCGAATTCAGTCCGGCCGGTGCTCCGCTGAACACGATCCAGATGCCCGCGACTTCGCGACCGTCAGCGCTGTATTTCGACGCATCGTCAGGACAGCTCATGGTTGGTGACCAGGGTCCCGACATGAATATCAAGCTCTACAACATCTCGGGCACGCCGACTCTGGTCGGCACGTTCGGCATTCAGGGCGGCTATCTCGACAACACTACCGGCGTCAAAGGCCAGGTTGGCGACAAGCGCTTCACCCGTGTTGTCGGCATCGGAAAAGACGCAGCCGGCAACCTGTATGTGCTAAACAATCCGTGGGGTGGCGGCTGGGACCTCGGCCGCAACGGCAGCACCGATATTCACGCGTATGACAGTGCCGGCAATCTGCAATGGAAACTTCAGTCCCTCAACTTCGAGGCGGTCGCAGCACCAGATCCGGTTACGGACGGCGCCTACTTCTATGGCGGCACCAACATTTACACCGGCACCGCGGGTGGTGCCTTCGTCGCGAATACCGTCGACCCGTTCAGCTATCCCTCCGATCCACGTCTCAACATGAACGATACACAGCGCGACGAGCATTTCGGTCAGCTCGTCAGCGTGGGTGGAAATCGGATCCTCGTCGCGTCCGGTCAGAACCCTGGCATCTTTTACTTCTATCATTTCAATGCGGCGAGCGGCTATATCGCGATTCCGGATGCGTCGATTCCAGGTCCTGCATTCAATACGACGCGACAGATCACGGGCGGATTCTGCATCGATAGCAGGGGGGACGTATGGGCCGGTCTGGACAGAACGAATCACATCTATCACTACCCGCTGGTCAGCTTCGATGGCACCGGCAAACCGACATGGGGACCCGGCATCGCCATCTCCATTCCGCAGAGCATCCGGCCGTTGACACGCATCATCTATTTGCCGGAGAGCGACACCATGATTCTCGCGCAAGGCATCGCCGGGAGCTGGGACTGGACGGCGATTCAATCGAGGATCGAGGTGTATCACGGCTGGAGCGCGGGCAACACCACGAAGCCCAATCCGGTGATCAACCTCACCAGTGCCAACCCGAAGTCGATCACGGCCGTCGGAAATTATCTTTTCGTCGGCTACGTGCATACGGTGCCCAACATCGACGCCTTCAATCTCACCACGGGTAACCTCGATACGACCTTGATCAACTCGAGTGCGGGCACGGTGGATGTGGGCAACGACGTGGATTCGATGTATGGCCTGAGGGCATACCTTAGATCGGCCGGCGAGTACGTGATCACGAAAGACAACTACAACGGCTCCAGCATTGTTGTTTATCGCTGGACGCCATGATCGGTTTGCTTCGAGGTTATGATCAGACGAAAAAGATGCGGTGCGCGTTCCACGCTTCGTTGAATTCGCATCGTTCAGTTCTCTCTGCCTATGCATTTGGTACGTGGACGTATTGATATTAATAATATAAAAACGAGCCGCGTTATTCTTTTCTCAGGTCGATTTATTTTTCTTCGAAGGAAAGTCAAAGACCTGCGTTTTCCGCCCCCGGTGAGGCAGAGATTTTCCGTTTCCTCTGCTTTTGAAAATCGTCTGGAGCGTTTCCCATAAGATTCTTTGAACTACTACTTATCGTCCCTGGTCGTGCCCACGTTACACAGATGAAACGTTTATAATTCGTCTGCCAATACACTGGCTGTAAGTAATGCCGGGCACGCGCCGGGAACGGCATCGGTCAAGTAAAGGTTGCGTGGGTAGGCGTTTTTGTGGCGCTGGACCAGCGTCTCTCATACGAATGGGTTGCGAATGAGTCGAGCGACTTTAACGCTACCTGTCAGCGGTTTTCACAGCTTTTCCTTTTCGGGAATTAGGCTCGAAACCTAATTAGTTTTAGGTTCCGGACGGGCCTTGTCACGCCCTGGATTTGACTCAACTGACATCGAGGACGCCGGGTTCGCCGTCAGTCACTGATAGAACTTCATCACGCGAACATTCTTGGTTAATAGTAAGGATGACGTAATTATTATCTATTGAAGGGTGACAGATCAAAATGCTGAGCGCACTGCCGCCAGGCGGCGCTCAGTGCGCGTTCGAATGCGTAACGGTATCTGCCAGTGGATACCGGCACATCGAAAGCGCCAGCTTCATCAGCAATGAACGCGATCATCGCGTTCACCGCTTCAAATCTCTCGGTACTCAAAGAACGCCAAAGCGGGACGGCTTAGATCGATCTTGCTCACTCCTCGGGGACAACCTGCTTTTTAGCGATACATACAGACAATGACGAGAAACTTCAAACTTTTGGGAGTTGCGGCAGCAACAGTGTTTGCATGGTTTGGTGCAGAGAACGCGCAGGCTGCTACGAGCACGATCACCGTCGCAGGGCTGCAATACAACTTGTGCGCACAAGAGAACGGCACCTGCAAATTCCTCGGAACAGGCTCGGTGGTGTTCGGTGCAGTTCCGCCCACCTCGCCTTCGGTCATGCTGTCGGCCCCCGCTACCTTTAGCAACGGCGTCGGATGCTATGTCGGCGCGGTCTCGCAGACAGATCCCGCATACGGGTACGACAAATCATGCTGGGTGAGAGCGGTTGCCGCGACTCCGACACCAACGCCAACGCCAACGCCAACGCCGACGCCGACGCCGACGCCGACGCCGACTCCGACGCCGACGCCGACGCCGACGCCGACGCCGACGCCGACGCCGACTCCGACGCCGACGCCGACGCCGACGCCAACGCCGACGCCAACGCCGACGCCGACTCCGACTCCGACGCCAACTCCGACGCCAACTCCGACGCCGACCCCGGGAAGCTCGACCCTCTCGTGCGGCACGCCCACGCACACTGCCGGCGGAACCGCCAATGGCGTGATCAGCGCCGACACGCCCACCACGGACGGCATGCGCATTTTCCAGAACAACGCAGCGTTCAAGCTCGCGATTACGACGAACGCGCCGAGCGCGGATACGGTCGTCTGGTCCGTGGCGGACTCGACCGGCGCGATCAAGGCGGCGGGCAGTTTTGCGGTTAGCTCCGGCGTGCAAACCAACTCGATTCCATGCACGTCGACGTGGTCAGGCTATGGCGCGCTGACAGCGACGCTGCGCTCGAACGGCGGCACATTGCCCAACACCGGAACGCGTCCGGTGGGTATTGCAACGTTCGGCGTGTTGCCGAACCTGACGTCGGTACTGGGCACCGTAACGTACGCCCATCAGGATCAGCACCGCTTCGGCATGCAGGGCTTCAACGGCAACATCGCCGCGCTGCATGATCTGGGCATCTCGTGGACCATCGACGACCGTCAGGTATCGGCCATGGAACCCAATGGCCCCAACACGTACACGCCGAGCGTGAACGACCTCGATCCGTTCTATAAGGCGAATCCTGATCAGATGCGCATCGTGCGTCTCGATGGACTGCCTGCATGGGATTCGAAGACGGGCCAATTCAACGACAGCTACTATGCGCCGTCGAACATGCCCGAGTTCCAGAGCTTCATGGCCAAGGTGGGTACCGATACGAGTCTGATTCGCGCTGCTAACTACCCGAACCAGAAAAGCAACTATTACCAGGTGACGTGGGAGCCGAGCCTCGGCTGGGCGGATAGCGACGCGAACTTCGTCGCGATGTACAAGGCCGCGTATCAGGGCATTCACTCGACCGATCCGAATGCCGTCGTGATGGGTACCGGCAACCCGTTCCCTGCGAATTGCGACACCTGCACCACCGGCTATCTGCAGAAGTTCGGTGCGCTCGGCCTGTGGAATTACATCGACGCAGTCTCAACGCATGGCTACTGGAATGCGGGCACCTATCCGGCACATCCGCCTGAATTGCAGGACTCCGATCCGGATCCGGCGAACCAGGCGAACGCGCTCGACAACCAGATGACGCAGTTGCGTTCGGTGATGCAGGCGGGCAAGCCGAACATGAAGCTCTTCTTCACCGAAGCAGGCACGAGCTACGATCCGGGTCTCAACTACGGCCCCACGGTGCCGTCGCAGAACCAGTTGTTCGCTCACGCTGCGGTTGGCGTGCGGTCGCACATCATTGTGCTTGGTGGCGGCGCACAGTTGACGACGCTTTTCTATGGTCCTGACTTTCCGGGCGAAGTGGGATACGGCTCGTTCTTCGACCTGAATGACGCGCAAGGCGCTTATGGTGCAGCGAACCTCTCGCCGAAACCCGAAGCGATGGCCTTCGCGACGATGACACGTGTGCTGGACGGCACGAACACATTGGGTCGGGTTACGGGCGCGCCGTCCGGAACCTTTGCATATGCGTTCCAGCAGCTTGGCAACGGCAAGGTGGTGACCGCTGCATGGGCGCACAGCAACGCGCAGTGGCCTGCGAGCAGTGGACTTTATAGCCAGACCTACTCGACGAGCTATTCGCTTCAGGTCGACGGGGCCGGTACGTCGGGCAATGTGACGAAGATCGATGGTTACGGCAATACCAGCACGCTGGCCTATACCAACGGCAAAGTCACGCTGACCCTCACCGAGGTGCCGCAGTACATCGTCTCGAACAACGCGACGGTCGCCAAGGCCAATGCGACTGTTCCGGTCGGGTATACGGGCCAATAAGGGCTGAGTCGTATCGACGCGCCGCTGGTGGGAGCGGCGGCGCGTCGATCGGCCCGTTCTGGCCGTTCTCCGGTCAGGAGCCGAACGCTTAACCCGTTGCAAACGCAACGATCAGCAAGCACCAGCTTGGCACCGGCTTTACGGAAACGAGTGCCTTAACGTCGAGCCAGGTGGATCCCTGCGAGCATGCAGCGCACCGAGCCGCCAGCTAGCTCGATGGTCGGCACGCGCAACGGTAGCAATTGTGCAGACCGCTCGATGAGCGTTTTCTGTTGTGCCGTCAGGCACGACATCGCCCGTTCTGACAACGCTAGAACGCGGCCATCCTTCCCCGACAATTCCAGTGCATTCCCGGCAAAATTGCCGATCTGCGCGTGCGTGAGCGCGATAACAGTCCGGCCGCTCTCCAGCAGGCGCGCGTGTACCTCGCTGCGGCGTGTGTCGTCACGAATAAGGTCCAGCCCGATTAGCGCAAATTCGGTCGCCACGCTCATCATGACGTTGGTGTGGTAGACCGCCCGGCCTTCCGCATCGGCGGTATCGAAGCACATCGGTTCGAAGTTGAAATGCGTGCAGAAGCGCTCGAGCGCCACTGGGTCGGCGCGATGTGAACGTGCCGTATACGCAACGCGTGCGACATGGTCGAGCACCATGGCGCCCGTGCCTTCCAGAAAGACATCGTCGTGCTCCAGCCCGGAATAGTCGATCACGTCCTGCACGCGGTACTCGGTCTTGAGCATTTCGATCACGTCGTGCCTGCGCTCGCGCCGGCGGTTGACCGAGTGCATCGGAAAGAGTGCCACGTGGCCGCCCGCGTGCGTCGAGAACCAGTTGTTCGGAAAGACCGAATCGGGTGTCTCGTTCTTCCCGCCATCGTCGAACATGTGAACGCATACGCCGGCCGCTTCCAGGCTGGCCGCCGCAGCGCTGACTTCGTCGCGTGCCGCCGCGGCAAGCGCTGTCGCTTCTGTGAAATCAAGGGCGTGGCCAGCACGCTGGAAAGCGTTGTCGGCCGCTGTCTCCGGATTCGGATGAAAGCGGTGAGGGCGAATCATGACAACGGCGGCGGGTGCCTGCATCGACAGAAGGCTCATGGGGTTCGTTAGCGGGTTGCGGAAAGATAGGGCGAAACGGCCGGATGGCGGGCTCGATCAGCGCGCGAAGGCGAATGCGTCGGCGGCTGCCGGGGTGAAGGCGGCCGGCGTGGCTGCCGTCTGTATCAGGCCCCCAAACAGGTCTTTGGGATTGCTGACTGTCGGGATCAGCGCGACATCGACGCCCACGTCGTGGCGCTGTGCCAGTGCGTGGAGATAGCGGAGCGCCGAGTAATCCTCGAGTGCGAAGCCGACAGAGTCGAACACGGTGACCTGCTCCGCGCTTTCCCGCCCCACAACCTCTCCGGCAAGCACGCTCCACAGTTCGGTGACGGGCGAATCGGCCGGGAGCTGCTGGATGTCACCTTCGATGCGCGTCTGCGGTTCATATTCGACAATCACGCGGCTCATACGCAGCACGTCCGCATGCAACTCGGTCTTGCCGGGGCAGTCGCCGCCGACTGCGTTCAGATGCATGCCGGACTCGATCATGTCCGGCGTGACGATCGTTGCATAGGTTTTGTCGGCGGTGACGGTCGTGACGATATCGGCGCCGCGTACCGCGTCGGCTGTCGATGTCGCGCGGACGATACGCAGGGCCGGCCACGCGGCAAGATTGCGCGCCAGTTTATCGGTTGCGCGCGCATCGACATCGAACATGCGAATCTCAGTGATGCCGAGCAGTGTGTGAAACGCGATCGCCTGAAATTCGCTTTGCGCGCCGTTGCCGATCAAGGCCATGCGTCGCGAGTCGGGGCGGGCCAGGCTTCTTGCGACGAGCGCGGACGTTGCCGCGGTGCGCAAGGCGGTGGTCAGGGTGAGTTCGGAGAGGAACAACGGGTAGCCCGTATCGACGGATGCGAGCGCACCGAACGCCATCACGGTGTGAATGCCGCGTTCGGCGTTGATCGGATGCCCGTTCACGTATTTGAAGGCGAACAGGTTCGAATCGGCGACCGGCATCAATTCGATGACGCCTGCCTGGGAGTGGCATGCAACACGTGGCGACTTATCGAATTCGCGCCATCGAAGATAGTCCGCGCGGATGGTGTCGGCGAGTTCGCTCAGGAATCGCGGCACGCCGATATCGGCGACGAGTCGGTACGTGGCGGGTACGTCGAGAAAGCAGGTCATGGTCATGTCTCCGTGATTCATGTGGGCTCCGGTGCGGGAGCAATGACGGAATTATTCCTTTGGACCTCGCCAACAAAAAGACAGCAGACTTCGCAAATTTCACAGATAAAATGGCAAAATGCGCACCTGAAATGGCATTTTGTACATTTCCGCATGAAGGCTTCGCCAGGTAGCGTGCGGATGGCGGAGCGCCGTCGCCGGGCACTCAGGTAACCACCATGATCAATCTCGATGACATCGACAGGCAGCTCATTTCTCTGTTGCGTGACAACGCACGCATGTCGGTGGTGACACTGGCGAAGCAACTGCGCGTGGCGCGCGCAACGGTGCAGAACCGGCTCACCCGCCTCGAAGAAAGTGGCGTGATCGTGGGCTATACGGTGCGGTTGAAACCGGCCGCCGAAGCGCATCGGATTCGGGCGCTGATGTCGATTGCTGTAGAAGGCAACCGTGCGGCTGACGTGCTCAAGGTGCTACGTGGCCATCCCAATGTCGCAACGATTCACAGCACCAATGGCCGGTGGGACCTCGTCGCGGAGTTGCGGGCGGACTCGCTGGAGAACTTCGATCGGGTGCTCGGTGCGATCCGCTTGATCGACGGAATCGCGAGTACCGAGACCAGCATCTTTCTATCGACGCACAAGATGTGAGCGGCCAGGAGCGTCCGCGCGCTTTGTCGACTTCATGCGAGCTCCATGCGCGATTCGCGTCACCCTGCGACAAACGTCATTTCGAACTTCTCCATGCGACGACGCAGATACCTGTCAACAGATTGCCGCGTCGCGTAGTGTTCCGCCGGCATCCGTCTATTGTTCATACAAATATAATTCGGATATCTTATTCGCGAAAGTTAATCGATCCTTTTCTTTTAACTCTGACACCTCGGTCTGTCGGTCATGACAGTGCCGGCTATCTAGTCCGTATAACGGCACTTATTCGCAAAGGGTTTAACCCTGCAAAGGTTTGCGGAAGAACTAATTTCTCTATTGAATTAATGACTTGGAGAATCAGCCGGATTTATATTTCAATAAGTAATCGGCAAAAAAAGGCCGACACATTGTGTCGGCCGGAAAGACTCTGGCGTCCGAGGATTGCATGCCAGAACCTGAGAGACGTTAATCAGTCAATTTTACGGATTGCAGTGTAAGGTTCGGACATTATTGCCACATACCAGGATTTAACAATCTGGCGGCGTGCTCTTCTCAGAAGAGGGTTATTTTCAGAGTGCCGAGTTCGTTGGGGAGAGATCATAAACGAAAAGCTTTGGCCAAGCATAAGGACATCAAAAAAATTTGTCGATTGGCCGTCGCCGAATTCGGAATCGGGGAGTCCTGATGTTCGTCTAGGGATTTCCTTAATTGAATTTTATTCCGTACTAATGTGATGTCTGATCGCGTAGCGAATCAATTCCGAATTATTAGTGATCCCCAGTTTTTGCATGAGGCGCATTTTATGTGTGCTGATGGTCTTCGCGCTGAGCGCGAACGCTTCAGCGATATCGTTGATGCTCTTTCCAGCGGCCAAAGCTTGCAACACCTGGAATTCCCGATCGGACAGCATGTCGTGCGGTGGGGTATCGCCGGAGTGAGTGCCGAAGATCATCGAGTCCACCAGCTTCGGATCGATGAATCTGCCGCCTTCGGCCAGCTTGCGAATCGCGGCAAGCAGGATCTCCGGATCGCTGTCTTTGGTGAGGTAGCCGGTTGCGCCGGCGCGCAGCGCGCGCGAGACGACCTGGGCCTCGTTGTGAATGCTCAGCACGAGCACGGGCAGGGCGGTGTACTCCGCCCTGATGCGCCGGATCAGGTCGATGCCGCTAATGCCCGGCATGGTCATGTCGAGCAGCAACAGGTCGGGACACCGGGCGCGTAGTTTCTCGATCACTTCGGCGCCTTCGGCCGCTTCGTCGGCGACGATCATGTCGGTGGTGGTCGCGATGATCTGCTTCAGGCCACCTCGCACGATCGCATGGTCGTCTGCAATGAGGATTTTTATCATGTGCTTTTCTCGGTCCTGAGCGGGATGTGAATAGAGACGGTTGTGCCTGCGCCGGGCGCGCTCTCGATCTGCAACGTGCCGCCAATCAGCCGCGCGCGTTCGCTCATGCCGAGCAGTCCGTAGGAATAGCGCCGGCGTGCAACGGGCAGATCGAAGCCGCATCCGTTATCGCTGATATGGAGTGTCAATGCGCCGTTGCTTGCGGCGAGCGTGACATCGACGCGCGAAGCGCCGGCATGGCGCGCAACATTGGTCAACGAGGCCTGCGCGATGCGGAACACGGCCGTTGCATGCGCGTCCGGCAGAACCGGTTCGCTGCCAAGGATCGACAACTGGCACGGCATGCGATTACGTCGAACGAAGTCGTCCACGAGCCACTCGAGCGCCGACAGGATGCCAAAGTTTAGCGCAGCCGGTCTGAGGTGGCTGGCCACATTGCGGACCATCCAGATGGTCTTCTCGACCAGTTCACGCATGTCCTCGGTTTTTCTGGCTGCTTCCGAATCGCTGTCGAGCCGCATCCGCAATAGCGACACGTCCATTTTCAGCGCGGTCAGCAATTGCCCGAGTTCGTCGTGAATTTCCATGGCGATCCACTTTCGTTCTTCTTCGCGAACCGCCTCCATGTACGCGGACAACTCGCGCAACCGCTCGCGCGACTCGAGCAGTTCCTGTTCGACTCGCTTGCGTTCCGTCATGTCCTGAATCGTACCGACCAGCTTGAGCGGATAGCCGGGCCCTTCATGCGCCGCTTCGACGTGAAGCTGCACGATGCGTGGCTCGCCGTCCGCACCGGTCAGGCGGCAATCGAGAAAATGCGGCTGCCGGTCGGCGATCACCGCACGCACGGCCTGTCGTACAGCGGCCCGGTCCTCGGGGTGAATCGCCGCGCGCAGTGTTCGATAGCTGGGCCGCACGCCGTTCGGCTCGAAACCGAGAATCCGGTACATCTCATACGACCAGTGCGTCACGCCGGCGGCCGCAGTCCATTCCCAGTCGCCAAGTTTGGCCAGCCGCTGGGCGTTCGCCAGACTGGCTTCGCTCGCGCGCAATTTCTCTTCTGCCTGTTTGCGCGCGGTGACGTCGTTGAGACCGACATAGATCGCTGGGGCGTCGGCGAACGTCGCAATGCGAGCGGTCGCCACTGCCCAGAAGCGCTCACCAGCCGAATTCTTGAACTGGATTTCGTTGTTGGTGAATCCGCCTTCGTGGCGCAGGAGTTCGACCGTTCTGTCGCGCTCCGTCGGGTCGACATAGAAGTCGCCCATGTAGGTGACGCCGTGATCGTCCGCGCCGAAACCGAACAGCCAGCGGAACGGCCCGTTCATGTAAAGGACCTGCCCTTCGTCCATGGACGTAATGCACAACGGCACCGGGCTCGTTTCGACGATCGTGCGAAAGCGCGCTTCGCTCGACACGAGTTTCGCTTCGGTCCGTATGCGTTCGTCGATCTCGACCAGCAGGCTTGCATTCGCGCGCGCGAGTTGGCCGGTCCGTTCGGCGACGCGGTCTTCGAGTTCGTCGCGCACGCGGGAGAGGGCTTCTTGCGCCTGCTGCCGAACCGCCACCTCGCTCGAGAGACTTTCGTTCCGCGATCGGAGCGCCTTGTGCATGGCGCGCAGCGCGAGGTGGGTACGAATGCGCGCCAACATTTCGGCGATCTGGAATGGTTTGGTGACGTAGTCGATGCCACCCACCGAGAATCCTTCGACGAGGTCGTCCGTATCGGCGAGCGACGTCATGAAGATCACCGGAATCTCACGGGTCTGCTCATTGCGCTTGAGCCGGCGACAGGTTTCGAAGCCGTCGATGCCCGGCATTTTCACGTCGAGCAGGATCAGGTCGGGCTGCGAAAATTGCGCGCGTTCGAGCGCCTCCTCGCCGTCGAGCGCAACGAACACGCGAAAGCCCTTATCCTCAAGACTGTCGGCCACGACACCGATGTTGATCGGTGCGTCGTCCACAACCAGAATGGTGGCCGGCTCTGCCGCGATCGTTGTGTCGTTCATGGCTTGGGCCTCCTCTCGAGATATTCCTCCGCGAGCAGCAGGATGGCCTTTGACTGATAGCCTTTCACGAGTGCACGCAACTCTGTTGTCAATACCAGATTGCGCTCGTCGAGGGCCGCCATCCTGTCGGCCCATTCGGCGATGGCACGCATGTCGCCCAGACGGGCGAGATGATGCAGGTTGTTGAGTTCGTCAACGGGCAACGCGGGAGAGGGCGTGCGCGATGCGCCAGGTTGCGGCGAGCGAGGCGCTGGCGAGTCAGTCCACTTCAGCGCCAGCAAATCCGCCAGATGGGCCTGCAGCCGGTCGAAGTCGACGGGTTTGGAAAGGAAGGCGTTCGCGCCTGCGTCGGTGCTTCGTTTCTCGTCGCTCCAGGAAGGATTCGCCGACACGGCGATGATCGGAATATCGCCGAGTCCCGGTAATCGACGCAATCTGCGCGTTGTTTCGAGCCCGTCCATTTCAGGCATCAGGATGTCGGTCATGATGAGCGACGGCGCCTCGCTGCGCGCCTTCGCGAGTCCCTCGTGCCCGCTGGCGGCCTCGATGGTGTCGAAGCCCAGTTGACCCAGAAGCTCGACCAGGACCGCCCGATTGACGGGCTCGTCGTCGATCACCAGCACTTTGCGGCGCGGACCGGTGTAGCCCGTCACGCGCCGCGCGGCCGCCGTTGCCGCGTCGGTACGCGCCGCGGACACATCGACGACGGCCGGCGCGAGATCGAACCAGAAGACGCTCCCATGCGCGAGCGTGCTTTCCGCGTGGATTTCGCTACCCATTGCGCGAACGAACTGCTGGCTGATCGCAAGGCCAAGCCCGGCGCCACCGGCGCGTCGTTCGGGGCCGCCGGCCTGCTCGAAAGGCTCGAAAATCACGCCGAGCTTGTCGGCCGCGATGCCGATTCCCGAGTCACGTATGCAGAAGCGCACCGCGCCGGAGGGCGCACGGCCGACTTGCAGGCTGACGCAGCCTGTGTCCGTGAATCTGACTGCATTCGCCAGCAGATTAAGCAGCACCTGCCGTAAGCGGCGCTCGTCTGCCCGCACTGCGCCGCCCAGGTCGGGGGCCAGGTCGCATAGGAATCGCAGGCGTTTTTGTTCCGCCTTCACGTTGATGATGTCGCTGATCGTATCGAGGACGCCCGGCAGCGGGACGTCGGCCATTTCGATGCGCATTTTGCCGGCTTCGATGCGCGCGAAATCGAGCGTATCGTCGATCAGCGTGAGCAGATGTTCGCCGCTGCGGTGGATTACTTCGACCGCGTTGCGTTGGCGCTCGCTGTGGCTGCCGTCGCGCAGCAAAATCTGCGTATAGCCGAGGATGCCGTTCAGCGGCGTACGCAGTTCGTGGCTCATGTTCGCGAGGAATTCGCTTTTGGCCCGGTTGGCGGCTTCGGCGAGGTGCCGCGCTTCCCGCTGCGCAGTGGCGTCGCGCTCGGCGAGATAGGCGTCATGCAGCCGCGCGCCCATGCTGTTGAACGCGGCTACCACGCGATCGAGCTCGTCTGGCCAGCGCGGCTGGCGGCGCGGCAGGACGAACGGCTTTGGCGCCGCACGGAAGTCGTATTCGCCGACCAGTCGGGCAATCGTGGCGAGATGCCGCGTAACGAGGCGCGAGAAGATGTAGATGGTGAACAGCGCAACGATGAATGTATAGGTAGCCTGACTGACCAGAATGACCAGCGCGGTTTGCGCTAACGCCTGATAGAGGTTGGCAAGCGTCGCTTGCACATAGAGTGTGCCGATCTTCTGCTGGGCGCCGTGGATGCGATAAAAGATCGGAAATTCGCGGGATATCACGGCGCCTGTCCTGCGCTCGCCAGCCGTCACGACCAGTGGCGTCTCGCTCGATCCGGTCTCGCGCACCTCGGCGGCGCACATGTCGGCAAGCCGCAGGATGCCGTTCAGTTGAAGCTGAAGTTCAGTGCGGTTGAGCTGCCACAGACCCTCGCCAAGGCTGTCGCGATTGCTTCGGTCGATGTCTGACAGACGTGTTTCGATCAGTTCGACGCCGCGGCTATAGTCGCGATAGAGCTGTAGTGCGGTCAGCAATAACGTGACCGCGCAACTGAACAGCAGCACGGTGGCCAGCAGCCGGAAAACCACGCTGTGCCTGAATCGGCCGGGCGAGGCAAAGAGTGAACCAACGCTATTCGCCACCATATTTCCCCGCGAGTGCTGTGCTTCTTTGTTTGTGTATTTTGCACTCGTCGCCGAATCGCGGTCTATAAGGGGCCGTCGAGGAAGTCCGCTGCGGCGAACGCTGGCACTTGAAGCGCTGCCTTCGCGAGCCGCACTCGCATCCACATGATGCCCGCACCGTTCGCGGCAGTGGCGCCACGCGGCAATGACTCGCCAATGATTTCGCGGGCGTTGCCGATTATTTCGCGGATCAGGGTCGACTCACGAGTACTGAGTTTCGCCGTCTGGAACTGGCACAGGTCCGACATGGCGTCAGCCAGACGCTTGACCGCAACCGTATCGTGACCGGTCAACGGCCAGCAGTGCAAAAGATAGGCGAGCGGTACCAGTTTTCTTTCTTCACACCAAAGCTCGAATAGACGTATGCACAGCTCGTCGATGCGTTCGACTGTATTCTCGCGCGGCAAAAAGTAGTCGTTCATAACGGGGATCCGGCGATGGTATGTAATGAACCACTTTAAACGCCGCGCTTGAGTGTTGCCGTCAGGTAGTCCGGACTATGGACTGGTGGTTTCCTGATTTTTGGGTCAGGAAATCCTTAACGTCTATCGTCCCGCGCATCAATTCCGTTTCTTGCCGTCGAACGGATCGGGCCAGAGTTCCTTGCGATCGAGAGGCACCCATGACGGGAGCAAGGGATTCTTCAAATCGATCAGCACGCGGCGCTCGAGGTGCAGATCGGCGATGCCTTGCGCGAAGTGTTCGCGGAATAACGCTTCGAAACTCCCGTCCTTCAGCATGGCTTCAAGGCCGTCCCGAATCCGCTTCGCCAGCAGCGGCTCGGTTTGGCTGACATAGAAGAACTGCGCGTACGGGTAGCGGATCAGGAGGTGAGAGTCGATCCTCATATTCGGGTAGCTCGGCTGAAAGGCCTTGATTTCACGCGTGATCTCGACCACGCCGCGCGGGAACATATCGAAGCGGTGGTCAGCCAGCATCGGAAAAAGCAGGTCGTAGCGGCTTGCGGTGACGAGTGGAACGCCGGCCGCGCGGTAGATGGGGACGTCGCCCCAACCCTGACCCTGGCCAATGCTGAGTGTGCGAAGACCCTGGAGGTCGTGGATGTTGTCGAGCTTCGCCTGTTCGCCCTGATTGATCAGCGCCACGCGATAGCCGAGCAGGCCACGGTCGATGGGGATCGGCACCGGAATCGCCGCGGCGTCGAGTTCCGGGTGTCCGGGCTCGCTCGCGAGGACATTGATGAGGCGGCCGGATATCACCTCGTCGACCTCGCGCTGGGCCGACATCGGTGAAAAATAGGCGTCGATGACGTATGGGCCGTAGGCCGCTACGGTGTGGTTCAGCGCGGTGATAAGAAAGGCCCAGCGGCCCTCTCTCACCACGTCACCGGATAGGCGAAGAATTCGCACATGAGTCAGGGCGGCGGTCGACGGGCCGGACGCGCCGGCGCTGCCGAACGCCGGGCTCAATAGGGCGCAGGCAATGAGGGAGAGCACCACTGATAGTTTGAAGCGTCCGCGGGATCTGAACCGGCGGATTCCATCAAGGTGATCGAGGGCGAACATGAGTAGCCTGAACCGGAAACGACGGGTAAGCCGCAGTATGGGTTCGAGGGGCCGCTTTGGCCAAAATCAATAAAGAATTGGACCATGGATCGCAATGAGGTGACGAAAGAGATCATCGCCGCAAAGTCGGGTGGTACAGGTCGTATTGATCTGCTTGCCGGGCGCTCAGCAGAACCTGCCACTCTGGCGCTATGCTAGCGGCTTCGGCTACTTCGAGGAGCAACTGATGCAACGGACAGCAGGATCAATGATCACGTTTAACCGCCCTGACGGCAAAGACGTCCAGGGTTATCTGGCCAAGCCACAGAAACTGGAGGGCGCGCCTGCCATCGTCGTGATTCAGGAATGGTGGGGCTTGAACGATCAGATTCGCGGCGTGGCGGACCGGCTCGCGCAGGCCGGCTATCTGGCGTTGGTGCCCGATCTCTTTCGCGGGAAGTCGACGGTTGAAGAGGCGGAGGCGAACCATTTGCTGAGCGCACTCGACTTCGGCGATGCCGCGACGCAGGACGTGCGGGGCGCCGTCCAGTATTTGAAGCAGCACTCGGCGAACGTCGGCGTGACCGGCTATTGCATGGGCGGCGCGCTTACTTTGCTTGCGCTATGTAATATCCCTGAGGTATCGGCCGGGGTGGTGTGGTACGGCTGCCCCCCGCTCGAGTACATCGACGCATCGAAAATCAAGGTTCCGGTTCTCGGTCACTGGGCGACGCAAGACGAATTCTTCCCGGCTGAAACGGTCGATGCATTGGAGTCCAAGCTCAGTGCGGCCAACGTCGACGTCGAGTTCCATCGCTATCTTGCGTACCACGCGTTCGCGAACGAAACGGCAGTCGGGCCGGGCCGCATCTCCAGGACCCAGTTTGATCCGGTCTGGGCGCAGCAGGCCTGGGACCGCACGCTGACCTTCTTCGGCCGCACGCTCTGGAAGTAAGCGGCAAGCACGGACCCACATTGAAAGGTGGACGCAAGCCGCGACCTGTTCTCGTCAGCCAGCGGTGAGGCCGGTCGGCGTTTCTCATGCCGACCGGGCTTGACGGCCGGACACCTCATGAAGCATTCCATTGCAATATTAGTGAAGGATGAGGCTGGCGGCGTGCCAATCTGTTTACCTATACTCCTCTCACTCTGTATGTAAGGCAGCCCAATCGCCGCAATACCAACAAGCGCCAAGAAGAGCCAACAAGACGGAGCCTCACATGCCTGTAGCGATGCGGAACGCGGCCCTCGTGCTGCTGACATGTTTCACGTTGGGCGGCAGTGCTTATGTGCAAGCCAGTTCCGGTTGCGACGAGGGATGCAAGGCCCGGGGCCAGCTACTCGAACAGCGCGTCACGCTTCGGCTCAGCGCCGCAGCGTTTTCGAAAGTGCTTGCATCGAACGCATCCGGTCAGCAACTCGCGCAGATCGCCGGCAGACCCGCCTGCGGGGTGGAGATCGTGACCTTCCGCTACCGCACCATCGGCGGCGCGGGCGAGCCCACCACCGCCAGTGGCGCATTGATGATTCCGGGCGGACGGTCGGCGGCATGTAGCGGGCCGCGTCCGCTGATGCTCTACGCGCACGGCACGACCGCGTACCGCAACTACAACATCGCCGATATCACCCAAACCGATCCCGGCAACGGCGACGGCGCCGGGGAGGGCATCAGCGTGGCCGCCATGTACGCGGCCCAGGGTTATATCGTGGTGGCGACTAACTATGCGGGCTATGCCGGCTCCGACCTCACATACCACCCCTATCTGAATGCCGACCAGCAATCCGCCGATGTGGTCGATTCGCTGCGGGCAGCGCGGGCCGTACTGAGTGGAATGAAGCCGGAGAGAAAGACGCGCGAGAACGGCAAGCTTTTCGTCACCGGCTATTCGCAAGGCGGCTTCGTGGCTCTCGCGACGCATCGTGCTTTGCAGGCGGCCGGTGTCAAGGTCACGGCATCCGCACCAGGATCGGGTCCGTATGCGCTTGCCGCCACTGCGGACGCGCTCATCGAAGGCGAGGTGAACCTGGGGTCGACGCTGTTCACGACTTTGGTCGTGACGGGCTACCAGCATGCCTACGAGAACATCTACCGCAAGCCCGGCGACTTCTATGAAGCGGCCTATGCCCCGGGTATCGAGAATCTCCTGCCGAGCCTGCAGCCGCTCGATACGCTGTTTTCGAAAGGGAAACTGCCCTCGACGCAACTCTTCAGCAGCGTTCCGCCCGCGCCGCAATATGCTTCGATGACGCCGCCAACTTCGCCGCCCCTCGCACCGCCCTCGCTGACGCCGGTGTTTGCTGCCGGATTCGGCAACGCCAATCTCGTGCGCAACGCCTATCGCCTGAGTCTTCTGGACGATGCTGCGGCCAATCCCGATGGCGCGTTTCCCAACAGCACGGTGGCCTTGACGCCGGCGGCGAATCCCATGCATCCGCTGCGCCAGGCGTTCAAGCGCAATGACTTGCGCAACTGGCTGCCGCGCGCGCCGGTTCTGCTGTGCGGCGGCGGCTCGGATCCCACCGTGTTTTTCTTCAACGCACGCATCGAGCAGGCCTACTGGCAGAACGCCAAAGTACCGGCAGGGCTCACGTCCGTGCTGGACGTGGACTCTCCGATCTCCGGGCCTAACGATCCGTACGCGCCCATCAAGCAGGGTTTCGCGAGTGCGAAGGCGACGCTCGCGAATCAGGCCGTAGCGGGCGGTGCGACTGACGGTGGCGCCTCGGCTGTGCTCCAGGCCTATCACGGTGAATTGGTCGCGTCGTTCTGCATGGTCGCCGCCCGGGCCTTCTTCACGAACTTTTGAGCGCTGCTGCCTGCGGCTATCATGTGCAGACAACAAGACTGCGCGGGGGAAAGCTTTGACGACCGATTCCGTGGCCGGGGACGCGGCGCCCTCGGCGTGCATTTACAGCCACTTTGATACGCACCGCGAAGCGCCGCGCGAGCAACTGCCCGCGTGGCGGGACCGTCTGGGCCACTTTCTCGACGTGCCGATCTCGCGCTGGCAACTGGCCGATGGTTTCAGCGGCACGATTGACAGCTACAAGGCCGCCGATCTGACGTTCATGGATTGCCGTACAGACCCGGTATCGCAGGCGCGATCCGTCGCGCGGATTTCAACCGATTCGGTCCGCCAGTTCGTTTTTCATGTGGCCGTCGAGGGCAGCATCGAGACCGGAACGGGTCTGTATCCGAAGCGCAAGGCGCTGCAAACGAGGCCGGGCATTCTCGCGCTGGATATGAACCAGCCGATGCATATGGTGCGTAGCGCGTGCCGTGTGCAGGCTTTTTTTCTGCCGCGTGCGCTGGTGGAATCCGTCCTGCCGGAAGCGGAGTCGATTCATGGCAGCGCGATCGAATACCACTCGCCGCTCGCGCGCATGATTCCGGGCCATCTCGCCGACCTTACCCAGAACCTGCACAAGATGAATGGACAGGAAGCGTATCGCGCGATGCGCACCTGTGCGTTATTGATTGCGGCGGCCTTCGGCAAGGAGGCGCGTCTAACCGGCAATGCGCGCGCGGCCGCTCGCACCGCTATGTTCGCGACGGCGCGCCGCTACATCGAAGCCAATCTGGGGCAGGCGGATCTCACGCCGGAGAGCGTGCTGGCCGCGTCGCAACTTTCCCGGCCCACGTTGTATCGTCTCTTCGAACCCGAAGGTGGATTGGCTGCCTATATTCGCAACCGGCGGCTGCGTGAGGCGGCCGATGAACTGCATCGCTACCCGGGGAAGGCGATCGTCGAGATCGCCTATGGCGTGGGCTTTAATAGCGCGTCGGATTTCAATCGCGCGTTTCGTCGTGCGTATGAGATGTCGCCGAGTGATTTTCGGGCGCTGACCCGGTAGACGCGGTTTCACAACGCCCTATGAGGACAACCAGCCGCGCTCGATCGGCCACGCCAGCAGCTTGCGGTACACCGTGACAAGGCTGCGTGTCATCGTCGCGCCTCCCACTCGCCACAGCGGCGCGATCAGCAGGAACGCCACGCACGCCACGGCGACGGCGCCAACCATGTCAAGCGGGAAGTGGACGCCGACAAACACGCGCGCCCAAGCCACTGCAAGTCCGGACAGCAGGATCGCCATGCCGTAGCGCCTCACGCCGCCCAGCAACAGGGTCAGCGCGATGGTGGCGAAGAGGGTCCCGTGGTCGCTGGGGAACGACGAGTCGGGCGTGTGCTCCAGGAACGTATGGCCGATTCCGATCACGAATGGCCGAGGGTGCGGCCAAACCAGACCGATAATCTGACTGAGCCCGAGGGCGAGCATGGCTACGCAAAATGCACGCACGGCGACTTCACGCTGACGCGCATCGCCGAAGAGCCATATCGCGATCAGCGACAGCGGCACGAGATAAATGACGTAATCGGCAATCATTCGCGCCATGTCGATTTGCCAGGCGGGTGTCGATGGCGTGGCGTTGATCATCAGAAAGAGCGCCTGATTGAACGCTTCGAGTGTATTCATGCGGTGAGGTTTTTGAGGGACGTGTGATGAATCGCGCCCCCGATCTTAGCGGGCCAGGCTTAGGGGAAGCTTAGGCGCGGGCGGAAACGATTGACAGAATCGTCCGGCGCCGGGCCGTGTAATCTGTCGATGCATGTCGGCAAACATGCCGCCGGCATAGGCAAACATCAAACGAAGCCAGGTGGCGGCCACTGCGGTAGCCGCTATGCTTCAGGCGCAGTGAGCGAGGCGATCGTGATGAACCTGGACGAGCACCGTGATTTTATCGTACGCACCATGTCGGCCGACGAAGTAGCGCTGTCGGTCGAATGGGCTGCGGTGGAGGGATGGAACCCCGGCCTGCACGATGCCGAATGCTTTCGCGCCGGGGACCCTAACGGTTTTTTCATCGGAGCGTGGCGCGGCGAACCGGTTGCCTGCATTTCCGCGGTCGCTTACGGCGAGCACTTCGGCTTTATCGGCCTGTATATCGTGAAGCCGGCGTTTCGCGGCAGAGGCTTCGGCATGCGCGTCTGGCAGCACGGCATGGATTATCTGGGTAACCGCAATGTTGGGTTAGACGGCGTCGTCGCTCAGCAGGCGAATTACAGAAAGTCCGGCTTTCGGCTTGCGTATCGCAACATTCGCTTTCAGGGTGTCGTTCAGGCATCCGTCCAGAACGCGACGGGTTCGAACATTTTGAATGCGTCGGCGCTGCCGTTCGAACGGCTGCTTGACTACGATCGCCAGTGCTTTCCCGCCGCGCGTGAGCGTTTTCTCGCGACATGGCTGGGCCAACCGGACGCCACGGCGCTGGCCGCAGTTCGTGACGGTCAGGTTGCAGGATACGGCGTACTGCGTCGTTGCAGAACGGGATGCAAGATCGGTCCGCTCTTCGCCGATAGCGACGAGATCGCGAGCGATCTGTTCGATGCGTTGGCGGCGCGCATGCCGGGCGAGGTCATCGTCCTCGATGTGCCGGAGACCAATCCCGCTGCCGTCGCGCTGGCCGAGCGGCATGGCATGACAAGCGTATTTGAAACCGCGCGGATGTATACGCAGGACCCGCCCGCTCTTCAAATCGAACAGGTATTTGGCGTGACGTCATTCGAACTCGGGTGATCGGAGCGCACGTCGGCGCCTTTGCGTACGTTGCCGTCTGGGGTGCGTCTTATGAACCGCAGACGGCAAGTCCATCGTTTGATACGAACGTATACGCTACTTCCATTTTGAGCCGAGATTCTCCAGTCCTGCTTTCATCAGGTCCTGCGGCAACATGACGACGCGGAACTCGCAGTCGGCGTTGAACTTCAGAAAAAATGGTTCTGCGAGTGCGGGAATTCCCGATGGATCGTCGAGGTTCACGATGAGTACCGCGCCACGTGTTCCGTTCTGCTCGGTGAAGTAGGCGGCTTCCGGTTTTATGTCTTCAAGTATTCGTCCTATCACTTCGCCGGCGGTGCCATCGCGCACTAGCGTGTTGAACGGTTCGTGCGGAATACGTACGTTGAGTAGCATGCGCATGTCATCCTCCTGGTTGATGCCCAAAGGGCATCTTAAGGATAGGAGCTTTATGCGCTGCGAGCGCCAGGGTTAGCACTGCCGAGTGCCGCTGCTGTCATTCCGTTTCGCTGTCGTCGGTGTCGGCATTGGCGCTCGCTGCTTCATGAACCATCGCGTTGGCCGCCAACGCGCTCGCCAGTTCCGGATGCGCTTCCTTGCGTTCACTGTAGCGATCGGTCAGGTAGTCCGAACGGTCGCGCACCAGCAACGTGAACTTGTACAACTCCTCCATCACGTCAACGACGCGATCGTAGTAGGCGGAGGGTTTCATCCGGCCGTCGGCGTCGAATTCCTGATACGCCTTCGGCACCGACGACTGATTGGGGATCGTCACCATCCGCATCCACCTGCCCAACACGCGTAACGCGTTGACGGCGTTGAACGATTGCGAACCGCCGCATACCTGCATCACCGCGAGCGTGCGTCCTTGCGTGGGGCGCACGCCACCGCTTTCGAGCGGCAGCCAGTCGATCTGATTCTTGAACACCGCCGTGAGCGTACCGTGACGCTCCGGGCTGCACCACACCTGTCCCTCCGACCATTCCGACAGTTTGCGTAGTTCGACGACCTTCGGATGATCGGCCGCTACGCTGTCCGTGACCGGCAGACCGTGCGGATCGAAGATGCGTGTTTCAGCGCCGAATTGGCGCAGGATGCGTTCGGCTTCGAGCGTGAGCAGTTTGCTGAACGAAGTGGGACGCAACGACCCGTACAGCAGCAGAATGCGTGGGGCGTGCTGCGAAACCGCGTGCGGTTCGAGTTTTTGCAGATCCGGCGCGTGGAAATGTGGGGCGCTGATGTTAGGCAGATTCCCGGGCATCAACGAACCCTCCGTCCTGCGCTGTCAATCACCTGCTCGCCGTCCTCTTTGATAAACGCCCCCTGTTGCGCTGCGGGCAGGATATCGAGAACGACCTCGGACGGTCTGCATAGACGCACGCCGAGCGGGGTGACCACAATTGGGCGATTGATGAGGATCGGATGCGCCAGCATCGCATCGAGCAATTGCTCATCGCTCAAGGACGCCTCCGCGAGGCCGAGTTCGGCATACGGCGTGCCTTTCTCGCGCAGCATGGCGCGCACGGTGAGCCCGGCGCGTTCGATCAGGTCCTTCAGCGTGGCCCGATCAGGCGGGTTCTTCAGATACTCGATGACCTCCGGCTCGATGCCGGCATTGCGAATCATTGCGAGCGTATTGCGCGAGGTGCCGCAATCCGGGTTGTGATAGATCGTAACGCTCATACACGTTGTCCTCGTTGTCCTCATTGTCCTTTAACGCTGTGTTTTGCCTCGTACCAGTGCTGCGAACGATTGACGACGCCGGCCACCAACAGCATCACCGGCACTTCGATCAGCACGCCGACCACCGTGGCAAGCGCCGCGCCCGAATGAAATCCAAACAGGCTGATCGCCGTGGCCACCGCAAGCTCGAAGAAATTGCTTGCGCCGATCAGACTCGACGGACCTGCAACACAATGCGCGACGCCAAGCCGGCGATTGAGCAGATAGGCGAGGCCGGAATTAAAGAACACCTGAATCAGAATCGGCACCGCGAGCATCGCGATGACCAGTGGTTCCTTGACTATTGCCTGCCCCTGGAAGGCGAACAGCAATACGAGGGTTGCCAGTAACGCGCTGATCGAATAGGGCGCGAGATGCGCGACCGCCTGCTGGAAATACGCGTCGCCCTTGGCGAGCAGATGGCGGCGTAGAAATTGGGCGAGGATGACGGGGATGACGATGTACAAGCCGACCGAAACGATCAGCGTGTCCCATGGCACCGAAATCGCCGACAAACCTAGCAGGAGGGCAACGAGCGGCGCGAATGCCACGATCATGATGGCGTCGTTGAGCGCCACTTGCGATAGCGTGAAATACGGGTCGCCCTTGCAGAGTTGCGACCAGACGAACACCATCGCCGTGCAGGGCGCGGCGGCAAGCAGAATGAGACCGGCGATATAGCTGTCGAGTTGATTCGCAGGAAGCCATGGTGCGAACACATGCCGAATGAAAATCCAGCCGAGCAACGCCATCGAAAACGGTTTGACGAACCAGTTTACAAACAAGGTCACGCCGATGCCACGCCACTGGCTTTTCACCTGCGTCATCGCGGCAAAATCGATCTTGACCAGCATCGGAATGATCATCGCCCAGATCAGCACGCCAACTGGAAGATTGACCTGCGCAACTTCCATGCGGCCGATCGCCTGAAAGAGTTGCGGAAGCAGTTGCCCGACCAGGATGCCGCATACGATGCACAGCGCCACCCAGACGGTCAGGTAACGCTCGAAGAATCCGATCGCCGGCCGTGCGCCGCGCGCCACTGTGCTGGTGGTACTCATTTTTCGCAGCAGCCGGGGAGATCGCTCGCGGCGCATGGTGCGCCGGCGCAGCAGTTTTCGGTCAGGAAGCCGATCAGGCCTGTCATCGCCTCGAAATTCGCCGAATAGATGATGAAGCGCCCGTCCTGCCGGGGTGTCACCAACCCGGCATGTGACAGGTCTTTGAGGTGGAAGGAGAGGCTTGACGGGGAAAGTCCGAGCTGCTGCGCGATTTCACCGGCGGCCATGCCATCCGGCCCAGCGACGACCAGCAAACGGAAGATCGCCAGCCGCGATTCATGAGCGAGCGCGCCAAGGGCGCGTACAACAAGGTTCGAGTCCATGGCCGAACGATACGCTGATCGTTTTCACATTTCAAGTATTGTTGAAATGATATGACCGATGAGCGCATAGGCGAGCGAGGCTTGGTTGCATTAGGTGATGTGGCGCATCAGGCGGCGTTGAACGCCGCCTCGTGATGTCACGACCGTTCCATCTAATCCGCTCAGTTGCCGAACAACGAGTGCTGCGTCCCACGGCTCGGCGCCGGGCGTGCTGGTTTCACCGGCGCTTCCCGGACGACCGTTCCCGGAGTCGCGCTTGAAGCAGCAGCCGCTGTGGCAGTCGCAGCGGCATTCGAATCCGCAGCCGCTTCCAGCGAAGTCTGCCCGGCTTCGAGCGACAGAAGAAACATCTTGTTCGCCAGTCCGCCGGCAAAGCCGGTCAGATCGCCGGACGCGCCGATCACGCGATGACACGGCGCCACGATGGAGATCGGATTTCTGCCGTTCGCCGCGCCCACGGCTCGCACCGCGTTGATGTTCCCGATTTGCGTAGCGATGTCCGAATAGCTGCGCGTCTCGCCGAACGGGATCGTCAGGAGCGCCGCCCAAACTTTCTTCTGAAAGTCCGTTCCCTGGAAGTCGAGTTCGAGGTCGAACCGGTCTCTCGTCCCTGCGAAATATTCGTTCAATTGCCGCTCGGTTTCAATCAGGATCGGGCGCTCATCCGCCTCGATCATTTCCGGCAGGCGCACCCGGTTCGGCTTGTCGTTTTCCCACAGAATGGCGGCGAGCCGATTGCCGTTTGCCACGAGTTTCAGCTCGCCGACGGGCGAATTCATTAACTTGTATGCGTATGTCACTTTGCTGGGTTCCTGACTGGCTGGAGACTGAGATGGCTTCATGCGAGGCTGCGAACGCGCTCTGCCATGGCTCCGATACCTGACAGCTTAACCCTCGCCCTCGCAGAGGTCACGCCGGATCTTGCTATCCAATTCCGCGCGCGGCCCGCGACTCAGTAGAATTGATACCCTCGGCGCATCGCTCACTGGCAACCGGAACTCTTCTCTACGACTGTGACAACCACCCTCGAACAACTGCGAGCCGGACAACTGGCGGGTACTCGCCGACTCAAACTGGCGTGCGGGCTGAGCGAATTTCCACGCGAGATTTTCGATCTGGCCGATACGCTGGAAATTCTCGATCTATCGGGCAATGCACTCTCGAGGCTGCCCGATGATTTGTCACGGCTGCGCAAGCTGCGCATCATTTTTGCGTCTGACAACCCCTTCACCGAATTGCCGGAAGTCCTCGGGCAGTGTTCGCAACTGAGCATGGTCGGCTTCAAGGCGAACCGCATTCGCAAGGTGTCGGGTCAATCGCTGCCGCCGCTGCTGCGCTGGCTGGTTCTCACCGACAACGAGGTCGAGGCACTGCCTGCGGAAATCGGCGCCTGCACGCAACTTCAGAAGTTGATGCTTGCCGGTAACCGGTTGCGCACACTGCCCGAGGAATTGGCCGCCTGCTCGCGGCTCGAACTGCTGCGTCTCGCGGCGAATCAACTCAGCGGGCTGCCTGCGTGGCTGTTGCGTTTGCCACGGCTTTCCTGGCTGGCGTTCGCCGGCAATCCGTTCAGCGAAGCGCTGGAGACGGCGGCGCTTACCGATACGCCGATTGCCGATATTCGATGGGATGAGTTGAGACTCGAACAGCGGTTAGGCGAGGGCGCCTCCGGTGTCATTTATCGTGCCGCGCTTCTTGCTCGTCATGAACATGCGAAGAGGCCTGTGGCCGTCAAGTTGTTCAAGGGCGCCGTGACTAGCGATGGATTGCCGGACTGCGAGATGGCGGCCTGCATTGGTGCCGGCGATCATCCGAATCTGATTCCGGTGGTGGGCAAGGTGAAGGACCATCCGGCGGGCGCGCATGGCCTGGTGATGGAATTGATCGACCCGCAATTCACGAACCTTGCCGGACCGCCGAGCCTCGAGTCATGCACGCGCGACGTCTACGATGCCGACACGCGCTTCGAGTTGGCCTCGGTGTTACGCATTGCATACGGCATGGCGTCGGCAGCGTGTCATCTGCATCGGCAAGGTGTGATGCATGGTGATCTGTACGCACACAATATTCTGCACTGTGGGCAGGGCCGCGCATTGTTGGGCGATTTTGGCGCGGCGTCGTTCTATGCGACTGATGATCGAGACTTCCGCTCCGCGCTGCAGCGGCTGGAAGTCAGGGCGTATGGTTGTCTGCTCGAGGAGTTGATCGACCGATGCGACTGGGTCGACACGGAAGCGGATATTGCGGCGCGGCTGGTAGCGTTGAGAGAGAATTGCCTGAGCGAGGAGATCGGCAGCCGGCCGCTGTTCGACGAAATCGCTGCCGTTTTGCGGCAGCTAACGGGCGCAGACGATCGGGACGCGGCAGCGTTGGCGGCGGTTTGATCCTTCGTCTGTGTGGTCCAAGGAGAGAAAATCAATGACGCAGAGGATGCGCCGCCGCGTGCTGGTTGCCGGCACGCTTGCTGCGGCAGGCCTGACAGGTACGGCTCGTGTCGATGCCATGCAGGGCGGCAAACTGAAGCTCGCCCTCGTGTTGAAGTCGGTGACTGATCCGTTCACGGTAGCTATGGCGAACGCTGCGCAGAATTATCAGAAGCACTTCGCGCCGCAGTTCGGCTTGACCATTCGCGGCACGGCAACGGAGCACGACACTGCCGCGCAGATCCGGATGGTCGACGAATTGATTAGAGCGAAGATGAACGCGATCGTCATCGCGCCGACTGACTCGAAGGCGCTGACAGCGATCGTGGCGCGGGGGATCAAGGCCGGCATCATCATGGTCACGATCGATAACCCGCTCGATGATGCGTCGCAGGATGCCGCCCACATCTCCGTGCCGTTCGTCGGTCCGAACAATCGCAACGGCGCAAGGCAGGTGGGTGATTATCTTGCGGGGCAGCTCAAGGCGGGCGATCAGGTCGGGATCATCGAGGGCATTTCCGCCGACCGCAATGCGCAGCAACGCACGGCCGGCAGCAAGGACGCAATGAACGCGGCCGGCATGAAGATCGTCGCGATACAAGCAGGCGACTGGGACTATGGGAAAGGACGGGACGCTGCATCGAAGATGTTGGGTGACTATCCTCAGATCCGTGCGTTGATGTGCGGCAACGACAATATGGCGATGGGGGCGGTGGATGCCGTTCGCGATGCGGGGAGAACCGGCGGTGTCTATGTCACCGGGTATAACGGCAGCGACGCGCTCAAACCGCTG
Organism: Paraburkholderia sp. GAS32; assembly: GCF_050434225.1. Taxonomy (NCBI): domain Bacteria; kingdom Pseudomonadati; phylum Pseudomonadota; class Betaproteobacteria; order Burkholderiales; family Burkholderiaceae; genus Paraburkholderia; species Paraburkholderia sp. GAS32. Next base: position 247,878 of record NZ_JBNPVS010000001.1, on the reverse strand, counting down.
CTCGCCGACGGCCGCGTGCTCGCGACGATGAACCAGTTTGCCGATCGGCAAGCTGTGTTCGGCGTCGACGTGGCGTTGAAGGCGGTCACTGAACATAGGAAGCAGAGTGAATTGTCGCGGGTCATTGAAACGCCGCTGCAACTGGTGACTGGCGTGAATCACTGAGGTAAAAAACTCATTGCTCGCTGCGCGCACATAGCGCCGACCAGGATTGAAAAAGCAACAAAAGAGACGGCGACAGGAATCTCCCGCACCAGCGGGAAAACACGGTTTGCCAGCATGCATCGCGCATGGCACGATGGGAAGCCGTTCAGGTGGGAGCCTGTGCGAACATGCGTCGATCCGGACGCATCATTCCGTGTCAGGAAATCACCATTTATGCATCGCAGGCGCTTTGTACTGGCTGCGCTGGGTGCTGCAGGCGTCACAGTCGGCGCGCGCGCCGTGTCGGCAGAACCCTTCGATATCGTCTATCCGCGCATTCGTCCTGGCGGCGATGTGCATGCCGCATTTGCGCTCGCTGTCCTCGATCTGGCGATGAGAACGGCGAATGCCGCCTACACGGCGCGGCAGGCCGAAATCGTCATGGAACGTGGCCGCGCGCTAGCCGAGCTTGCGAACGGCCGCAATACGATCAGTCTGCACTGGACGAGCATGGAAGCGACGGCCGAACGCGGACTGAACGTGGTCCGGATTCCAATCCATCGCGGGCTGATTGGCTACCGCGTGTTCGTCATAAGAAAAGACCGGCAACGGGATTTCGACAAGGTCGAGCGCTTCTCTGATCTGAAGGCATTCACGTGTGGCCAGGGGCTAGGGTGGATCGACGTCGATATCCTGAAAGCGACGGGTCTGGATGTTCAGACGTCGACTTACGAAACGATGTTCCAGATGGTCCAGAGCGGGCGCGTCGACTATTTTCCACGAGGTGTTGTCGAAGCGTTCGCCGAACTCGAGGGTCGCCAGCACCGTGAGCCTGATCTGGTGGTCGAGAATCGTTTGATGCTGAAGTATCGGTCCGATTTTATTTTCTATGTCGCGACCGGCCACGAAGCCTTGGCGAAGACGATTGAGAAGGGACTCGTGCAGGCGTATCGCGATGGCACCTATTTGAAACTGTTCAACTCCCATCCCTACATTCAGGATGCCTTGGCGCGCACAAAACCCGCGTTCCGGAAGACCTTCCGGCTGGACAATCCCTACCTCTCAGAAGCGGACCGCAGAATTCCGCACGACTACTGGATGAGCTGACGCCGCCGCGGACTGTTGCTCCATTGCGCCTGCGCAACTCTCACGGGCACGGCGCCGATGCGTTGCTCACCCGGACCGGACTTTCCGTTGCCACGAATCGCACTTCACGGCGTTGACATCATCTCTTGCGACGTCGCTTTCCTCATCGATCCACCGCCGGGCCCATTCGAATGCGTACTGCTGCGCAGCCTCGAAGCTCGTGAAGCTCGGACCGATAAGCCCGGAACGGGCGACCCGCTGCGCGTCCCTCACGATCTCGGCCCATCCACGGAACCGGGCGTTCGCCACCCGATCGGCCGCAACGTATATGACGTAGCCACGCGGGTCGGATTCGCGCTTGCCTTGCGAGGCGAGGCCCATCCATGGCGAGGCAGGCTGGTGGATGGATTGAGGGGCGTTCATCGGGGTGCGGGATTCGACGCGATCAGGCACTACATGCGAAGAATCCTGGAGCTGCTGCGCGACTTGAGTGAACGTATCCACGGCATGGGGTGGCCGGCGTGCGCCGTGCGGTGTTTGCCAGGACGCCTGACTTGTCCAGAACACCTTGCGAAGGCCCTCGTCCCTGGATTGACGGTCGATGGAGCGCGGCTGGATATGCTGCGGTTCCAGCAGGCCATCCGGACCGCAACGGAAGGTGCGACCGCGGCTCGAAAGAAGCCTGTGCATTCCCGCAAGGGTGCCGTTCGTACGCCACTTTTCGAACCGTGACCGGCACGTCGGCACCGACGGATAGATGTTCGGTAATCTCGACCAGGGTTCGCCGGTCACCAGTACCCACAGCACGGCATTCGCCACGAGACGAACTTGCGCGCGAGGCCGGCCGCGCTGCCCATGAACGATGGCGTCATCCGACAGAACGGGCGCCAGCAGAAGCCACTCTTCGTCACTGATTTCATTGAACTGCACGCAGTTTCCCCCCATACCAGTTGCGTTACGCGGGTTCGATATCCCCGTTCACGCTACCCGCTGTTCATCGCCCACGTTGTCATGGCCGACAGAACAAGCAGGTCTTCGACGCAATCCGATAACTCGCAGAGTTCCTGAAATGACGCGGCGTTGGTGTCATGCAGATGGTGTCGTCGGAGATCGCGTAGCGCGTTGCCGAGGCGCCGGATGGCCTCGGGATCGCTGTTCGTCAGTGGCCAGCCTTTTAACAGATACGTCAGCGGCACGACGCTTCTGCTTTCGCACCACAGATCGAACAGGTGGATGCACTTCGCGTTGATATGCTCAACCGCGTTTTCTCGCTCAGACAAATACGGAACCATGGCCACACTCGGGAACAGGACGATTGATGTGTCTTCATCCTATGTGGACAGTTATCGCGGCGCTGTCAGGACATCAAGAAAGATAGGCCGGTCGATGCTGAACTTCGTGTCAGGAAATCCTTATGCGCTGCTTGTGTTTTCTCTGTTGATTCGGCTCAACGGTAGTCTGAACTGACCCACTATGCGATCGGATGCCGCCTCGCCGCCGAATAGCGGAAGCTGAATTGATCAGCGCAGCGGTTGGATTAGGGGAATCCTGACATGCGAATCAGCCTTTCCTTAATGAACTATCCGGCGCTCCCGACGGAACCTCCGCTTCAGGCACCTTACGATGACTTCACTTGCATCATGGAGTGCGGACATCGTGGCTGAAAAATCGTTGCGTGGGCTGGTTGGAAAGCTGCTTGGTACGGAATGCCGCCAGTCGGTCCGCGTGCTGTCGATACACCGCTCACGATCTGGCCGGACTCGTCGTGTGTGCCTCGAAGTGCAACGGCCGGGTGGTTCGCTCGCGCTGTTTTTCTTTCGTCACAGCGATGGGATCTGGCATGTGTTTCCGCCCGGAGACGCTCGTCCTTCGATGAGCGCCGCCGTGTTGCCGCAGAACGGCGAGGCAATGGCGAAGGAGGCAGCGCATGGCTGAAGATCTGTCGAATGAATTTTCGCCGGACGAAGCAGGTCTGCGTGCATGGATGTTGGCATGGTACGACCATGCCGTTTCGGTCGGTTTCCTCCACCCGCCGTTCACCCTGAACGACGGGATGGCTGAACGGCTTGAGGGCTATTTCAGAGTGGGACTCACGCCGGCCGAAGGCGCGGAAGCATTTTTCGGCGTCGCGCACTGACTTCGGCACTTCAATATTCCGCAAGGCACGCCGACCTGATCCGCGACTTCTACGCTCAGCTTAGTGACGAGCATAGCCTGGATAATTCGCACGTTATTGCGGCAACCGGCGTGGCGGGCTCAGGGCGGGTAGGGAGCAGAGGCGAAGCGTGCATGCTGTGCCGGGAATCAAGGCGTTACTTGCATGCCGCAGTCGAGGTTAAACGCCCCTGTTCAGGTCCCCATTTTTTGCCGCTTGATTGGCTCGCCGTGGCCGTGCGGTCCCCACAGCTCACGATAAAGCTCTGATGATTCTCGTGTTCGCAGGGCGCCGCCACATAGGGATAGTCCCAATCCCGCAATACTTTACGTGGGGTAAGTTTTGCACTAGTCTAAACTGTACAAGCGGAAAACATAATGACCATCATCGAAATTCGATGAATCGAAAAAGACCAGGGTCGATTGTTGGCGAAAGTCCGATCTTCGAACCTTGGCCTGCTGTACGTGAGCTCGGCGTAGTGTTCCCGGCAAATTTCGCGTACCAGGGGGAAGGGGACTATCTGTCGGTATGGAGGCAAGCCAAATGAGCCCAATGACATTGAATTCCGCACCGGAGCGTGTGAGATTCGCGCAGCAATCGCTTCGTTCTGTGGTGGAGAAATGGCTTAGGCCAACGCCGGCCGCACCTGCCCGAGTGAGCGACTTCAGTCGAATGGCAATCGGCGGCACGCGCTTCGTGCGCGTCGAGGTGTCGCGACAGGAGCGACGGGTTTCCTTCTTGTTCTTCAGGCACATCGACGGTACGTGGAATGTTTTTCCGCCAGCTACACCGCGTCCGGTGACGAAATTCTATTGAATGATGCCTGTGCCGGCCAAACGCCTGGACGGCCGTCATTTGAGTGTGTCAGCGACGAAAGTGTCCGTCAATGCAGCCCCGTGCCTACCTGGGGAATGCTCATGGTGCGCGGTAGTAATTTTCAGGAACATAGACCATGTTTGCGGACCTGAGCGAAGAATTCATTGATTGGCCACGCGCTATCGCGCACCGCTTCCGCGGTATTGTCTTCGCGGCAATTGTGGTCTTCGGGTCGCTAGCGGGACTGTGTTATGGCGCTGATTCGCAGGTTTGGCAAACGCCCACCCACACTTTCGACGCGCCCCGAGAGAGCACGCCCACAGCAGAGGAAATCGCAACTGTTGTGAGCGCCCGCTTTCATATTGGGTTGCCCGAGGCATTGGAAATCGGTCACGCGGTGCTGAACGCAGCCAGGCGCCACACAATCTCGCCGTTCTTATTACTTGCAGTGATCGCAGTCGAATCCAGTTTCGACCGATTCGCGATAAGTGTGGTTGGCGCCACGGGACTCATGCAAGTGCTTCCATCTCAGCACAGAGACCGCGTCCTTCGCACGTCCGATCTGACTGACGCGCGCACGAATGTCCAAATCGGGTCAGAAATTCTTCAGAACTACATAAAAGCGGCGGATGGAAATCTCGAGAACGCGTTATATCGCTATAGCGGCGGCGCCAGGGGTTATGCGCGACGCGTAGTGAATCACATGAGCACAATGAAAGCGGATCTCGGTTTGTAGTCGCGGCTTGGTTTGGGATCGGCTGATGGCGTTCAAGAAGTAAGAGTGAAAGACCATGAGCATCTGAAAAAAACATGAGCTTCGCACCCTTGCTCTTCTGCAAGTTTTTCTCGTCGTGCCATGCCAGGCAAGCTAATACGGCACACGAGAAGTTAGCACGTGGCGTTTATGAAACCACTTCTGGCGTAGCACGGTGGCTTGTGGCTCAAGAGCCGAAGAAAATATCGCAGAAGCTGACAGGTCCGACGCAGGTCGACGGATTCGAGGGATGCATATCCTGTTTTTTGTGGCCGGAATCGCTCGTGCCTTTCATTTCGGCGCCCATGCCGCTGTCGCTTTTTTGCTGCTGGGGTGTGGCGGCTTGCTGTTCAGCGTCCTGGCCGGCTACTTTCGCCTCCGCAGCCTGGATATCGGCGGGATAAGTCGCGTCATCGCTGGCCGACGGATTGTATCCGGCCTGTTCGAGCCTGATGAGGTCGGCGCGTACCTGCGCTCTGGTGAGCGGGACGGACGCTGACTGCGCAAAAGTCGATGTGGAGATGACGACCGCACTGAGCGTCAGTGCCAGCAGGGCGAGCTTTTTCATGATCTTGACTCCTTCCAACAAGGGACCCGGTTTGCCGGGGAACTAGTGAAGCACGTTGACGTGTGGCTCAAGAGCCGGAATAAATAGTGCAGAAGCTGACAGGTCCAACGCAGGCTGACGGATCTGAAGGAGGCGTCTCCCGTTTGATGCGGCCGGCATCGCTTGTGCCTGTCGTTGCAACACCCATCCCACTGTCGCTGTTTTGCTGCTTGAGTCGCGCGACTTGCTGTTCAAAGATCGGCGCAACGTCTGGGTACGACGTATCACTCACGAAATTCAGACCGTTTCGTTCCGCTTCAATCAACTCCTGCCGCACCTGCGCCCGGGTCTTTTCTTGAGCCTGCGCGTTGATCGCAACGCCCGCTGCGGCGGCAAAGATCAGGGAGAAAATAATGGTTCGCTTATTCACTTTGGACTCCAATATAAATGACAGGAAGTTGCTAGTTCTGCATCATGAAGTGCGCGGAAAACTCAACCGGGTTCCGTCGGACCACATGCATCGCAACCGACCGGAACCCAGTGATCCAGAACGTTGGACACCGCGTTCCCCTTTTCTCTGTTCGCTTCAATGTGAGGGGATGGAACGCCGCAGTCTTCATCAGGCGTGCTCACACTACGGTATACAGGGAGCGGGCGCCGTTTATTCCCAAAGTTACCAGGGGTGCAGGAAAAAAATGATGCATTGGCGACCGCGTCGCCCAGCAAGCCTACGTTGACGAAAATCTCGAAGGATGCCGGGAGAGGGCGCCTCCCGTGAAGTTTCTGTAGATCAAATTCCCATGCGTCCAGCAACGCCGTCGCGGTCGATGAACTTGTGTTTCAACGCGGCGGCGCTATGCGCAATCATCAAGAGCGCAAGCGTCAGCACCAACCCGTGGTGCAGCGTGTCAGTCAGCAAACGCAAAGGTTCGTCCCGGCCGATGAAGACCGGCATATCCACCAAACCAAAAAAACTTACCGGATGTGCGCCCGCCAGTCGGTGCACGTAACCGGCAAGCGGCACCAGGAACAGCAGTACGTACAGCGTTCCGTGCAACACGCTCGCGGAATACGCTTGCCACCTCGGAATGCTGGGCGAAAGTACGCGCGATCTATTCCCGGTCGATTGCCAACAGGCCAGTCCTTCGGGAATAACCTCACTCGAGTTGCGGTATGGACAAGACACCCTCCCGATGCTTCGGGACTGGTGAGCCACCGTTCGGGAGAAGGACATGAGACGTATCTATTTGCTATTACCGAATGTGCATAGTGCACAGATGATCATCAACGAACTTCTGTTATCGCGGGTCGAGTGGCGACATGTCCACGTGATCGCCAATCACAATGTGCCGCTCGAGGATTTGCCAGAAGCAACCCTGGCGCAACGCAGCGATCTGTTGCCCGCCCTCGCGAGAGGGGCGGCGATGGGCGGCCTCACGGGGACGCTGGCCGGACTTGTCGCACTGGCGTTCCCGCCGGCCGGCCTGACGATTGCAGGCGGCGCGGTCGTGGCGATCACGCTCTGTGGCGCCGGCTTTGGTGCATGGACGGCGACGATGATTGGTGTCGATGTACCGAATACGCGGCTCAAGCGCTTTGAACAGGCTATAGAAAAAGGCGAACTGCTGATGATGGTCGACGTCGCAAAAGATCGCGTCGAAGAAATCGAGGAGGTGATCAAGCTGCGTCACGCCGAGGCCGACATCCAGGGAACGGACCCGACGATCCCGGCGTTTCCGTGACGCCGCGTAATGTCATCTGGTTCCATCGCAATGACGTGGTCCGCCGTGATGTGCGGACCAATATGAACGACAGAAAGCTCGTTGTCGTGCGGGGCGGCGCGGCGAGGTGGTGCCCTCGCCCCGAACGCTGCGTTTTACGTTGCACAACCATCGCCCGCGGCAACACCTGACTACCGTGCATCACGTCGCGTACGCGACATCAACGATGTACACGGAATACTGGCGACCGCCTGCACCTCAAGGCGCCGGCTTCGCCTGCCCATTCTGGCCTGCGCTCATCACCGCGTTTCGTTCCGCTCGATGTTTGGCGGCAACCTTTTCTTGCGCTGCCTGAAGATCTGCGGGATATGAACCGTCGTCGCCCTGGGACGGGTTGTACCCTGCCGCCTCCAGTTCGTAGAGTTCTTGCATGACTTCTGCGCGCGTGACTCTATGTGTCGGCGGCTCAGGCATGGTTTGCGCAAACACCCCAGCCGAAGTCGACATCAGAATCGCGCCTGCGACCGCCAGGTTGCGCAACGACTGGTCGAATAACCGAATTTGTGAGATTGATTTCATGACGATACTCCTGGTGTTTCAAGGTGCTGGTTCGCAGGATAGAGAGGGCGGGCCGAGAATCAGATGAATGTCAGTGACTCAGCGTTGGCTCGAGCTAACAAGATTGATCTATTCATTTCAGATTCCTTAGTATCTGGTGAATATTGCGAGATGTGCATTTGAGTTAACCACAGTTGGTCGACGGATATTCCCGGGTTTGTGAAAAAGAACGCGGGCACCCTGCAACACGCCAAATAATTTCGAGCTAGATGGGAATAAACGTGCGACGGCCCTGGTAAACGCCTTCATCCGGCCTCGTCGTCAAGCCGGATGGAGCCACGCGCGAAGGACCAGAACGTCGGGCGACGTCGAGCAGGTCGCGCATGGTTGAAACACGGACATCCGTGGTGCGGATGCGCCAATTTCTTGCGGCTTAATTGCAGGCTATCTGGGGATCACTCAATGAAGAAGCAACTTCTGGCATTAGCAACTTTGTGCCCGCTGGCAGGTGTCGTCCATGCGCAAAGCAGCGTGACGTTGTACGGCCTGATCGATGAAGGATTCGAGGCCGTCAGCAATGTACCGGTGGCAGGCAAGGCCGGCGGCGGCACCAAATACGCGCTCGATGCCATCAACGGACTGAACGGCACACGATGGGGTCTGCGAGGCACCGAGGATCTGGGCGGTGGCCTTGCCGCGATATTTACGCTTGAGAATGGTTTCGACCTCAATACCGGCAAGCTCGGGCAGGGCGGTGCGGAGTTCGGCCGCCAGGCTTTCGTCGGCTTGAGCAGCAGCCGGTTCGGTACGCTCACGCTCGGCCGTCAGTACGACAGCGTGGTGGACTATCTGGGCAATTTCGAATTCGGGGATTCGAATGTTGGTACAGCGCACTCGGCTCACCCAGGCGATCTGGATAACTTCAATAACAGCCGTCGAACCAACAACGCGATCAAGTTCAGGAGCATCGATTACTCAGGGTTGACGTTCGGCGGCATATACAGCCTGGGAGGCGTGGCGGGGTCGTTTACGACGGACCAGGTCTATTCGCTCGGGGTGGGCTACAAGCAGGGGCCGCTGGCCATGGGCGTGGCTTACCTGAACGTGAAGAACCCGGCGGCTTCGCTGTTCGGCAGCAACCCGGCCGATACGGCAACATCCAATGGACTGACGGGCACGCCGGTGTTTAGCGGCTACGCTACGGCGCAGTCGTATCAGGTTATCGGCTGGGGCGGTTCCTATGCGCTCGGAGCTGCTGTGTTCGGCGCAACCTATTCGAACATCCGGTTCGGTGATATCGCGGCGCTTGCGCGCAGCACGGCGGTGTTCAACGATGCCGAAGCTAGCTTCCAGTATCACGTGACGCCCGCTTTCCTCGCGGGTATTTCTTATAACTACACGCGTGGTAGCGAGGTGACGGGCAAGGTCGGCGGCGTGAACTACAACCAGTTCGCCATCGGTGCGAATTACACGTTGTCGCCGCGCACCGACGTTTATGCAGCGGTCGTCTATCAGACGGTCAACGGCCGGGATTCGACGGGAGCGCCCGCCGTCGCAAACGTGAACGGCGTATCGCCGTCGACTAATCAGCATCAGGCGGTGGGCCGGTTGGGGATCCGTACGCGGTTCTGATCGTCACACGTCGGCGCGTGACGTAACTGTCGCGCTATCCATACCCGATCCATGCCTTGATCAAGATTGACGATACGTCTATGAAAAACTCCTTCCTGAACGGCTCCACTGCACGCGGCGCCGTCGCCGCGTTGAGTCTCGCGATCGCGCAACTGGCGAACGCCCATGCCTATCCAAAACGTCAGGTGCCGCCGCCTGGGGCTAGCATGTCTGTTTCGCCCAGGGAGGTGTCGATCGATTTCGATGACGGACTCGAAGCGGCATTTAGCGCGATCACGGTGACGGATGCACAGCGGAGGTCCGTCTCGCTTGGTAAGTCGATGGTCGATTCGTCGAACCCTAAACACATGGCGGTGCTGCTGAACCCGCTAACGCCCGGTGTGTATACGGTCACATGGGTTGCGGTCGCTGCCGACGGGCATCGCACGGAAGCCGAATACACCTTCACGGTCAAATAGCGGCGATCTTGCCTAGCGTTGTGTTTGCATTAGGAGTTCAGTGATTCTTTCTGCAATCTTCGGCGCTCAAGTCCGTTGCGCGGCTTGTTCAACGTAGCCTTAAAGGAATTCCCTGCTGATATCGACGCTCGATCGCTGGCCGATGTGGTGGTAGTTCTCCTCGAGCCATGCCCCGGCCTCGGTCCGTCCCTGGTCACGCAAAGAGCAGAGGAAGTTCCAGTCGGCGTTGTACTTGCTCGACACACCGAGTGCGGCCATTGTCTGGTCGGACCGAATCGAGTGGATCAACATTTCCTTCATCCCGCCGGGCTCAATCCTTCTTTGCTGGATCAACTTGGTTACGAAAGCGATTGCGCGCATCTCTCGCATCAGTGACGAATTGAAGCTCACTTCGTTCATGCGGTTGAGGATGTCGGCCGGCGTGGTTGGTACGCCGGGGCGCACTATCGGATTGATGTGGACAATCACGACATCGTGTGTTCCGCAGTTATAGATCAGAGGGAAAATTGCCGGGTTACCGACATAGCCTCCGTCCCAGTAGTGTTCTCCGTCGATTTCTACTGCCTGAAACAGTGTCGGGAGACAGGCCGAAGCAAGCACAGCCTCTATGCACAGTTCCTCGCCGGAAAAGATTCGTATTTTTCCGGTCTCAACGTTAGTTGCGCATAGATATAGGTGTATCGGGCAATGTCTGCGCAACGCGGCGAAATCGACGTGTTGGTTCAGTATGTCGCGCAGCGGATTCATGTTGTGGGGATTGAACTGGTACGGTGACAGGATGCGAAGAACGATGTCCGCCATGAGGTACATGGACGAGTGGTCCAGTCCGAGCGTGTGAGCTCCTTTTAACCACGGTATCTTGCCGAAGGGGTCGTAGCTCTCCGCCGATTGTGCAACGGCGCGCCAGAAGTCGTGCAGCGCCTGGCGCGCGTTTTCGGAATCACCCGTTAGTAGACCGTGGGCCAGGACGGCGGCATTCATCGCACCTGCACTGGTGGCGCTGACGCCTTCAATTGAAAGCCGGCCGTCCTCCAGCAGGCGGTCAAGCACGCCCCAGGTGAACGCTCCGTGCATTCCGCCGCCTTGAAGTGCGAGTGTGATCGTCTTCTGCGCGATCGGCCGCTTCCTGTTCGTCGTCGCCATCGGAAACCTCCTCAATGCCGGGTCCAGCCACGCCCCCGACTAGCTACCCGTCCCTGCCGTTCTCGCACGCCTATGATCAGGCGGCGCGACCAACACTGGATCCAGTCAGGGTGCCGTTGATGGCCCGCCAGCGCGCATTCGAATCAGCCACGTGAGATGCCTGGATTCGATGGCGATCAGACTTCCGATTCAATGCAGTCAGCTATCTGCAGTACATCATGCACCAACCCGGCTCGTCTTGACCCTCAGTTCTTCGGCGGCGGCACGACATTGGTCCTCACGCCGGCTAGTGGCGATCCGTATCCACCAGACTGCGCATTGTTCGGCAAACCATTGGCGAGTTGCGCCCGCGGATCCGTCGGATTCAGATTCAGCTCTCCCGCCTGCCGATCACCGTGGGTGGGATACTCGCTCCCGCGTGCAGCCTGCGGCATCAACCGGGTGCTGTTTTCAGGCGAGTTGATATCGTCATACGGGCTGAGACCTTGCGCTGCGACGCTGCCCGCGGCGATACACGATACCGCTAGCAGGAGTCCTCTCAATGCCATCAGTGCTCGCGGCACGCCCGCTCTCTTGAATACGCTTTTCATGTCAGATTCCTTCATTGCAGACCTCATACCGTTTTGCGATACGCAATGAGTAGACGCTGTTTCGTCGCCGGATATTCCCGCAGCCTGTGAAAAAAATGGAAATTGTCACGATCGAAATACCTAAGAAAAGAGATCGACTGCGGTGTGAGTAAACGAGCCGTGGTCCCGTTGACGGGTCATCCGGCCATATCTTCAGGCCGGATGGAGCGATACCGCGCAGGGCGGGTCCAGAGAGTAGGGAATAAGGATGACGGTTCCGTGGTTTACCCATGCAGAGCGCTGTGCGCTGGAGTCGAGTGGATCGCGGCCATCACGCGCTCGAAAACCAAGGAGTAGCATCATGAAATCGAATTCGCTTAATCGGCTTGTTGGTCAATCCGCGCGTAGTTCGCTCATCGTGAGTGCGGTGCTGATGGCAACGTCAGCCTGTGTGTACGCGCAAACGTCGGCGGAGCCCGGCACGCATCAGGTCACCCGTGCCGAAGTGCGGCAAGAACTCAAGGAGTTGGCGTCGGTCGGATATCGCCCTGTTCCCAATGATCTCTACTACCCAGAGGACATTCAGGCGGCGGAACAAAGGTTGGAGGCCAAACATCAAGCGCAACAGGATGCGCTGACGGGGGGAAGCCAGATGGCGCAGACGAAGCACACGCCATGAATGCGACGGATTGCGCGTACAGGTCGCACACGGTTTGTCGAGGCCGGGCAGGGTCGGTTTGAGGTTCGCCCATCGATAGTTACGAACAACGCTTTCGGCTTGACGAGGAGCGCAGGCAAATAGGTGCAGGTCTCGCGTTGCTCAGCAAGTGACAACCGGGCCTTGCGTGCTGCTGGTAGAAAACGCCACGACGCAAGGCATCTGGCAAGTAGACAACGATAGTGATCGGCATCGGAGGCGCCCCCTTTTTGCGATGCGCCTCTGTCTGCAATCACCAGCCATCTGCTATGCACATTTGTCGCCCTTGATACCAGACATGGGGAGAGTTGCCATTCAGGAGCCGAAGAACGGCTGGCAGTAGCTGACTGGACCTACGCATTCATTGCTGCCGGCCTGGGGCAAGGACGTGCATCCCGCAGCCATCATTCCCGCGAAGGCGGCAGGGAGCCAGACTGCGCGGCGGATGCGCGACGAAGCTTTCCTGCCTACGGGCCGGCTGCGCAAACCTGGAATGCCGTTCGCCGCCTTGTGGTCGCGGGCTGCGCCAGCGCTGTACGCGCCGGGGATCGGGCTTTCGCGAAGATCAAACTGGTTCATTTTCGCATCTCCTGTATTCAATTGGAGCGGGGGCTGCAGGTCTTTGCACTTTCAGGCGCGGCCTCGCATGGCCATGAGCATGTCTAATCGAGGTGCACAATTGGTTAGCTATGTAGACGCTGTTTCGTCGCTGGATATTCCCGCATCTTCAATAAAACACACTTGGCCGACAGCAAAATCAGTTCGCCGTCGGCTCGTCAGCATCAGGCGGCGGATCGGTATTGGTCACCGATTCTGATCACGTCGCGGTTACGTGCGTGACAATGCGATCCTGGTACGCGGCCACCGCAGCCAACCAGGGTGCGAACCGGTTGCGCCGACCCCACGACCACATTCGAAATGTGCAGCGAGCGGGAATAAAACGGAGGACCCGGCAGTCTATGTATTGAATCCAGTCCGGAGGCCCGTCGGATAATCTGGCGGGCTACCTCCTGAACCTTAGTCGAGAGGGCACTATGTCGTCAGATATTCCATCCGATCCGTCGCGCCGCGGCGCGTTGAAATGTCTTGCCTTCGGTGGCGTAGGCACCGTGTTTGTCCTGGCCGGCGGTGTTCTCACGCCGGTGGAATTAGCCCTTGCCGCCACGGCGAAGGATTCGTCAGTTGCCTCGGGTGTTCCCCTGTTCCTTCAGATCAGTGATACTCATATAGGCTTCAACAAGGAAGCCAATCCGGATGTCGCCGGTACGCTCAAGCAGACGATTGATTTTGTCAACGCCATGCCGGTCAAGCCGGCGCTGACGATTCACACAGGCGACATTACCCATCTTTCCAAACCGGCAGAGTTCGACCTCGCGGCCCAATTGTTGTCGGGCCTGAATATCACCGAGCTGCATACCGTGCCCGGCGAACATGATGTGACAGACGGGCCAGGGACGGAATACTTCAACCGTTTCGGTCAAGCCTCGGACAATAAAGGCTATTACAGCTTCGACCACAATGGCGTGCACTTCATCGGGCTCGTCAACGTCATGCATTTCAAGCCGAATGGTCTGGGAGGCCTGGGCGACGACCAGCTCGCCTGGCTGGAAAACGATTTGAAGGGGCGCTCGTCCAGCACACCGATCGTCGTCTTTGCGCACATGCCGATGTGGACGATTTACGAACCGTGGGGGTGGGGAACCGGCGATTCTGGCCAGGCGATGAGCTATCTGAAGCGCTTTGGTTCGGTCACCGTCCTGAACGGGCATATCCATCAGATCGTGTCGAAGGTGGAGGGCAATATCACCTTCCATACAGCGCGCTCGACGGCGTATCCCCAACCGACGGCCGGCAATGGCCCCGGCCCCATGCCGCTGACGGTGGCGAGCGATCAGCTTCCGAGGATGCTTGGCGTGACCAGCATCAAGATCGCGCGCCACCCGCTGAAGGCGACACTTGCCGACACGACACTCGTCTGATTTCGGACACCACTCACCCACAAGGATCCTAATCATGCGAACCACTTTCTTTCGTCTCGCCTTCGTCGTCTCCCTCGGCATCGGGATGCTGATGTGGGGAATCGCTTCCGATTTCGCCGTCGCGCAGGCGCAGGAGGCCAATGCGGTCATGATAAAGAACTTCATGTTCTCGCCGATGTCGCTCACGGTCAAAGCTGGTTCGACCGTGACCTGGAAAAATCTCGATGGCGAACCGCATGCGGTTGTCAACGATGCCGGCCTGTTCCACTCCGGCCCGCTCGATCAGAACGACACCTTCCAGTTCAAGTTCGATAAACCCGGTGTCTACAAGGTATTCTGCGGCATTCACCCGTATATGAAAGCGACGATTACCGTCAATTAGGTGCACTCTCTCCCTGAGCTCATGCCGCCAGAGGTTGAGTACCTGTCCGGAAGAAGGCGCGAGGGGGGAGCTCCGTGCTGCGCACTATCAATGCAGGTGCGCAGCACGGATTATCACGTTCCGAATCGTGACGCTGCGCCGACTTAAGGTGTCGGCTTCGTCTGCCCGGTCTGCCCCAGGCCCATCACTGCACTTCTTTCCGCTTGATGTTTGGCGGCAACCTTTGCTTCCGCGGCCTGAATGTCGGCGGGGTAGTCAACGTCGTCGCCCTGGGCCGGGTTATACCCGGCCGCCTCCAGCTCTTCGAGTTCATGTCGCACTTCCGCGCGAGTGAGCTGATGTGCGGCAGGGGCAGACGAAGATTGTGCATACACGCTGGCTGAAGTAGCCATCAGCACCGCGCCCGCGACAACCAGCGCACGTAGTGGCTGGTCAACAAACTGATTCATTGAATCCGATTTCATGATGCTGCTCCTTGCTTCCTGGGATGCTGATTCCCGCGAAGATCAGCCTGGGCTGCACATAATGCGAGCGGTGGTGAGAGGACGGGACGCAGGCGTGCCGTCATCCGCCAGGGAAGATCAGGCGGGACGAAACGCATGTTCAATTGGTAGTGCTGTTCTTCATGGCTGCGCGCTGTTGCGCAAGATGCTCCTGTTTCATGCGCGCGACCTGCGCCGCGAAGATCGGATTGACATCCGGGTACGAGGTATCGGTGACATAGTTCAGGCCGTTCTGCTGCGCTTCGATCAGTTCCTGATAGACCTCGGCGCGTGTCTTGCTCTGGGCAAATGCGCCCGATGACATGAGAACGGACAGCGACATGGCGGCAATGGCGAGCTTCTTCATTTCAGACTCCTGATAATAGCGTGCGGTATGCAATGAGTAGACGCCGCTTCGTCATCAGATATTCCCAAATCTTCGATAAAAGCATTGGCCTGACTGTCCGCGTCAGCTTGCGATCGGCGACATATATCGGATGGCTGGTCGGGGTGATGTCGACCTACGCCAGAGTACTACTGAGCGATTTTGACCGGCGGGGAATAAAAACGACGTGCTGGCGGTTTGATTACTGTCGGTCACGGATCACGGTTACTGCAGGAATTTCACATGGCCGATCCAGTCAGCGCGCAGCGCTTTGAGAAGCTCGTGTTACCTCATATGAATTCCGCCTTCAATGTAGCGCGATGGCTGACGCATAACGACCAGGATGCCCAGGACGTGGTGCAGGAAGCGTATCTGCGCGCGTTCCGTTTTTTTGGCGGATTCCGCGGCGACGATGCCCGTGCCTGGTTGCTAAGCATTGTGCGCAATACCTTCTACACCTGGTATCAGCAGAACCGGGGCCACGCACCGGATACGTTGGAGTTTGAGGAAGATATGCATAGTCTTGAGACGAGTACCGCTGATCACGACGACAATCCTGAAGCGATGCTCATAAGCAGCCAGAGCCGGAGGCGGGTACACAAGGCGTTGCAGAGTCTGCGTCTGGAATACCGTGAGGTGATCGTCCTGCGGGAGCTGGAAGAATTGTCGTACAAGGAAATCGCCACCATTGTGGGCATCCCGATGGGGACCGTGATGTCGCGCCTCGGACGGGGCCGCCAGCAACTTGCGGCACTGCTCGCCCCGACGGATCAGGAGGCATGATGGATCACGAACAGGCCTTCGAATTGCTGCCCGGCTATCTCGACCAGGAATTGAGCCTGTCCGAGGCGCTCGAATGCGAGCGCCATCTGGCAGGCTGCGAGCAGTGTCAGCAGGTCTACTCGCAGCACCGCCAGGTGAGTGCGCAGCTCAGGCGGGCGGATTTGCGCGTCGAGGCGCCCGCTGAACTGGTGAAACGCATCAAGGCGGCGTTGCCGGGGCGGCCATCGCTTTGGCAACGGCTGGTTGAGCTGTTCGGTTGGCGCAGCGGCGGTGGGTCATTGGGCTGGGCACCAGTTGGTGCGATGGTGATGAGTGTGGTCGCGCTGACGTGGAGCGCGGGGTTGTACCTCTCGGTGCCGTCGAGCGAGACGCGCCTGAGTCAGGAACTTGTGGACAACCATATCCGCTCGTTGCAGTTCAACCATCTCTCGGATGTGATTTCAACCGACCGGCACACAGTGAAACCGTGGTTTGACGGCAAGCTGGACTTTGCGCCGCCGGTGGTCGATCTGGCGCAGCAGGGATATCCCCTGGTCGGTGGGCGGCTGGATTACCTGGACGGGCGGCCGGTGGCCGTGATGGTCTATCGGTACAAGCTGCACCCGATCAATCTTTATGTATGGCCGGGCGACGACGCGGGCGCCACGCCTCATATCTATCAGCGGCAGGGCTATCATCTCGCGCACTGGAGTGCTGCAGGAATGAATTACTGGGCAATTACCGATGCCGGGAACATGGAACTGAACGGCTTCATCACGGACCTGCGAGCGCATCCCGCTTCCTAGGTGGCGTCAGGCCTGAGGCATCTGGGACGCCTTGGACAGCACGCGGACGGGAACCGGGTCATGGCGGCCCTTCAGGTGTGCCTCAAGCTGCGGCAGGTCTGCCGCCGAAACGCCGGCATGCTGGAACACCTGTTCGGACACGATAGCGTCGCAAGCGATTTCTTTTGTCAGTTCCTCAAGTCTTGAGGCCACGTTCAGTGGGTCACCAATTGCCGTGAATGTCACATGCTCGCGAAAGCCAATCTCACCCATTACAGCCCGGCCGCAATGCAATCCAATGCCAAACCGGATGGGCGTTTGCAACTGCTGTTCGAGCGCAGCGTTGAGTTGATCAATGTTGGCTGCCACCAACGGCACCGCACAAAGCGCCTGGCGACAAGCAATGGCTGGCTCGCCGTGTAAGCCGAAGATCGCGAGCACAGCGTCGCCCATGAACTGGTTTGGCATACCGCCTGCCTCTACCACCGCGGCACAGACAGCGCTCAGGAAGCGACTGACTACGAATATGCTGTCGAACGGTAGTTGCGCCGCTGCAAGCTGTGTGGAACCCCGCATGTCCACGAACATGAACGCCGCGAATCGCTCTTGCGGCATGACGTCCCGCTGACGCGGTTGCAGGAAGGCCGTGGATGCGGCCGGCGGCACCAATGGCCACACGGAGAGATCATGGATCGGCCGCAGCTGGCAAGCAAGACGCACTGTCTGCGAGTCAACGCCCAGTCGCTCCAGGACGCGCCGCTCCGCTTCGGCTGGCGTGGGCAGCGGCACATCGCTGAGCACGCGCACTCTACACAATGTGCAGCGGGCACGGCCACCGCACGTGCTCGCATGGGGAACTCCGGCCATCCGGCTCGCTTCCAGCACCGAAAATCCGAGCGGCGCGAATACCTTGCGCCCCTCTGGGTACAAGATGCAGAGCCGGCCGTGCCGGCGCTCCCGGACCGTGCGCAGCAGCCGCGCCCCAAGTACCAACAGCAGCGCGCCACCATCGAAGAGCAAAAAGTCGTTGCGCAGATCGGCGAGCCAGAGATTTTGCAATCCCGTCCCGACGACCGTCGACCGAGTCGCCGCGGCGCGCCAGACGGGATCCTGCGCAAGCGCAATCACTTCCCGTCCGCCTTGCAGGAAGCCTAGCAGAGCGAGCACCGGGAGCAGCACAGCGACGCTCAGCAACACGCTTCGCCACGCCCCAAACCATGGCTTCAACCGCAACCAGAACCAGACGCCGCAACACCCATGCGACCAGGCGACCACCAACAGCACCAACTGTGCTCGACCGAAGAACGGCGAAGCGATCCAGAACGAGTACAACAACTGCGCGTAACCCTTGTTCAGGCCGAACGCGGCAAATGCGACCCGAGTATTGGCGAGATGGTTGGCTAGCAGCGGCGGAATGCAAAGACCGAGGACGAGCTGCGTCGCCTCACCCCGATTCCAATGCACCGAGCGCCGCTCATACAGAGCCCACAGACCCAGGAAGAAATGCGTCACGAGCGCGCTGTACAGCACGCCTGTTCCAAGCCATCCCTGCCAGATAAACTTCTGTACAAGCAGACCACGCTCCAGCAACGCGAGCGAGATATTCCCTAGCGAGTGATTCAGGAGGTGCGCCCCTACATAGGTGAACAGCACCAGTCCGGTGGTCAACCGAACCGATCGCACTCCCGCCGGCCGCCATCTTTGAATACTGGGAAAGCGCAACATGCTCTGCTCTCCACCCTCTCGATCAAAGGCATTTCGTTAGGAGATCGACCGGCGGGGCTCGGTTCGATGTGGTTGCAACGGGCGTTTAGTCATGCATCCATCGGCTTGTCGCCAAGGTAGCGGAGCTCTTTGAGAAACGCCAGCTTGGACCGGGCCTGCTTGCGACGCCAAACCGGGCGACCACGTGCCTCGACACTTCTATTGTGGAGCTTGATCTTTCAAAGCGTCCCTTCAGGAATATTACTACTGTCGATCAAGCGACTGACTAAACTGAGCGCACGCCCTTTGCTGAACGCACCGAGACTAGCAGGATGATCCCGGCCAGCAGGTACTGCGCGACCACCACATACATGCTGTAGACCATACTGCCGCTGTGCTGTGTGATCAGCCCGTTGATCGCCGGACTCGCCGCTGGACCAAGGTTGCCGAGGCTGCTGATGAGTGCGATGCCCGCGGCGGCAGCACCTGCTGACAGAGACTCGCTAACGAGCGTGAAGAAAACTGGCGTCGCAGCAGCGATGCCGATCACGGCGAACGACAGCGCCATCAGCCCGCCCACCAGGTTGCCCTGAAGCAGCGTGGTGCTCCACAGGCCGAGTGCCGCGACGGCAACACAGGCCGCGAAATGCCAGCGGCGCTCATGCAGCCGGTCAGAGCTGCGCCCAATCAGGATCATCCCAATCACGCCACATCCGTTCGGGAACACCGCCAGGATGCCGACCACCAGCACGTCCTTGACCCCCCAGCTCTGGATCAAGGTCGGAGCCCAGAACACTATTGTGTAGGTCGCCCCTAGCAGCAGAAAATACACCAGCGACAGCAGCCAGACCTTGGGGTTGCGCAGGATGTCCCCCAACTTCGCGTGGATCTCGCTCTGAGCATCATTCCTGTCGTGTTCGAGACTGTAATACACGAGGTCCTTCTCGGCAGGCAAAAGCCATTTCGCGTCCGCTGGCTTGTCCTCCAGAAACAGGAAAACAAGAATACCGAGTGCTACCGCGGGAAGTCCCTGAAGCAGAAACAGCCACTGCCAGCCGGACAAGCCGTTGACACCATGCAGGTACTTCAGGATCGCGCCGTTCAGCGGCCCCGCGATCACGCTGACAATGGTTGTCGCCGACATGAAGATTGCGATCGCCTGGCCGCGACGCGCCGACGGATACCACCATGTGAAGTACAGAATGATGCCGGGGAAGAAGCCTGCCTCGAAGACGCCAAGCAGGAAGCGGGCGATATAGAACTCGGTCGGCGTTGCGACGAACATTGTCGCCGCAGCGACGATGCCCCAGCACACCATGATCCGCAGCAACGTCTTGCGCGCACCGATTCTCGCTAGTAGCAGGTTGCTTGGAACTTCGAAAAGAAAGTAGCCGAGAAAGAAGATGCCGGCGCCGAGGCCATAGACCGCGTTGTTCCACGGCAGCGTCTGTTTCATCTGTAGCTGCGCATAGCCGATGTTGACGCGATCCAGGTAAGCGATCATGTACGAGACCACCAGTATCGGCAGGATCCGCCAACTGATCTTTAGAAACACTGCATCGGTCGCCTTGGTCAGCGAGGATTGCGATGGCGGAGCGCTAGTAATCGCGCCAGATTTCATGACTTGTCTCTTTCCGGGCTTAAGCCTGGTGTCGTCGCGGCCGGTATACCCCGACCGCAGTCGTCTGGGAACGTTCAGAACGAGTGGCGAATGCCGAGGTCGGCGGCGAATTGGGAACCAGGTACGCCAAAGAGCGCGCCGTTGATCGCGAGGCCGGTGTTCATGCCCCCATGGTTGTTGACGTAGGCGACCTGGCTATAGAGCGTGGTGCGCTTTGACAGCGAGTAGTCGACGCCGAGCGAGCCGAGGATCGAATGGTTGTTGGAGTTGTTGCCGTCGCGGGTGTACCAGGCGCCGCCGTCGAGGGAGAGGGCGGGTGTGAGCTTGTAGGCGAGGCCGCCGGAGATCACACGGTTGTCGAAGGAGCCGGCGACCTTGTAGAGCGTGTAAGTGGCTTTGACAGTCAGGCGGTCGAAGTAGTAGGTGGCGCCGATGTTGCGCCCGGAGAAGGCGATGGTGCTAGGGTTCGGGATGGTGGCCGCGGAGCCGCCGGAGTTGCCGTTATACATTGCGGCGGTGATCAGCAAGCCGCTGTAGTGATATGTGAGCCCCGCTGAATACTGTTGTCCGGCCTGGAAGTTACCCGGAGACCCACCGAATGCGTACATCGCGCGGCCCTGGATGCCGGCAATCTCGGGCGACGTGTACATAACGGAGTTGGGGTTGAAGAGGCCGGTGACGATGACGTTGTCGACGTAGCTGACGAGCCCGCTGCCAAACTGCTTGAGGTCCCGGGGGTCGTTCGCGAAAATGGACAACAGGAACGGCGAAAACTGAAGGCCGGCGGTGACGGTGCCGAAGCCGCCGGTGACGCCGACCCAAGCCTGGCGGCCAAAGAAGTTGCCGTTGGAGTTCCCGAATCCCCCGTTGGAGATGTCAATGCCGCTTTCGAGAGTGAAGATGGCGGCGAGTCCGCCGCCGAGATCCTCGGTTCCGCGCAGGCCGAAGCGAGACGCGTTTTCGCCGGCAGATTCAAAGGAAAACTGGTGTCCTTCGCTGGCGCCGGTGGCGAGGTTGGCCGTCTTGCTGGTATAGAGGATCGAGGCGTCGGTGATGCCGTAGAGGGTGATACTACTTTGCGCATGAGCAGCGGGTGCGCTGGCGAATGTGACGGCTAGTGTGCAGGCGCCGCCGACGGCGGCGTCTCGAATGGCACGAATGGTGGAAATCTTTTTCGTCATGAAGGGTGTCTCCTTTAGTTCATAGTATGTAAATGAATGGCGCGATACCGGCGTGAACGGCGGTGTGATTCGGTGTTGTCGCGTTGAGTAGAGCGTTGCGCGTAGACGCGACCAAGCCGAAGCGTTTTATATGTCGTTATAAATTTTGGATGCCTAATCATGCTTCAGGTACTTGCCGATTTGCCGTTGCATAATCCCTGGTCCCTATTTACGCGCAATTCACGCGTGGGAACTTGACTCGCGCCGCCGGAATTTGTACTTTGCGCGCCACATCTCACCAGACAGCGTAGCCAGCTAACCGGATCATCGTCGACGACCCGTTCAACACCTGCGTCGCGGCACGCGGCAAGTCCTACAAGACAAAATGGTCGCGAATGAGACCCCGCGCCAAATGCGCGTACTCTTTCAGTCGACAACGCGATACCATCGGGTAAATTCCCTCTCGCAGCGAACCATCTCAAGTGACGATCTGTATCTAGAATGCAAGGCTACCTACCCAGTGTTGTGTTGACCGGAGCTGCTCCTCTGCTTGAGGTGCTCGGCGTTCAACCCGAGTTGGTTGCGGCCGGAACCGATCTGCCGGAGCTTGCGCTCCGTTCCGCGGATGTGCCGATCCGGGGTGCGCAAGTGCTTCGATTCCTTTCGCTAGCTGCCGAAGTTACGCAATGCCGGAACTTTGGACTAAGGCTGGCCGAATATCAGGGCCTTGCGGTCCTGGGGCCGATCCTTGTCATGATGCATGGTGCTCGTACCATCGGGGAGGCAATGGATACGCTTGCCGAGTTCTACGTACTACATACGTCGATGTCTTCTGTACGGGCTGTGCGGGACGATCAGGGAATGGTTTTGACTTACGACCTTGAAAACGCTTCCGGTCCCGGAGAGGTTCAGGCAGTTGAACTGGGTCTCGCTAACGGTATGCAGTATTTGCGTACCATCTGCGGTACCGCCTGGCAACCGGCCGTTGTGCAATTCCGTCATTCGGCGCCTGCGGACTGCACAATGCACAGGCGTACGTTTGGAGCATCCCTCGAGTTCGATCAGGACAGAAACGCGATTGTCCTCGATCGCGGTACGGTGACGCGTCCGGTGACACAATTTCGCCGTAACGCGCATCGTGTGCTCGAGGCACATTTGCGGCGAGAAAGAGCCCAGGTGGAGGCGCTATGGGTGGTGCGCACGCAAACGATGATTCGCGCACTTTTGCCGTTCACGGACAGTTCGCTCAACGCCATAGCGCGAGCGCTCGCCATGTCCCCGCGGTCCTTGCAACGTCGCCTCTCCGAGGCCCGCACGACGTTCGATGAACTGCGGGAACAAGTTCGTGAAGATCTCGCACTTAAGTATGTGCAGCAGTCGAACCTGCGTCTCGCCGAGATCTCGGAACTGCTCGGTTATTCGCAGCAAAGCGCATTTAGCCGTGCGTTCAAGCGACTGCGGGGCGTCACGCCCCGGCAGTTTCGAGCAATGCGTCACGGAGCTGACCCCGGACGCTCTGCTGAGTAGCCATAGCCTGCCCTGCGTTTCACGCGGCGACGAACGCTGGATTCAGGAATTCCGGATCGGGATATTGATAGAAGCCGCGTCCCGTCAGTTCACCGAGATGCCCTGTATCGATGAAATGCGTTTTCACGTATTCCGCCATGCGCCGATGCGTCGAATCACCCGACCGTTCCGCAAGCGCGCGGGTCACGTTATAGACGGTCGTCATGCCGATTCTGTCGAGAACGCCGAAAGGGCCAATGCGATCCTCCTTGGCAATCATCCACGCCTTGTCGATCGTCTGAACATCTGCGACCTCGTTGACCAGCAGACCCAGCGCGGCGACCAGCATGGGCACGAGCATTGTGTTCAGCAGGCAGCCGGACTGCTCCTTGCGCAGCGGCAAAGGCACCATGCCGATGCGATGCGCAAACTCAACCACGCGCGCGAATACGGCGGGGTCGGTGCCCGCATGCCCCATGATTTCCGCAATATTGTGCTTCCAGATCTCGTTCGCGAAATGCAGGCTCAGCACGCGCTCGGGCCGGTCGCTGAACATTGCGAACTGGCTCGGCACCAGTGTCGACGAGTTGCTCACAAAGATGGTGCCGGCCGGCGCTACTGCCGACAGTGAACGGTAGAAAGACTGCTTGATTGCCAGATCTTCAGGGATCGCTTCGATGACGAGGTCCGTGCCGGCGACGGCCAAACCGAGGTCGGTATTGCCCTCGATGCGTGCCAGCGTGGCTTCGATCTGCTCGCGAGACGCGCCGAGGTCCGCAGCGTAGACGCGCCCTAGCGCATCGAAACGGGCGTTCGCGCGATCGAGGCATGCGGTATCGACGTCGTAGGCTACGACGTCGATACCGGAAAACGCACACTGAAAGGCGATCTGCGCGCCGAGCACGCCGGTGCCGGCCACCATGACGCGTGCGATCGGCTGATTGTCGTTTAGGGAATGAGTAGGCATGAGTGACGGGTGCGGTGCGTATCGTAGATCGGATGGGCCGGATCTTTTGCCAGTACGAGGATTCACGCCAGCGGCGAGGCGGCGAGATGGTCGAGCAGCAATGGGATGATCCGGTCCGGCGCTTCTTCCGGGAGCCAGTGACTTGCCCCCTCGAGTATTTCGAAACGGTAGGGCCCGTCGACAAAGCCCTCCGTGAGCAGTGCGGCTTCGCGGCCCAGGGCGCGGTCTTCGGATCCCCAAACGTAGAGTGTCGGGACGGCAACGCGGCCTGCGGGATAAGACAGATCGTCGGGGAGCGCGCGATACCAGTTCAATGTCGCGGAAAGCGCGCCCGGTTCACTGAGGCGCCGCACGTTGTCGTCCACGAGCGAAGCTGGAACGCGTCCGGCGTATGCGGCCCGCAGCGCCGCTGCTCCGTCCGCCAGCAGGCGTTGCTCTGCGACACCCCCTGGTTGACGAAATGCACGAACATAATCCAGGCGCTTGTATTGGTCTTCTTGATGGAGCGCCGCTTGCAGCGCTAACGGATGTGGCGTGGCCAGCACGGACAGCGAACTCACGCGGTGTGCATGCGTCGAGGCGAGCCCCCACGCAACCAGCCCGCCCCAATCGTGGGCAATCAGATGGAAGCGTCCTGCGCCCAGTTGATTGGCGAATGTCAGGGCGTCCGAGTGGAGATGCCCGGCTGCGTAGGATGCAATGTCTTTCGGCCGGGCGTTCTCAGCGTAGCCGCGCTGATCCACAGCGACTGCCCGGTAGCCTGCTGCGCCGAGCGCGGCCAGAATCTCGCGCCAACAGTCGGCGAATTCCGGCCACCCATGCAGCAGGAGAACGCACTCCCCGCTCCGCGGCCCCGCGGCCAGAGCTTTGTGGGTATGCGGCCCGCAGGCCAGTGTCAGCTCTTCCAGGGGCAGAAGCGGTGCGGAGGGTGCAAGGTGAGTCATCGGTGTGATCTCCGTGAGGCAGAAGCGTGGATCAGGTGCGTCGACGTCGCTTAGCGGCCGCCCTGGCAGCCGATCAGGTCGATCTCGGGCAACTCATTGGCTTTGCAGTAGTCCTGATAGCGGCTCAAAGCCGTCCGCCACGTCTCGACGAATGTGACCTTGCCGTCTTCGTCGAGGAAGTGGAGCTCACCGGTCGACACCACGAGCGCCATACCATTGTCGTCGTCGGAGAGATTCGTGAACGAGTGTGACGACTCCGAGGGCTCAAACACGAAATCGCCGGCTTGCGCGATCCAGTCGTGCTGGTCGTATTTCCAGCGACCGCTGAGGGTGTAGACCATCACCGTGCCGGTATGGCGATGAATATGCGCGCCTTCGCCTTTGGCCGCCTTCATGAGCAGGACCACTTCGCCCGTGACGGGGTTGATCTTGAAGTACTTGAGTAGAATCCTGTCGTTGATCGGCGCGAAGGGAATCCACGGCGTGGCGTTTCCAGCGATATGGACCGTGTCGATCGCGGAAACATCGTTGAGGGCTAGCGTCGCTTCTGCGTTCATGGAATGAGTCTCCGATTGTGTTGGGGGCTGGACGTGCGCAGCGTGAACCGTGCGCAATCTCCAGTGCCTATTCAATCGCAAGTCGCCCGTCGGAACTTGACCTGTGCCGCCCCATTTTGTACTTTACGCGCCAGGTTTTTCTTCTCTGGACCGGAAGGAAAGTGTGGTCCTGTAGCGAGGCGCAATGCGGCGTCAAACGACGCCGTCAGCCTTCAACCGTGAGAGCCGTTCGTCCGACAGACCAAGCAGCGACTGCAGAACATCCTTCGTGCCTTCCCCGAGTTGCGGCGGTGCGCTTCGTACTGGCAAGCGCGCACCGTCGAAGCGGTAGGGCGGAGCGAGGACGTGCGTGCTGCCGGCCTCCGGATGCGGCTGCGTCGTCACGAGCCCGGCGTCCGTCGCGCGCTTCGAGGTGAGTGCCTCGTGAAGACCGAGCACTTCGCCACATGGAATGCCGGCCTGAGCCAGGCGCTCCAGCAACACCCTGCGTGCTCTCCGGCCAATCTCGCGCTTGAGTTCGGGCACGAGAGCCTCGCGGTTCGCCGCACGGCCGATGTTCGTCTGGAAGCGCTCGTCTTCGGCAAGATCCGGGCGTTCAATCACATCGCGACAGAAGCGCGTGAACTGACTGTTGTTGCCGACCGTGATGACGAGCGGTCCATCGGCCGCATCGAATACGCCGTAGGGCACGATCGAGGGATGCGCGTTGCCGTAACGCGGCGGGTCTTCGCCCATGATCAGCGCTTCCAGCCCGTAATACGACGTGATCATCAGGCCGCAATCGAACAGCGCCATTTCGATGTGGCGTCCCTTGCCGGTCTTCTGGCGCTCGAACAGCGCTGCGAGCACCGCCTGGGCGGAGTACATCCCGGTGAACAGGTCGACGGCCGCAACGCCGAATTTCAGGGGCGGCTGATCGGCTTCGCCGTTGAGCGCCATCAGCCCGGCCTCGCCTTGAACCACCAGATCGTAGCCGGGACGTGCGGCTTCCGGTCCCGTGCGGTCATAGCCGGAGATTGAGCAGTAGATCAGGTCCTCATGTTCCTGCTTCAGTTGCTCGTATCCGAGGCCCAGCTTTTCCACGCCGCCGAACTTGAAGTTCTGGATCACGACGTCGCACTTCTGCGCCAGCTCCCGCGCGATCTGCTGGCCCTCGGCGGTTTGCAGGTCGAGGCTCACGGAGCGCTTGTTGCGGTTGACGCTGTTGAAATAGGCTGTCTCGGTCGAACCGACGCGCAGGCCCCAATCGCGGGTGTCGTCGCCGCGCTTCGGGTGCTCGACCTTGATGACTTCGGCGCCGAGGTCACCCAGCACCATGGAACACCACGGTCCGGCAAGTATCCGGGAGAGATCGAGAACGCGAATGCCGGCGAGCGGCAGTGAGGAGGGCAGGTTAGACATGGCAAATCCAGGTTGACAGGGGGTATAGCGAGGAGGTCACTTCTAGTCGACCGGGTGCAGGCTGGAGGTGAGTGCGTCGTCCGCAACTTGCGTGGAACTCTTCATCGATCCGATCCCTAACCCGAGTCTCGAGCGCCCGAGGTTCGGAATTATTGGGACGATCGTCCTAATTTGTCAATTTTTTAGACAGTTGACCTATTTTGTAGTGGCAGGAATCGCTGCAACCAGCAGGCGCCGTATGGTGCGCCGAAATCGCTTGCCTTCGGGGTCCTCTCCAGAGAGTGTCATTTGCAGTGCATTGAAGAAGTGCGCATCAAGCAGGAGAAATGTCTGATGGATCGTTCCGCGTGATGCCTCAGGCTGCTGCAGATGAAGAAGTGTAGAGGTGGCGTTCTCCAGATCCCGCTCGATCTCCGAGGTGGCCGCGCGCAAACCTGGATTAAACAGTGCTTGAGCGCGTAGGTCGTACCAGAGACGATGAATCTTCGCGTCGCGCGTAGCGGCTGCGATTAGCAAGTCGATGACAGAGGTTACGCGGTTCTTCGTGGTTCCTTCCTGCTCCATCGCTTCCACAAGACGACCAATGAAGCGGGTCTTGTAGCGACGTATTGTGTAGAGAATGAGGTCGGTCTTGCTCTCAAAGTAATAGTGCAGTTGCCCTAAGTTGATTTCTGCAGCTTCCGCGATGTCGCGCAGCGACGTTTCAGCGTACCCGTGTTCCGCAAAGCACCTGATCGCGTGGTCAGCGATCTCGATCCGACGATTTTCGCGCTTTTCGGTTTGTTGCATGTCGTAGTATTCCCGTTGTTTGTGCCTCGTTCTCTGGCCTTTCCCACACTATCGGAAAGAACAGGCGAGTGGCGCGTAAAGTACAAAATAGGGCGGCACAGGTCAAGTTCCCACGGACGACTTGCGATTGAATAGGCACTGGAGATTGCGCACGGTTCACGCGGCGCACGCCCAGCCCTCAACACAATCGGAGACTCATTCCATGAACGCAGAAGCGACGCTAGCCCTCAACGATGTTTCCGCGATCGACACGGTCCATATCGCTGGAAACGCCACGCCGTGGATTCCCTTCGCGCCGATCAACGACAGGATTCTACTCAAGTACTTCAAGATCAACCCGGTCACGGGCGAAGTGGTCCTGCTCATGAAGGCGGCCAAAGGCGAAGGCGCGCATATTCATCGCCATACCGGCACGGTGATGGTCTACACCCTCAGTGGTCGCTGGAAATACGACCAGCACGACTGGATCGCGCAAGCCGGCGATTTCGTGTTTGAGCCCTCGGAGTCGTCACACTCGTTCACGAATCTCTCCGACGACGACAATGGTATGGCGCTCGTGGTGTCGACCGGTGAGCTCCACTTCCTCGACGAAGACGGCAAGGTCACGTTCGTCGAGACGTGGCGGACGGCTTTGAGCCGCTATCAGGACTACTGCAAAGCCAATGAGTTGCCCGAGATCGACCTGATCGGCCAATAGCACGCCTGCATAACCCGGCTCGAGAGCATCGCCGAGATGCCACTACGCGGACGCCGCTGGTGGATGCATTCGTGAACCGGGTACCCACTATCGGAACCAAGGAGATGTAGATGCACGACCAGGCGATGAATCCGACGCCGTCAGCCTATGCTTATCCATTGCTGATCAAGCACCTGCTGCATACGCCACTCGCCCACGCGCCGAACCAGGAGATCGTGTACAGAGGGCAGAAGCGGCTGACCTACAGGACGCTGGGCGAACGCATTGCGCGGCTCGCCGGTGGTCTGAGTGGACTCGGAGCGCAGCATGGCAGTACCGTCGCGGTCATGGACTGGGACAGTCATCGCTACCTCGAATGCTACTTCGCCATCCCGATGATGGGTGCCGTCTTGCAGACGGTGAACGTGCGGCTCTCGCCGTCAGAAATCGCCTATACGATCAATCACGCCGGCGCGGAGATCCTGCTCGTTCACACCGATTTTCTACCTGTGGTGGAAGCGATCAAGGACAAGCTCGAAACGGTGCGCACATTCGTCTGGATCGAAGAGGAAGGCAGCGAAGCATGCGCCCACACGATTCCGTTCTCCGACGAATACGAAAGCCTGCTTGCCAGGAGCGCGTCCACTTATGCGTTCCCGGATTTCGACGAGAACACACGGGCCACCACGTTCTACACGACAGGAACCACCGGCTTGCCCAAGGGCGTCTACTTCTCACATCGGCAACTGGTGTTGCACACGATTACCGCCATGGCTGCGCTGGCGAGCCCGGTGTCGGGGCAACGTTTTCATCGCGGCGACGTGTACATGCCGCTTACTCCGATGTTCCATGTTCACGCCTGGGGCATACCCTACATCGCCACGGTGCTCGGTGTGAAGCAGGTTTATCCAGGACGCTATGTGCCGGAGCGGCTCGTGCAACTGGTGCGCGACGAAGAGGTCACGTTCTCGCACTGCGTCGGCACGATTCTGCACATGCTGTTGAACTGTCCAGAGGCAAAGGATGTCGATCTGGGCAAGTGGAAGGTCATCATTGGCGGCGGCGCATTGCCTCACGGCCTCGCGCGCGCCGCGCTCGACCGTGGCATCGATATCTTTACCGGCTACGGCATGTCCGAGACGTGCCCCATGCTGAGCCTCGCGCAGTTGAGGCCGGACAGCGGGGACATCCACACGGAAGAGGAGGTGCGCCTGCGCTGCAAGACCGGCTATCCAGTGCCGCTCGTCGACTTGCGCATTGTGAATGAGAACATGGAAGACGTCGCGCACGACGGCAAGGCGTATGGAGAGATCGTCGTGCGCGCACCGTGGCTTACCCAGGGCTATCTGAAGAATCCGGAGGCGTCCGAGCAGCTCTGGGAAGGCGGCTATCTGCATACCCAGGATATTGCCAACATCGACGCGACGGGCAATCTGCAGATCACCGATCGCATCAAGGACGTGATCAAGTCAGGCGGCGAGTGGGTCTCGTCGCTTGAAATCGAAAGCCTGATTTCGCAGCATCCAGGTGTTGCGGAAGTTGCCGTAATCGGTGTCAAGGACGAAAAGTGGGGCGAACGGCCCGTGGCGCTGGTTGTACCCAGGAAGGGCCTAACTACAACGCTTACGGAGGAGGATGTCAAAAAGCACGTCCTCGCGTTCAGCGAGAAAGGGCAGATCTCGAAGTACGCGGTACCGCAGATCGTCAAGCTCGTCGAGGCGCTCGAAAAAACGAGCGTCGGCAAGATGAACAAGAAACGTCTGCGTGAACTGTTTATCTGACCGGTGAAATGGAGGAGACGAGACGATGAGCATCCCGGGCTATAGCGTGGCAACGCTTGACGAGTTCGTTGGCGAGGAGTTGGTCATCTAGTCAACAGACGGTTACGCCTATCACGATCTCTGTCGCGCAACGTCGAGATTGGCCACGCCGTGTCGCGTGCTAGATGCTCGAGAGGACTTCCGCTATTCTGTCAGTTGTTTAATAGCCAGGCCGTAATGACCATGGATCTCGACAAAATCGACGCTCGCATTCTTGACCTTGTGCAACGTAACAATCGCC
Organism: Paraburkholderia sp. GAS32; assembly: GCF_050434225.1. Lineage (NCBI taxonomy): Bacteria > Pseudomonadati > Pseudomonadota > Betaproteobacteria > Burkholderiales > Burkholderiaceae > Paraburkholderia > Paraburkholderia sp. GAS32. Next base: position 217,437 of record NZ_JBNPVS010000001.1, on the reverse strand, counting down.
TGACCAGCGACGAGCTTGGAGAGAAGGTCGGATTGTCCGCAACTGGGGTCCAACGTCGACTGAAGCGGTTGCGATCAGAGGGCGTGATTGAAGCAGACATTTCAATCGTTTCACCCAAGGCGATTGGCCGGAACGTGACGATGTTGGTCCTGGTCACCTTGGAGCGGGAGCGGGCGGACATCGTTGACCGCTTCAAGCAGGCGATCTGCAATACTACCGAGGTAATGAGCGGCTTCTACGTTACGGGTGATGCAGACTTTGTTCTACTGGTTACTGCAAACAATATGGAAGACTACGAGCAGTTTACCAGGCGTTTCTTCTACGAGAATACGGATATTAAGTCTTTCAAAACGATGGTTGTTATGGATCGCGTTAAAGCTGGCTTTACTCTGCCGATGCCTTTGGGCGCATCAATTTAGATTGGGTTGGAAAGAAAGAAACTCCTAAACATCGCGCGACGTAAAGGAGCTAACTATCGGACTTAAGAGCGGTCAGAGAAACTTAGGAATGCGTCGGCTCTTTGGCCAGTTCGTTCGCAACCTGTGAGACCGCCTGACGAGCAATGCCAACGATTTCGTCGATCTCCGCCCTGGTAATCGTGAGCGGAGGAGCGAAACCCAGGATGTCGCCGTGCGGCATCGCGCGAGCGATCAGCCCGCGGTCCCGAGCGGCTTTTGACACTCGTGCCCCGACCTTCAGTTGCGCGTCAAAGCGTTGCTTGGTCGCCGGGTCAGCAACGAATTCAACCGCTGCCATGAGGCCAACACCACGAACCTCACCGACGATCGGCGAATCGCTGAACGCATCCTCTAGTGCCGTCTGGAAATATTCGCCGACGTTGGCGGCATTTCCGGGGAGGTCCTCACGCTCGACGATGTCGAGGACTGCATTCGCAGCTGCAACGCCAATCGGATGGCCAGAGTACGTGTAGCCATGCGAGAAGGCACCGACCTTCTGTGCACCTGCGTCGAGCACCTCATAGACCTTTTCACCCACGATACATGCCGACAGTGGCGCGTACGCCGACGTGAGCCCCTTCGCGACGGTGATGAGGTCCGGCTCGATCCTGTACTTTTGCGAACCAAACATCGCGCCGGTACGACCGAAGCCTGTGATCACTTCGTCTGCAATCAGCAGGACATCGTATTTCGCCAGAACCGGTTGGATCGCTGCCCAGTAGCCTTCCGGTGGAGGCGTGATGCCGCCCGTGCCGAGGACAGGTTCAGCGATGAATGCACCGACAGTTTCCGGGCCTTCACGAAGAATGAGTTCCTCCAGCTCGCGAGCACGACGTGCCGAGAACTCCAGCTCCGTCTCTCCCGGATTTGCACCCCAATAATAGTGGGGTACGCCCGTATGCAAAATGCCCGAGACCGGCAGGTCCATGTAGTCGTGATAGAAGCTCATGCCCGTCATCGAGCCGGACACAACCGAGCACCCGTGGTATCCGCGTTCACGCGCGATGATCTTCTTCTTCTTCGGCAGCCCGCGAAGATTGTTGTAGTACCAGACGAGCTTCGCCTGCGTTTCGTTGGCGTCGGAGCCGGAAAGGCCGTAGAACACCTTGCTCATCTTGCCCGGCGCCATCTTGACGAGGCGGTCAGACAGTTTGGCAAGCTCTTCCGTCGTGTGTGCGGCGTACGTGTGGTAATAGGCGAGCTTGTAGGCTTGCCGCGCAATCGCCTCGGCGACTTCGTCGCGGCCGTAGCCAATGTTGACGCAGTAGAGGCCGGCGAACCCGTCAATGTACTCGCGGCCTTCGGCGTCGCGAATGCGAATGCCCTTGCCACCTTCAACGATCGTGGGATCTCCGGCCTTCCCGGCAGCAAAATCGTGAAGCTGCGTGAACGGGTGGAGGACCGAATTGCGATCCATTTCCGAAATCTTTTTGATATCCATGTCTATCTCCTCAATCCTTCAAATTGCCGAAGCAGGTGTACTTCTGCTCCATGTAATCACCCATGCCGTAGCGCGATCCTTCCCGCCCAAGGCCCGACTGCTTCCATCCCCCGAACGGAATCGATGCACCCGTGAACTTCGGCGTATTGACGGCCACCATCCCGTACTCCAGTCGATCGGACATACGCATCGCACGATTCAGGTTGCTCGTGTAGACATACGCAGCGAGACCGTATTCGGAATTGTTTGCGCGTTGCAGTACTTCAGCTTCGGTATCAAACGGCAGGATTGCGGCGACCGGACCGAACGTCTCCTCCTTCGCAATATCCATGTCATCTGCGACGTCAGCCAGAACTGTCGGAAGAACGAACTGGTGCCCCAGCGGAGAGGTGCCTCCACCTGCAACGACGCGAGCTCCCGCGCTTATTGCCTGGCCAATCTGGTCGCGACATTTCGCAGACACAGACGGACGCGTCATCGGGCCGATGTCGGAGCTGGGATCCAGACCATGTCCCACCTTCAGGTCTTTGACAGCGGTCGAAAACTTCTCGACGAACTGCTCGTAGATGGATCGCTGGACGTAGATTCTGTTTGCCGCAAGACAATCCTGGCCGGACGTCGAAAACTTCGCGTCGATACAGCCCTCGACCGCGAGCTCGAGAGACGCGTCATCAAATACGATGAAAGGTGCGTGACCGCCCAGTTCCATCGAGACCTTCTTGACCGTCTCTGCCGACTGGCGCAGCAGGATTCGGCCCACCGTGGTCGAACCGGTGAAGCTGAAGGAGCGGACCTCCGTAGCTTCAAGAAGACGTTTGGACATCTCGGCCGCGTCGCCGTTGATGACCTGAAACACACCCGCCGGCATACCTGCTTCGTCAGCCAGTTTTGCGATGGCCAGCGCGCATAGCGGAGTTTCCGGCGCGGGCTTGATGATCATCGGGCAACCCGCTGCGAGCGCGGCGCCGGCCTTACGCGTAATCATCGCGATCGGAAAATTCCAGGGCGTAACTGCCGCCGTCACTCCGATTGGGTGCCAGGTGACAGTCAGCCGGCTACCCGCCAGGTGGCTCGGAATAGTCTCACCATAGGCACGTTCGCCTTCGGCTGCAAACCAGTCGAGAAAATTCGCGGCGTACTCGATCTCCCCGCGCGATTCCTTGATAGGCTTGCCTTGCTCCGACGTCATGATTACGGAGAGGTCTTGGGAGTTGCTCCGCAGCAATGCAGCCCACCTTCGAAGAATCGCGCCACGTGCGGTCGGAACAAGTTCGCGCCAGCCTTCAAACGCAGCTCGCGCGGCATCGACCGCGGCATCAACGGCGTGCGCGGAAAGCATGTCCACCTGGGCAATCACCTCGCTGGTTGCGGGATCGATGACACTTATCTTCTCCTCGCCGGCTTTCCACGAACCGTTCACGTAGGACCGGTGTTCCAACAGGTCCGCGCGGCCCAGCGAAGCCAGTGCATTTCTTGCTAACTCTTTCACGACGTGTCCTTATAAGCTCGTCAAACGACGTATACATGGTAGCGTCGGTGCCTCGCTGAAAAAGCGCACTTGAATTGATTGTGACGTCGAATTCCGGCGATGTTCCTCTCGCTATGCAGCTTTTCAACGCCGCGTGGCATTGAGGGTGTATTCCCGTCGAGGCGACTGGCCGCTACACGCACGACCGCACGAGCTACGGCTCTTGGCCCGGCGCACAACATCTCCGGTAGTCAAACAACCGACGATTCACTGCCAGTTGAAGGTCCGCACAAATTGTGCGCGACGAAGAAAAAAACGCAGATTCTCTGCGTGATGCAGCGACCAAACGCCGTATTGCGCTTTTATTGCCGGCGGAAACTCTCTTCATTCCGAATGAACTCGAGGAGAGGAGGCATGAAACCTGGCTCACGTCGCGAAGCCGTTCAGATCGGACATCCCGCTGCCGACAGTGCTTCGCAACGCAACGTGACGACGGAGTCCACTGACCATTCCGATTTCAGTAATCACGCATACGCTCGAACGGAAGGGAAACAGCGATTTGGCGCTTCAGCAGAGGCGCATTTAATTGGATGGCATACGGCCTTCTATGGTGAAGAGCGTGTGACGGATGGTTCCTTGAGTTACCCGTAATCTCGAAAGATTCACGACGAACGGCGTGGTTGCGCCTTTTGCTTTACATACGCTTATAACGCTACATCTTGAGTTATCTCACGTTCAATAACAGGTGGTGATCATGCGCAAAATTGAATCCCTTTCGTATATTGCGGCACTCTCGTCGCTCTCATGTGCTTTCGCGGCCGTCTACTCGGCACCGGCGGTCGCAGATGAGACAGTGGTGATCGGCCATGTTGCACCGCTCACCGGCCCTGTCGCACAGTTGGGTAAAGACAACGAGAATGGTGCAAGGCTCGCGGTCGAAGAGATCAACGCAAAAGGCCTCGTGATTGGTGGTCAGAAGATCGTCCTGCAATTGGACGGTGAAGACGACGGCGCAGACCCGAGGACGGCTACCCAGGTGGCACAGAAGCTCGTTGACGAGAAAGTGGTGGCCGTCGTTGGCCACATGGAGTCGGGCACTTCGATTCCGGCATCGAAAATTTATAGCGACGCGGGAATTACGATGATCACACCATCGGCGACCAACCCGACTCTCACGCGACAGGGTTTCAAAAACGTCTTCCGCCTGGTTGCCACTGACGCGCAACAAGGTCCTGCGCTGGCAAACTATGCAAGCGAGAAACTGAAGATCAAAACCGTTGCGATCGTTGACGATGCTACGGCATACGGCCAGGGCTTGGCGGATGAGTTCGCAAAGGCGGCAAAAAACCTGGGTATCCAAGTCCTGTCTCGAGACACCACGAACGACAAGGCTGTCGATTTTCACGCCATTTTGACGAAAATCAAGAGTGAAAAACCTGACGCAATCATGTATGGCGGTCTGGATGCAACCGGGGGGCCTTTCACCAAACAGTCCGCACAACTCGGCTTGCAGGCGAAGATTCTTTCTGGTGATGGCGTATGCTCTGACAGATTGGAGGCGCTGGCGGGAAGCGCAGTTGATCGCGTAGTGTGCTCTCAGCCTGGAGCGTCCCCGGAGAAGATGCCAGGAGGCGCCGCGTTCAAGGCCAAATATCAAAAGCGTTTTGGGCATGCGATGGAAATCTATGCACCGTTCACCTACGACGCCGTGTATATCGTGGTAGATGCGATGCGTCGTGTGAATTCGACAGATCCGGCAAAGATTCTGACTGCGACGCCGGCCACCGACTATCGCGGCGTTACTGGTGAAACCAGATTTGATGAGAAAGGGGATCTTCGGAACGGTGTGATCTCGATCTTTGACTATCAAAACGGGAAGAAGACGTTCGTCGACCAAGTGACGATGTAAGCGGTTCCGTCCGGGAGCAGCTGATCGAGTCGAGCTTCCGGATGTTTGTCTCTCAAGTTATGAGGTATTGTCAATGAGCGAAATCTCAAGTGACGCCGGATTTCCAAAGCTTCGAAAGTTTTTCGATCGCGCGGAATATTTGGTTCGCTTAGAAAAAGTACGTACCGAGATGGTCGCGAGAGGCATGGATCTGCTGATCGTGTCGGACCCCGCCAATATCGGTTGGATGTCGGGGTACGATGGCTATTCGTTTTACAACCATCAATGTGTGGTTGTTTCGATGGATAACGAACCCGTCTGGTTCGGACGCGGCATCGATTTCAACGGTGCCAAAGCGACCACTTACATGACCGATTCCGCATTGTTCGCGTACCCGGAGGAGTATGTCCAGCGTGACTTGCATCCGATGGAGTACCTTGCTCGCGAAGTGATTGCGGGTCGTCACTGGGAAGGTTTGGCTATCGGGGTGGAAATGGACAGCTTCTACTTTTCTGCGGCGTCGCTTACGACACTGCAGAAGCATTTGCCGAAGAACTCGTGGGTGGATGCCACAGGGCTCGTTAACCGTCAACGCGCCGTGAAGTCGGAGACCGAACTGCGCTATATGCGGATCGGGGGGCGCATCCTGGAGAAGATGTACGCTCGAATCCTCGATTTGATCGAGCCGGGTATGCGGAAGAACGATCTGGTTGCTGAAATTTTCGCAACCGCGATTCGGGGTGTGGATGATTTCGGTGGGGATTATCCGTCGATTGTGCCTCTGGTCCCGACCGGAATTGAGGCTGCTACTCCTCATTTGACGTGGGACGATTCGAAGTTCCAGCGCGGTGCGGGTACCTTCTTCGAAATTGCAGGGGTTTATAGAAGATACCACTGTCCGTTGTCGAGAACGGTATATATCGGTCAGCCTCCGCAGAAATTCCTGGACGCGGAAAAAGCGGTTATTGAAGGAATTGAGGCTGGGCTTGAAGCTGCCAAGCCGGGAAACACGTGCGAGGATATTGCAACGGCCTTCTTTTCTGTCATGAATCGGCACGGCATTCAGAAAGGTGGTCGCGTGGGCTATCCGATCGGAATGAGCTATCCCCCAGACTGGGGCGAGCGTACTACGAGCCTGCGCGTAGGGGATAAAACAGTGCTGGAGCCGGGCATGACTTTCCACTTCATGCCCGGCCTGTGGTTCGAGGACTGGGGACTGGAGATTACCGAGAGCATCGTCATTACACCGACAGGTTCATCATGTCTGTGCGATGTTCCGCGGAAGCTCTTTGTCAAAAACTGACTTGTTCGAAGTTGACACATGTTCCGGGAGAAGTGGATGAGGGCATTGCTACTCAACTTCTCCGGAGCACTGTGAGTTGATGGTTGTGCGAAACGGTGACGACCAGGGCGCCGGTGATGTCTAACTAAGGTATCCTGATCTACAGCAAGGCGCCACACGAGCTTTTATCAAGGAGTGCCCCGATGCTGGCTTCACCAATAACCCCCACTGTCGATTTCGACGCCGATGGCGAGCAACATGGGTTCTTGAAACTGCCGTACTCACGGGACGATTCTGCGTGGGGTGCGGTCATGATTCCGGTTGCGGTCGTGAAACGTGGTGAGGGACCAACCGTGTTGCTTACGGGCGGCAACCATGGGGACGAATACGAAGGCCCCGTTGCGTTGTCGAAGCTTGCAGGCGAGCTTCGCGCACATGACGTGCGTGGACGGGTCATTATCATTCCGTTCATGAACTATCCGGCGTTCCAGGCCGGTACACGCACTTCGCCGATCGACGCGGGCAACCTGAACCGCAGCTTCCCTGGCAGGCCCGACGGCACCGTGACGGAGAAAATCGCTGACTACTTCCAGCGGTACCTGCTCCCGCTTGCGGATTGCGTGCTCGACATTCACGCTGGCGGTCGCACGCTCGATTTCGTGCCGTTTGCCGCGATCCACGTGCTCGACGACACGGCTCAGCAGGCACGCTGCGAGACCGCGATGCGAGCATTCGGCGCCCCGTACTCGATGCGGCTTCTCGAACTCGACAGCGTCGGGATGTTCGACACGGCAGTCGAGGAGGCTGGCAAGGTGTTCGTATCGACGGAACTCGGCGGCGGCGGTGCGTCAACGGCGAAAAGCGTCGCTATTGCTGACCGGGGCGTGCGTGGCTTCTTGCGGTACGCCGGCGTCCTGGAGGGTGATGGGCAACCGGGTACGGAGCGGCGCACGACAACACTCCTCGATATGCCGGACGGATCCTGCTACACAACCAGCGACCACGGCGGATTGCTGGAGATGTGCCGCGACCTGGGCGAAACGGTTACGTGCGGCGATGTCCTGGCACGCATCTACGACACGAGTCGCACCGGCGTGCCGGCGGTCGAATACAGAGCACGGCGAGACGGGATTGTCGTAGCCCGACACTTTCCTGGGTTGGTGAAAGTCGGCGACACGATCGCGGTTGTTGCAATAGTCGTCGAGCGCGATGTGGTAGTGGCCGGCTGAGTTGTTCTCAGAGAGGCGCGATTGCTGCTATCGCGGCTCTGGGCTCGCGTCGGCCCATTCAACCTGTAACCTCTTCTGTAAAACAATCCCGATGTCTCAACTTGCACCGATTGACCTGGGTGGAATATACGGCTCTGGTGCAAGTAGGCAGTTTTGACGAGATTTCTGGTATGAGAAGGATACCGTATCAAGTAGAAAGGACGGAATTCCAGGCAGCAGCCACGTCGCGCTTTGAGCTGGGCATGAAGTCGACGGTCTGGCCGGCCCGATCAACCGATCGATAAAGGTAAATCCACTTGCCGCGAACTTTCAGATAGGTTTCGTCGACACGCCACATAAGGATTCCTTGTCATCGCGGAACTTTCTTGCCGTGGCGACCTTATCGCGAAACAACCGATAAACGTCTATCTCCAGTGACCCGAACGAGAAGGCGCACCCTCGGTGCTACGACTTGTCCACCTTCAAGTCACCAGGACGTCTCAGATTTACCGATTCACCGGCTCGTTCAGCACATCCATAGGCGATAGAAGACGGGGAGCAGCAATGTTGCGACAAGTTTTCTATCATGAGCCAGTGCGCTATGAAAACGTTGCTACCCACGCGGTCGACAGATCGGACCATCGGACGGGCGACCCGATGCGGTGTTGGCAGGTTTTTCATGCCTAACCTCAATGTTGGCGACTAGACGGCGCGGATGATCGTAGTGGCCGGAGCCGGTCCGCCATGCATGGCAAGGGAGTCGAGATGTCTCACGAACTCTACATCCAGGCTCTTAGCGCGATGTTTCTGTTCTGGAATGGGGCGCGCATCCTGACGTACCTTCCGACCATCGGAAAACTCCTCGCGAGGGAAGCAGACGTGCGCAGCCACAGTCTGCTCAGTTGGGCGAGCTGGGCTCTCAGCAATGGCACGTTCGCACTTATGCTCCTCGAAATGAGCCGGGGAATTCCGAATGGAATGTTCTGGATGAATCTGGCCAACACGCTGATGTGCGTGATCGTTTCGCTCATCATCCTCTTCAGGAGGTTCCCTCGGCTGCACACAAGTGTGAGCAAAGTCTATCGACAGATCAGACGAAATGAATCGAAGGCCGGCGCCGTGCCCGGACGGCCGGGGTTGCTGCATCTGGGTGCAGGAAGCCCGGCTGTGTACGCCAATCTTGCCGTTGATCCAGTACCGGCCGCACCGCCTACGCGTTTCGGACGCACCGGGTTTTGGGTTGCGTCGGCAAGCGCATTGGCTGTCGGCGTCGTGGGTGCCGTCACCTATGATGTCTGGCCCAACCATGATCAGAGCGCCCACGTCGAATCGAAGGCGAGCACACAGCAGGTGCTCGGGATAACCCGACCGGCATCGCCGACGCAACAAGTGTCTTCGTCCGGTCCGGTCAAGCCATCAACCGCAACTCCTGCTCGCGCAACCGCAATCGCCCGTACCGCACTCGCCCCGCCTACGCCTTCCACTTCGTTCGAACGCCGCGCGGCACCTTCCCGGGCTTCTGCTGCACCGCGGCCAGCTACAGGGCGGCCTGGCAAAGCGGGCAACGGCGTGCCCCAAAATCGTGGGAATTGGGCGTCGCACTTTATGGCAAGCGTGCGGCAGGCGCTCGGCATCACCCGATCGACACCGCCAAGGCGACAGACGTCTTCGACCGGTCGTGGCGCGCCATCATCGTCGGCTTCTTCTCGCGGAACCGCCGTTTCCCGTGCTGAGATCGCCCGGCACGTACCTTCCGCTCCGTTCGATCGCGGCGCTGTGCCTTCCCGGGATTTCGCTGCACCGCAGTTTGCTACGGGGCGGCCCGGTCGTGCGGGCGATTTCGCCACGCAGGATCGCCTCCGTTCGGCGCAGTACGTTCCAGTATATGAAGCGCCGCCAACCGTCGTCTTTGAAGCGGCTCCCGTCGTATACGAGCGCGCCCCAGTCGTGTATCAGGAGCCTCCCATCGTGTACGCGCAAGTGCCCGTTGCCTACGGCCACGGATATGAGGCCGAGTACAGGGACCGCCGGCAATGGCACGACAATGGCTGGCACAAGGGCTGGAAACATCGTCAGCATGAGGAGGACGGCGATTAATGCCTGCCACCCAGCAAACCGCCTCCGCATACCCTGGCTGGTCCCTTCAACTGGTCGTAGCTAGGCGCACATCTCTCGTTTCGACCCCCGGCGCGCAGGGCGCCGCAGGCCGGGCGTCACTCACGATTCGGTCCGACCTCGAGCTTTCGACGTTGCGCGCCGCGCATCCCAACATCCCAATGTAATCGCCCTGACGATGGCGCAATCCCCGCGTTGGAACCCGATCGCGCGCAGCGCTGGAGGCGGCGCTGGAATTTGCCACCCGTCCCGATCGTTCTCTCCGTGGAGCTGTAACAGCGGTAACGATTTCGATCGGCCAGCAGCCCCGCGTTCGCGAATTTGCACGTTCGAACGGAGTCAAAAGTGCAACAGACCAGCGATGTCTGGTTCGAGGGCGATCCGCAGCCGATCTGCGTGGATCGCACCTTGCGAGGAGGTAAGATGAAGTCGACCATGTTCCGGATTCTCGCCGGGACGCTGGCAAGCCTGATCCTCGGAGCGTCATCGGGCGTGCATGGTGAGGGCGAGGTCCAGCCGGCGCCGCAGGTCGTCGCGCCGTTGACGGCAGAGAAGCTCGATCAAATGCTCGCGCCGATCGCGCTCTATCCTGATCCGCTGGTCGCCCAGATCCTGATGGCGGCGACCTATCCACTGGAAGTCGTCGAAGCCGATCGCTGGGTTCAGCAGCCGGGCAACTCGGCGCTCCAGGGTGGGCAGTTGACTGACGCGCTCGAGCAGCAGCCCTGGGATCCGAGTGTGAAGTCGCTCGTGCCATTTCCGCAGGTGCTGAAAATGCTCGATGACAACCTCGAGTGGACCGAGCGCATTGGCGACGCCTTTCTGGCCAGCCAGCCGGTGGTCATGGATTCGATCCAGCGCCTTCGCCAGCGTGCGCAGGCGGCAGGCACGCTGCAGTCGATACCGGAGGAGGCGGTCAACCAGGTCGGGCAGGACATCACGATCCAGCCCGCCCGCGCGGACACCGTCTACGTTCCGGTCTACAACCCGACGGTTGCCTATGGCGCCTGGCCTTATCCCGCTTATCCGCCCGACTATTTCCCAAATGACTTCTACGACGCGGTGCCCGGTCCGTTCGGCTTCGGCTGGGTGAGCGTAGCCATAGTCGTCCCGCTGTGGGGTTGGGAGCATTGTGACTGGCATCGGCACCACATCGACCTCGACCGCGACCGCTTCGCCGACCTGGACCGCCACCATAGGCCGTCGGGAGTCGAGTGGACGCACGATCCGTGGCATCGGCGCGGCGTTCCGTACCGCGACCCGGTCGTGCAGAGCCGGTTTGCGTCGAACGCCGCGTCGCCGGATGCGCGCCCGGCCTCGCGCGGAAATCCGGCAGCGTTGGCCGTTCCTTCATCGCGCACCGTGCCGGCCGTCGCGGGGATGCCGGGGAGCGCGCATCCGCAGGCGGCTCCGGTGCCAGCGCCGCAGGGTCCTCATGCGCAGACGCCTCAGGTATGGACGGCGCCCCGCGCACAGGTACCTCACCCACCGCAGGTGCCCCACGTACAGGCGCCTCAAGTACAGCGGGCGCCTCCAGCGCAGATGCCGCACCCGATGCCGCGGCCAACCGCTGTGGTGATGCTACACGTCGCGCCAGGCTTAGTACCGTCCGGTCGCGGCCTTGGCATGCAGGCGCCAGCCATGCCCGGACGCGTCAGCGGCATGCCAGCGCCCGTATTCCGTCCTGCGGGCGGGGTGGCGCGGCCGGCGACGTCGGACGGCGCCAGGACACGCTGAAGAGATCAGGCCGACGCGCCAAGCTCCGCCGCGTCGCTACCTTGCCAGTTGGTCTTGCTGCTCAGATGCCAGACGTTCGCTGGTGGCGCATTCAGCCAGACTGTTTTGATGCGGTGCCAACACAACCCTACAGGGGCAGTAAACGGGACTCTCGGTTGATACGTGAACTGCACAAGACGTCGAGCCCGGTCCGCGTAAAGGAGTTCAGCGAATGCGGCAACCGTGGGTTCGACGACATCAGACGAAAGCGAACGAAACGGCAGTCCGGACACAATAATAGTTTTCGCTGGCAGGTCTTGAAGGACCGAAGCGTTCGCATGGAATGCGCCGCCGACCACATGCGCCTGTGGAAATCGCCCTCTCAGTTCGGTGGCCAATTGATCTCCGAGTTCGAATACGATCAGCCGCGCTGACGGGTGCCGACGCACGAGAGAGTCCGTCACAACTCCGGTGCCGGCCCCCACCTCGACGATCGCCTCGAAAGCCTCAACGCCGTCAGCCATGGCATCGGCGAGACAACGCGACGAGGGAGCCACTGCGCCTACGGTTGCAGGGCCTCTTAACCATTGCTTGAAAAAATTTAGGCTCATGCGAGGAAAGAACACGACGTCGGACGGTCTACAAATGTACCCCAGTCGTGATGCAATTGCGGAAACCGCCTCAAGAATATCAGGTAGTAGTTGACGCGAAACCGACTGAATCGTTACGAATTTGCCATGAGTACCTTTTTATTCTGAGGCTGACCGCAAAGGACGAATGCTCGTTCAGTGGGCTTCGAAATATTCCGCCCGATGTCGCGTGGGAAGCCGCTTTCTGGCGCGCCGTGCTTCCGCAGCCCATCGTGATCTTGTTGAGCCAGCCGCTGTTAACTCAGTCGCGCCATACGACCGGGTGGCAAGTGGAATTATTTTTGAAGTACAGCGGGAATATTTGAAGGACCGCGGTCGTTTAGCCTCCTCAGGCGCCAACTCGCGGAGCAATTTCTTACCAGTCAGGCTGAGGAGGGTAGTCATGTCACAGGTTTCTTGGGGGCTCAAAGCGGCGGCCGTGATCGTCCTCGCCGCCGGTTTCACAATCGGGCATGCCGCTGACGATGATGCTTACGTCGTCACACCACTCGTGTCCAACCTGGCAGGCGCTGCCCCGAAGGTCGACGGGGTACTACAGAACGCCTGGGGTATTGCCTTTAGTCCGGCAGCAAGTCCATTCTGGATCAACGACAATGCCACAGGCTGCTCCACGCTGTATGACGGCGAGGGGACAAAGGTGGCGCTGCAGGTCTCCATCCCGCTGCCAGGCAATGTCATACCGGCCGGCGCCTGTCATCCCGTCTTTCCCAACAATCCACCGAATCCCACGCCTGCGGCGCCGACCGGAATCGTGTGGAATCCCTCATCGGCGTTTCTCGTGCCAGGTACCTCGATCCAGGCCGCATTCATCTTCGCGACCGAGGATGGCACGATTTCCGCTTGGGCCGGTGGGTTGAATCCGCCGACCAACGCCGTGATCGCGGCCGATAACTCGTCCTTTCCGTCCGCCGCCAGCGGGGCCGTCTACAAGGGTCTCGTCTTCGGCGTAAACGCAAAAGGAGGTTTCCTGTTCGCCACGAACTTCCGCTCGGGTCGGATCGACGTATTCGGGCCGAACGGTACGAACGGCTTGTTCACGTCCGTGACGACGGACGGCGGCTTCACCGACCCGGACATCCCGGCCGGCTACGCGCCGTTTGGTATCGCGAACATCGATGGCGACCTTTTTGTCACCTATGCGCAGCAGAACGATCAGAAGCACGACGATGTTGCAGGCAGAGGTCATGGATTCGTCGATGTATTCGATACAGACGGCCACCTGCTGCACCGCTTCGCCAGCCGGGGGGCGCTCAATTCGCCCTGGGGCATCACGCGCGCATCGTTTGCATTCGGCCGCTTCAGCGGCAAGATCCTGATTGGCAACTTCGGCGACGGCCGAATCAATGTCTTCAACGATGACGGCACGTTCGTCGATCAGTTGGAGAATCCGTTCGGCAATCCAGTGGCTATCGACGGGTTGTGGTCTCTGACACTCGGTGGCGGCCGCAACTCGAGCTCGGACACGCTGTACTTCTCGGCAGGTCCTAACAAAGAGACCAATGGACTGTTCGGTACCATCGCTCCATTGAGCGTCTCCAAGTCGCGAGGATCCGATCAGCACAGGCAATAGCCGGCAGTCGCGCGTGGCTCCCTGCGCAGCTTCCTGGCGATCGACACGCAGTTGTTCGAATGCAGGTCTACGCCACAATAGTTCATGTCGACCTCCGTCGGGTCAGAGTGCGTTTCGCAAACTGACTTTAACCTCGTCGCTTCACCGCGACGAGGAGGCCGGCTGGCACTGTCACGTTGCTGAGATGGTCGAGTTAGATCGCGTGATGAAGAATGAAGAATCGCTTTAAATTTAACGTGACAGCGCCACGGCCGAAGCTGCATTATCCGCACAACAAGCGGCACGACGGCATCGTAGTGATTGATTTCGCGGTCGACGCGCTGTACGTCAATGCTCCAGATATGCATGGCGTTACTCGGCTCAGACCACAGTAGCTCGAGTCATTGAACCGTGATCGTTTCCTTCATGTCGGGGTGGTCCCCACAATAGACCTTGTAGATCCCGGGCTTGTCGAACTTGTACGAAAACGTGTCGTCTTGATCGAGGTCATACGAATGAAAGAGGCCCACGTCAAAGGCGCCTACGTCGTGGACTATCGTGTGCGGCTCCGCATCGAGATTCATCCACGTGATCGTCGTGCCGGCCTTGATCGTGTCGGACGAGGGCGAAAACATCAAATTCTTTATCGTCACGAGAGAGTCGCTCGCGCTTTGTGCGGACGCCGTGACTGTAGCTCCGGACGCTACCAGGCAGAACACGACCGCAAATACGGATTTCGGTAACGAATGATTTTTCACAATGATCTCCTCGAAGCTTATGCAGTTGCTGAATCGTGAGGCGGGGCGACACCGGGATGGCCGGCGAACGAGACGGTCGTCACGCCAGGCATTCTTGGCGACTGGTCGCGCGCAACCGTCAGCGGTACCGGGCCTGGGCCATTCCCGGCGGTAGGTTGAGGAAAGGCAGTGGAGCGAGCCGTATGGAAGGTGATATTGCCTTTACCTTGGAGAGATGCATGACGTTGACGATTGATGAAATGAACACCGTCATGGTCGAAGCTGTAATAGCCACTGTTATCCGAGGCCTTGCCAAAGCGGCAGAAATATTCCGCGCTGGAATCATCCGTTGCGTCGTGATCGCCCGGGACGGTATGAAGTTCCGGGACCGGTAATTCGAACAGGAGTTGGGATGCGAGGTCGAACTCCTGAGCTTTCGAGAGGCGGGTGATATCGCCTGTATGAATGGCCAGAGCAGGTTTCGTGGGCATGCTCTTGACGAGATCGATGGTCTGCTTGAGTGCTCCCGACACATCAGGGTTGGCTTCATTGTTGAACCCGATGTGTGTGTCGCTGATCTGCAGGAACAACGGTTTGCCTATGTCCACGGACTGTCCGTTCTTTTCCTGCGCTATGGCCAGGTCGATGGGCGTGAGCACGCCGCCGGAAAGCGTGAACAGTGTTCCGAGTCCGCCATAGGCCATGCACCTCAAGGCCCTGCGACGTGAAGGATCGGATGGGTTCTGTGACGACATGAGATTCTCGCAAGCGAATCAGCAAGCTGAGCGGCCGGATCGCCTGGGAAGAAACGGGCGCCTTCAGTAGGGAGTACCTGCCCGATTGGAGATTTATTCCCACTACCTGAGCTCGCCAGGCTTGCGAAGTCGCGAATGTCTGCGGGCTTCCCGGTGTCGGGAGACCGTAGCCGGGTGTCGATTGGCTACAAGCCGCCAATGCAGAAAGCTGACGAGGCGACAGTAAAAGAGGAACAGGTCTGAAAAAGGGGATATTCGCGGCGCAGCAGCGTGGGGCGGCCTGACGGCGTGAACGATGGACACCGTCAATGCAGGAACTCGCCCTCTACGTATCGAACGGATTCCGAATCGACACGATGTAGCAAGGTAGTTGAGAATGTACGCATCGAGACGGCTGGAGAGGAGAGGTTGTCACACATTCCCTATCCTCAATGGTTGCGGCCGGCGCAGATGGTATGGCGACGCGGTTGCAATGCCGCAAGCGATTCGGCGCGGGAGCGCCGATGCGCCGGCAAGATCCGTCTCGTCGCCGCCACCTGCGGATGCTAAAGTCCTTGCAGCCGCCGGCTTTCAACGAAAAGAAGGGGATCGTCATGCCGAACAGAACCTCCTTGCTCCAGCGCGCGGCAGCCACCGCTGCTTTCTTTGTGCTGATCGCAAGCCATGTGGCCCGCGCCGAAGATAGCGTCGCGCCGGCTCATCCGGCCGCTCGCGATATTGCCCAGGAAGAGCGCAACCGCGCGCTAGTCGTGAACTTCTACGATGCGGTGTTTAACCGGCACGATCTCAGGACTGCTAGCACCGTGCTCGCACCGAATTACATTCAGCACAATCCGCATGTGCCCACCGGGTCCGCGTCGTTCATCAGCTTCTTTACCGAATACTTCAAGCATGCCCCCGATGCCCGTTCGGCCATCGTGCGCAGTGCGACCGACGGCGATCTCGTCTTTCTGCATGTTCACTCGACCAGCAACCCGCAAGACCGCGGCAACGCCATCGTGGATATCTTCCGCGTCGAGCACGGCAAGGTCGCCGAGCACTGGGATGTGATTCAACCCGTGCCCGAGCAGTCGGCCAACGACAACACGATGTTCTAGTCGATCCGGCGAAACACGCTGTCTGCCGCGGGCCTCTCCTCGCGCCAGACAGCGCGCCGCGGTTTAGTCGAGGCTGCCGAACACCGCTGTCAATCGAACTAAAGATGCAACCCCCTCGGTGGCCGAAAGCCACACCAATCAACGAACTGGTCGCATTGGCTCAATTGATCGCACTTCGGTTCCCCTTGATCTCACTGTTGCACTTGAAACGACGCACCTTTATTCCCGCCATTCGACTGTCCGTCCAACGGGAAGCCGCATCCGGACCGGTTTGGCTCTGATCAAGAAAACTCGCAAAAACTCGGGCGAGTTGTACAGGCGCGCCCGAAATCGCGGCATGCCGCCACGTTCGAGGCTCGGGAATAAAGCGGACGCTGGCGTGGTTAGCTCAGTGTACGCAGCACGATCTGCAGGTCGCAGGGTTCCGCTACCGATAGCTGATCGTCGTGAGCTGCGGCAGAAATGGAAGGAGGCGAACATGAACATCGCCGAGAAGTCCCTGCGGTTCCTGGTAGAAAAATGGCTTACGCCGACACCGACGACGCGGCTCCGCGTAATTCAATTCGGCCGTATTGGTTGCGAGAGGAGACGCTATGTGCGCGTCGAGGCCTTGGCCCCAAGCGGTTCGCATGCGATTTTCTTCTTTCGGCACGATGACGGCTGCTGGTGTGTATTTCCGCCTGCGATTGCACGGCCGGCATTGACGGGTCGTCGGCTTGCAGCGTAGCGGAGCTGCGGTGCCGATCATCAGCAAGCTCGGTACGTCGACGTTCGGTGGCGAGCATGCCCGCGTCGGCCCGTGCCGTGCAGGTGAGGGCGGTGCGTAGGCGTGGACCGTGTCCTTCAAACGCTTCGGCTTGCGGTCCTGCCGCCGCAGTGCCGCAGGTTCGGTCGTCGTTCGTCATGCGTCCCTCGATGGTTTGTCTGGCGGCACTGTGATCGCGGTAAGAATCACTGGGTACTTCAACTCGCGGTAGATCTAACCGTAGGACCATCGCCAGAGCGGCGATATTCGCATTCATTTTCTTCAGTTCGAAGCTGGAATAAATTTCGAGCGACTTCGGTATAGGCTGGGAGAGCATGCCAGCGATCGAGCAGACGGTCCGCCTGCAAATTCGCGGTGCATGAACGAAATGCGCCGATCCGGCGCGAGGTTCGAGACAGGAGAGCACCGCGATGCTCGAGAGCAGGTCCACCCGCACAGCGATACGCAAAGGCGACCCCGTATTCAAGCCAAACACACGTCCACCGCCATTTAATACCGGTGACATGATTCCGCAAAGCGAAGTGCCTGAACACATCAGTATCGATCGCGGCCCGCTAATGCCAAACCAAACTTCATAAACGTAGTTAGACGGGCTCCGTAAAGTCGATGAACAGCGTTCTGACGGGCGCCACGTCGGATTCGCCGCAACATGTAAGTCATTCGAAACCCAAGTTGTTCGTCGCGCCGATGCGCTCCCTGTCCAGTACTCGTGTATGCCTGAGGTCGATGATGAAATCGCTGCTGAGTCACCATGAGATCGCCATTCTGTTTCTACTGCTCGATGCGCCCAACCAGGTCGCACCTGGTGATCCAGATGCGATCGCTCTTCAAGAAGCGAGGCTCGTCGAAATTGTACCTACGGCTTTCGACGATGGCAGATTTCGGGTAACGCCAGCTGGGGCGGAACTACTCCGTCGTCTTCGCATGACAGCGGATTGAAGTACAAATTGGTTCGAGCCGCAATCGGCGACCGCGCACGGGTCGTAGCCGCCGATCGTCGCGGTGATAGCGAGTGCTGGTTCCCAGCGAGAGGGCGTGCGTCGCTACCGGCCTCCGTGTCCTTACGGGCTTTGCGCACCGTCGTTTATTGCACTGAAAACGAGTGGCCCCCGATTTCAGCGGCCTCGAGTTGCTAATCGGGAATAAAACGGACTTTGTCGTGGTTTAACCAGTACACGCCGGACGGTTGACAAGGATCAAGGAGATCCATGCAACTCGTGCGACGGGACGTTCCAAAAGTGGAAACTTGCCGTATTGTATTTTGGAATGCTAAGTAAACTGTGAATTGGAGCCGCCATGATGAAAGCACTCATTCCCGCCGTCGTTCTCGCTTCGGCTTTGGCCGCGCCGGTCGTATCGTTTGCCCAGCAATCGAACGCGCCTGTGACGCGTGCGCAAGTGCGCGCCGAGCTTGTCCAGCTCGAAAAGGCAGGCTACAACCCGGCTAATGCCGACGATACCGACTATCCGGCCGACATCCAGGCCGCAGAGGCTCGCGTGGCGGCACAAAATGCGAAAAATGCGACCGCACAGGTCCCCGTAGCTGACACCGGTGGACTGGGTGGAGTGGTCAGCGGTTCGTCGGCATCCGGTGCCCCCGCAGCCGCCCGCCCCGCAGCCCATGATGGCACGAAGCCGATTTACTTCGGCACCCATTAAACAGTCAGGTGGGACGAGCCGCTGGCGCCCCATCCGGTCGCCGAGCATCGTCCTCTGAGCGCGCAGCACCCCTGCGCGCCCCCATTCCCAGAACTGGCCCGTTTCGTTGCATGCCCGGCACATGCAACAGGTCTTCTAGAACTTGTGACGCAGGCCGAGGTTGACCATTTCCTGCCTGCTGGTGCCTGCGTATCCGTACGAGCCGATCGAGGCTTGCGCCGCCGTTGTGCCGCCTGTGCCATTGCCGGTTTCGCCGCTCGCATGCTGATAGGCGGCGGTCACATACACATCGGTGCGCTTCGAAAGGGAATAGTCAGCGCCGAGCGAGACCTGGTGATACGTCGCGGAGGTATCGCCGCTCGATTTTGTATAGCTGTAGCCCAGGCCGACCAGAAGGGCCTTGGTGGCTTGATAGTTCACGAATCCCTGACCCGTGTTGTACTTCTCGTTCGAAGCGAACACCGAAGCGCTGTCGCGGCGGTACTGCGAGTTGCTGTAGGCGGCCCCGAGCGTGAACTGCCCAAGCGTATATTGGCCTGCGACGCGGGCAATCCCGAGCGAGTGTGCGGTCTGGTATCCACTGTTGATCGGGCCATCGAACGTACCGTCCGACGTGCTGTTCCAACCCGCTGTCGGACTGCGTGGGCCCGCCGACGCTGGACTGTTCGCTGCATAGAAGTAACCGGCGGCGAGGGCGATCGGGCCATTGTTATAGGCGGCCGCCGCCGAATACGATTGCTCCGAGCCGGTGCTGCCCGCGATGCCGCCGAACGAGTACATCGCTTCAAACTGCAGACCCGACCAGACCGGCGACGTGTACTTGACCGCGTTGTTCACGCGGAAGCTGTTGTCGTAATTGTCGACGTCGCCCGCGGTTGCGAATGCGCTGCCGAAATAGTTGTCCTCGGTGATGCCCTGTACGAGATCGATCAGCGGATCGTACTGGCGGCCGAGCGTCACGGAACCCAGCGAATCGCTCGTCAAACCGACGTAGGCCTGCCGCCCGAATAGCCGGCTGCCTTGCCCCAGTTTGCCGGTGCTCGGATCGAAACCGTTTTCGAGCTGGAAGATGGCCTTCAGGCCGGCGCCAAGATCTTCCGTTCCCTTGAGGCCCCAACGTGAACCCGACAGATTGCCTGCACTACTGTTACCGAGAGCCCAGAGATTCTTGTCGCCCTGTGCGTTGTGCACGTAGGTCAGCGACGTGTCGATCGTGCCGTACAAGGTCACGCTGCTTTGCGCATGCGCGGCGCCGGCGGACGTGAGCGCGGCCAGCGAAATTATCGAAAAGGTGGTGCGTTTCATCTCATCTCCTGCGTTGGACGTCAATCCTCATGCAGAGAGACTAATCGCGTAAAACAATAATGTAAAAAGTTGAAATACAGATCGTGTCCGATATGCGACACCTGATAATTAACTATCCTTTCAATTAATGAAAAACAGAGTTGACCTTCTAAAGGAATATGTCCGAAATAGCCTGGAATTCGGCCGAATTTCGTCCCGCGAAAGCAGAAAGCATGCTTGCCGTTTACCGTATCCGTAGACAGCCGATGCCCACGCTTAACGCGGCTTCGGCAAGATTTTTTTTGTCGGAAGCGTTCGCCGAACTGGGCGGTTTGCTCACAGCCGATGCCCAGAAGATAGCGTTCCGCCCAAGCATTGCTGCCTGGGCGCTCAGCAACCGTCTGAAGAAAGCGAGCCCTTGCGGCGTACCAGGGAAGCGCTTAAGGGCTCTGGGTTATGGTCCGTCAGGGGAATCCCGAGCAACGTGTTTCCAATTGGGTACGACGGCGGCCGACGGTTTGACCGCGTAACGTTCGCGGCCAAATTTAAAGCGATAGCTGATTCTGGTTGTGAAGTTAACCGATAGATGATCTTTGTCGGATTAAAGTGATAGGTGATTTTGGGCATCAGCTTATGCTTTGTTCGTCACGCCTTCACACACCGAAAGCCCGCATACACATATTGGTAATGCGGTTGAAACCAGTTCCGGAAAGCCGGCCGCAACATGCATTGCGCGGTGCGTGCCGAACCGCCTTTGATCACGTAATGCTGCCCGTCGAAAAAGTTGGCGGAGTAGCCCGGATAAAACGGAAACGCTTCAAAGCCCGGCAGTGCGTCGAACACCGTGGAAGTCCACTCCCAGCCATTGCCGAATTGACCTTCCACACCGAACGCGCTGACGTTGTCCGGATATGCGTCGACCGGCTGCGGGTCCCAGCTACGAAAATCGAAATTTCCCGATGCGGCGTGCGGTGCGCCATGTGTGGCGCGTTGCCATTGCGCTTCGCTGGGGAGCGTCTTGCCGGCCCAGCGCGCGTAAGCGCTGGCTTCGGCGTGGCTCACGTACGCGGGCCAGTCGAGCGGTAACGGCACTTCGTCGAACATCGTGCGCAGCATCCATGCGCCGTTCTGATCGCTCCCGGTTTGCTGCGACCAGCAGGCGGGATGCTCGATATGTTCGGCTTCTTTCCAGGCCCAATCCTTGTCCGTCCACCACTTCCGTTCGCGATAGCCGCCCGCCTCGATAAACACCCGAAACGCGCCGTTCGTCACCATGTGACGGTCGATCTCGAACGCGGGCACGTCGACGCGCTTTTCGCCGAACTCGTTGTCCCAGCCGAAATGGCCACTTTCGCGCGACATGCCGAGCACCGTTGCGCCAGCCGGCACGCTGACCATCGACGACAACGCCGGCCGCGGCTCAGGACGCGTGAGCACCGGTTCCCGCAACCCGGTGACCTTCTGCGCAAGCGGCAACTGATGCAGCATGTACGCGAGCGTTTCGGCATGCATCAGCCGATGCTCGATCGCGACGTTCAGCAACTGCTCGGACGCGTCAGCATGGGCGCCCTTGCGACCGACGCGTGCGGAGTCGCTCAGCGCGTCGAGTTCGCGGTCGATCTGCTCGCGGGCGCGCAACCCGTAGGCACGCACGGCGTCGAGCGAGGGCCAGTCGCTGGGTTGATCGGTCGGAAAGCCGCCGTCGACAGGATCGATGCCGAAAGCGAAGAGCTCGTCGAGGTGCGGATCGAATGCCGGCAGATCGCACAGGCGCTGATCGAAAAGATTACGATCGAAAGCTTCCAGATGGCCGACGTAAAACACGATCCGGTGGCGCTCACGGATCGGCCGTTCGTACAGAAATTCGGGTTTGACGATAGAAAACAATGCGTCGGTAATCTGACGCGCGTCGATTAGACGCTGGACGAGCGGGTGATGCGGGGCGGGGTCGCGATTCATTTCGCCAGGTCTCCTTGCGGGGGACGGACTAAAGACTGTACCCGCTCGCAGGAGCCATGCCAAGACGAATGCGCGCTAAAAAACGGATAGCCGGGGACGTGGCGGCGCGGGCCAGGTCCTGCGCGTACGGCTTACACCTTCTGCAAGCCCTCCAGATCGACGATCCGGATGTGTTTGCCTTGTGTGTCGATCAGGCCGCGCTTTTGAAATCTTGACAGGGTGCGGCTCACGGTTTCGAGCGTCATGCCGAGGTAGCTGCCCATGTCCTCCCGTGTCATGCGCAAATTGAATTCCGCCGATGAATAGCCGCGTTGCGCGTTGCGCTCCGACACGTCGAGCAGAAATGCCGCCACGCGTTCGTCCGCCGAAAGGGAGCCGAGCACCATCATCTGGCCGGCTTCGCGGACGATCTGTTCGCCCAGCAGTTTGTGCAGGCGGTCCTGCATCGAACTGATTTCACGGCACAAGGATTTGAGGGCGGGGTAGGGAACGATACACACGGTGCTGTCTTCAAGCGCGACGGCGCTGCATGCATGTACGTCTTCGCTGATACCGTCGAGGCCGAGCGCTTCGCCGGCAAGGCGCAACCCTGTGACCTGTTCGCGGCCGTCACGGTGGGCCATGACGGTTTTCATGGAGCCGGAACGCACGGCGTAAATATTGTCGAAGCGGTCGCCGCTGCGGTACAGCGCTTCGCCGCGCTGCACGGAGCGCGCGCTGCAAATGAGCGCTTCGAGTTTCGTTAGTTCTTTGGGCGACAAGCCTTGCGGCATGCAGAGCGCCCGCATCGAACAACTCGAACAACGAGCGGCGGTGCGCGCAGTTGCCCTCACCGGCGCGGCACGACGGCCGCCACGCGCCGGCGACGGGATCGGAATGGAATCGGCAGCGCCGGCGGAGCGAGTCACAGCGTTAGGAGTAGGCATGTTCTGCAACCATTTGTCAGAGTAACAACTGATTGTCCCACCGCCCATGCCCCCCGTTTAGCGACAAAATGACGCGTTCGCGCGGTTAGGCATCTTGAGCGATGTCACGCTCGCATTGCTGCTTGTGGTTATGGACTGCTATGTATCGTGGCGAGCATGCTCTGCACTGATTTCGAAGATATAGCGCTGCGTGTGCCGCTTGATTCGGCAAGCACACGCTTTGCAATGTGCGTTGCCACGCGTTCAAGCGTCTTCACTAACCTTGCCGGCCGCAGAGGGGATCAGCAGTACCGGCAAGGTCGCCTGGCGCACGCAGCGCTCTGCGACGCTGCCGAGAATCAGGCGCTGAAAACCGCGCCGGCCATGCGTGCCCATTACCAGCAGATCGGCGTTGAAATCGGCGGCCGCTTTTAGCACGACCACCGACACGTCGTCGAGCGAGGAGGCTTCGCCCACGATGAGCTCCCCCTTGACGCCTTTCGCTGCCATGGCCTGGGCGAATTCCGCGCAGAGTTCCTTGCCCTCTTCGACGAGGCGGTTGCGCAGAATGGACGGGTCATAACCGGGCGCTTCGAAATACATCGGCGTGTTTTCGACGACGTAGAGCGGCTGCATGACAGCGCCGGTGGATTTCGCCAGCGCGAGCGCTGCTTCGAATGCGCGGCGCGAGGTGTGGCTGCCGTCGACCGCTACGAGGATGCGTGTGTACATATCGACTCCGCGTCTGAAGGATTGGGATGCCGCGGCCATTGCGCACGGCCGGGCTCATTGACGATTTATCTCCGATACCAGCGTAAATGATCGCTGAAAAAGGTGCATCCTGTCAGGATGTAAATCAAACACTTGTCAAATTTTGCGATAGCGGCGCGTCACCCGGCAATCACCGTGCAGCAGGCGTTTGCGGCATGCCTGTCAAGCCGGGGTGCCTATGTTAAATCAAGATAGGGTCAGGTTTGCCTTACAATCAGGACCTACTCAGACAAGCTGCTTCAGCACCGCTGATGAACGAGCGCAAAACGACGGGCTTGCCCGACAAGATCTACGGCGACATCCTCAATCGCATTCTTGAAGGCGAGTACAAGGAAGGCGAGCGGCTGCCTACCGAGCATGCGCTGGCCGAACGCTTTGCGACGTCGCGGCCCACTGTACGCGAGGCTTTGGCGCGCTTGCGGGCGGACGGGATCATCATGACGCGGCACGGTTCGGGCACCACGGTCGCGCGGCGGCCGGACCCGGATGTGCGGCGGTTCGCGCCGCTCGAAACGCTGTCCGACATCCGCCGCTGTTATGAATTTCGCATCGTGACCGAAGCGGGCGCGGCCGAACAGGCCGCGCTCAAGGCCGATGCGGACGACATCGCCGCGATCCAGCATGCGTGGGACCAACTGGAACGCATCATCGAGACCCGGGGCATCGGCGCGCAGGACGATTTCATGTTCCACCTGGCGGTGGCGCGCGCCTCGAAGAACCCGTTTTTCATCACGGTCATGTCGTTCATCGAAGAACAGATTCTGTTCAGCATGAATCTGTCGCGCAATCTTTCGCTCGTGAAAACGGTGGAGCGGCAGCGGCTCGTGCAGGCCGAACATATGGCCGTGCTCGAGGCGATCCGCCGTAAGGACGGCCCTGCAGCGGGGAAGGCGATGCGCGCGCATCTCGAGAATGCGCTCGAGCGGATGTTCGGTTCCTGATATCCCGCGTGTCTCCGCCGCGGGTCGCAAATACCAGGTAACCAGGTAACCGGGCTGCCGGTCTGCTTTAGCCGGGCAACCGCGACCAGCCCGCCGTGACCAGCCCGCCGTGACCAGTCCACTGCAACTAGCCCATTGCATCCGGACTGCCCGCAAACGGGTCACCGCAACCGCGGCCCCAGTGGTGCCCTGCCGTCAGGCGGCGGCAGCCATCGGCCCGAACAGGGCGGTGCGGGTCTTCGGACTGACCGCGATATCCAGCGCCACGGCCCGTTCCACGCCGATCTGCAGGGGTGACCCGAGCCGGCTGATGTCGATCCCGGTCTTGCGCAGGAGCCGTTCGATCGGCGTGGTGGTCACCGTGACATAGCGGGTGATGCCCATCCGGTCGGCGAACGTCACGAGTTCGTGAATCGCCTGCATCGTCAGGTCGGCAAAGCCGAACGACTGTTCCTCGCCGCTGGTTTCGATCGCAAACCGGCTCAGTTCCCAGATATGCCGCCCGACCGGTGCATCCGCGCCGTGGAGCAATTGCGGGAAGGTGTCCTTCAGCATGTTCGGCCCTTCCGTCGGCATCAGGCGCCAGCAGCCCCGCACGTGCCGATCGTCGCCCTGAATCAGCATGTAGTGCGGCCCGAGCGCGTCGTAGCCGTCGATTTCCATGCCCGCGATGGTCGGGATGTCCCACCCGAGCCGCCCGTGAAACACCCGGGCCCGCAGGCGGTACATCTCGTTGATGTCCGCGTTGTCGAATTCCTGCCGCATTCCAATCCGGATTGCTGTTTGCATGACGTTCTCCTGAACGTGTTGGGGTACCCAATACGCAAGAAAACTTATGCATTTTGAATCTTTCCGCCACCTACCTACCTGGATAGGTGTGCATGCTTATCGGATAACGCAGAATTCGAGATAAGCCTCAGCCCTCAACCGACGGGACACAAAAATGGAACTTCTCGAAAACCACTGGCAAGCGCAACCCTCGGTCCAAACCCGCCCGGCAGAGCCGTCATCGGCGGTGGATCGTGTTCTGATCATTGCCTACCGCAAGAAGAAGAAGGAGAGCCAGCGCCGCTTCTGGGCACGCTTTGGCGTGACGCAGTCGCGTGGCAGCCGGTTCGAATCGGGTGCCGAAATTCCGGCGCCGGTGTCGATCCTGCTGGGCCTCTACTTCACCAAAACCGTTTCCGACGCCGATCTGGGACGGGCTGAGCGGGTGCTGTACAGCCGCGACGCCGTCGCCTTGCTCAACCCGGGTCAATAAGCCCCAACTGCGTGGCGATCACGGCCGCCGCGCGCCGCGAATTCACACCGAATTTCGTCCTGATGTTCTTCATGTGGAAGTTCACAACGGCTTCCGAGCAGCTCAGGATATGGGAGATTTCCCAGGTGGATTTGCCGCGCGCGGTCCATTTCAGACATTCGCGTTCGCGCGGCGTCAGCTTGGGCAATAAAGTCTGAGTGTGCGTATTCAAATGGCGCTGACTGGTATCGATCACCAGATCGCGCAATAACACCAGATTCGGCAACGCGACGTTGATGTGACGCCAGAACGCGTCGGTCGGATTGCTGTCATTGACGAAGCACATCATGCCGGCTTCCTGGTTCGGCCCATGAATCGGCAACGTCACACCTGAGCGCAGGCCGTGCGCGCGGGCTTCCTCATACATCGACTGCTGCGGTGCGGTCGTAAAAATGTCCGGCGACCAGATCAGCGGCGCGGCGCGTGTCGCGCAATGCGAGACAGTCGGGTCGATATGGACGAGCCCCTGCTCGTCGTAGGTGCGCCGCCAGGCCGGTGCGTAGGTGCTCCGCACATAGGCGTCTTCAAGGCGAATGGTCGGGCGCGGCAGCATGGCAATCAAAAGCCTGTCGAAGCCCCATGTGTCGGCCAGGCCCGCGATCGCGCCGAACCATTCCGCTTCATCTGCGGCGTTCAGTAGCGGCGCCATTTCCTCGATAAAATGTAGCGACAATTTGGTTCTCTCAGACTCGCAAACGTCCCGTTGCGGTTAATTGCGGTACGGCGATCCGTCCGGCTGTTTTTATCTTCACAATCTATCACTAAAAATTATTTCGCAAGCCAAGGGTGATTTCTAAAGAAACGCCACCAGCGCTAGTTCTGCAACCAGGCGAACGAATTACTCCTTATATCGGATTTCTTCGACCTGATTAACATTCACGGGTCGATAAAGTGGGTAATTTTCTCGTAGTGGCCTTTTTGATGCATTTGATTTGCAACATTATTGTCAAACCACTTTGAATGACCGTGCGTGTCGAAATTCCGGACAAAACCACGCTAATTACCCAATTGACGATTTCCACCTGGCCCTTTGCCATTCTCTAACACCCGCCTGTCGCCGTCTATTGTCATACGAAAGCGACGTACCGGACTTTGCCGGCTTTGGCTTCTTCGCATCGACTTCGACTCAAGATGGCGCGATGACATCTTACTCAGGTTGTTTGACAACATTGCGAACCCGGTGCTAACTTGAACGCCCAGTCCCCGTGCGTTTGAGGCGTCATGAACGAATCCCCGATTCTCGACAGTGAGTTCGTCGCGTCGGTGATAGCTGTGCCACCGCTTGCACGCCGCGCCGACTACACGCTGGACGCCGCCGAAAATCGCGCGCTGATCCGCCACATCGAGGCTGGCGGCGTGCGCACCTTGCTGTACGGCGGCAATGCGAACCTCTATCACGTGGCCGTCAGCGAGTATCGGGACTTGCTGGATCTACTGGCCGACGCAGCGAGTGCAGGCACGCGCGTGATCCCGTCAATCGGTCCCGACTACGGGAAAATGGTCGATCAGGCCCGTATCCTTGCGCAAACCCGCTACCGTACGGCAATGGTGTTGCCGCTGAGCGGTTTTACGACGTCCGAAGGCGTGGAGGCGGGGCTCACGCGCGTCGCCGACGCGGCGGGCATGCCGCTCACCCTGTACATCAAGAGCGAAAACTACGTGGAGCTCGACACGCTCGCGCGATTGATCGAGCGCGGCACGCTGCTGGCCGTCAAATACGCGATCGTGCGCGACAATCCTGCGGATGATCCGTATCTGCGCCGACTTGTGCAAGCCGTGCCTGTGGTCAAGGTGGTGTCGGGCATGGGCGAGCGGCCTGCGCTCGTCCATCTGCGCGAGTTCGGTCTGGTCGCATGGACGACGGGTTCGGGATGCATTGCGCCGCGCATGGTCATGGCCCTGCTGCAAGCCGTCGGAACCGGTGATACCGACAAGGCGCAGCGTCTCTATGACGCGTTCCTGCCACTCGAAACCCTGCGTGACGAAATCTCGCTGATCCGCGTGCTGCACGATGCTGTCACGTTCTCGAAGATTGCCGACATGGGGCCGATCCTGCCGCTACTCAGTTCGACGCCGCCCGAACATCATGCGAAGATCGATCATGCGACGCAGGTCCTGCTCGCGTTGGAGCGTCAGTTCGCGCAGAAGCCGGCGTCGCATTGACCTCGCAGCGGCCCCGATTACAGGTGCGTGCGCGGCGCGCCGGCGTGCAGGACACAACGCGCTTCGACTCGCTTTCCCCCTCAACTTCCATCGTTCAAAGCCTACGCATGATCGACACCAGCCGACGCTATCCCGATCCCTCCATTCGCGTTCTCGATCCACGCTTCAGGTCGCTGATCCTGGCGTCTGCTTCCGTCGAGTGTCTATATCAGGGCGCGCGCTGGTCAGAAGGGCCGGTCTGGTTCGGCGACGGCCGCTATCTGCTGTGGAGCGACATCCCCAATGACCGTATCCTGCGCTGGGATGAAACTAGCGGCGCGGTGACCACGTTTCGCCAGTCGTCGAACAATGCGAACGGCCACACGCGCGACCGCCAGGGCCGCCTTGTGACCTGCGAGCACCTGACGCGGCGCGTCACGCGGACCGAGTACGACGGTTCGATTACCGTGCTCGCCGACCGTTACCTTGGCAAGCGTTTCAACTCGCCGAATGACGTGATCGTGAAGTCGGACGGTTCGATCTGGTTTAGCGATCCGACCTTCGGCATCGACAGTTTTTATGAGGGCGAGCGGCAGGAGTCGGAACTGCCCGCGTGTGTATACCGCATCGACGGCCAATCGGGCGAGGTGACCATGGTCGCCGACGACGTGCTGGGCCCGAACGGCCTCGCGTTTTCGCCGGACGAGTCTGTGCTGTACATCGTCGAATCGCGTGGCGTGCCGCGCAAGATTCGCGCGTTTGATGTCGACGCCAGCGGCGAGCGGGCAGTACTGTCGAACAACCGCGTGCTGATCGACGCCGGGCCGGGCACGCCGGACGGCTTTCGCGTCGACACACACGGCAATCTCTGGTGCGGCTGGGGCATGGGCACCGACGAACTCGACGGCGTGCGCGTCTTCACGCCGCAAGGCGAGCCGATCGGCCATATCGCGTTACCGGAGCGCTGCGCGAATGTGTGCTTCGGCGGACGCCATCGCAACCGGTTGTTCATGGCGGCGAGCCACGGCTTGTATTCGGTGTATGTGAATACGCAGGGCGTCCAGGGCGGGTGAGCGCGCAAGGCGTGCGGGCAGCCTGAGTGCGCAGTGCAAGTGCAGGTTGCTTGACAACTAGCTGCCCGACTTGCTTGTCGACTCCGGGTTTGCCCTTGGATAACGCGCGCAAACCGTTGAACCACAAGGATTCCCCGCAAAAAAAGCCAATTTTCTGGGCAAAACCCGGTGGCGAGTATTTGCTTGACATCGGCAGTTCCGCTTCGCTATGTTCCATTGGTAGAGAGACACCGCCAGCAGCGCATCTGGCCGGCGGACTTCCATACCAAGAAGCGAGGAGACGCAATGACTGTTTCAGGCAGGTTGGCGCTCAGGCTGGTGTCCGTAAGTCTCGTGGCAAGCGCCGCATTGGGAACCACCGCGCATGCGGCCGATCCGGTAACGCTAAATATCGTCGACGTAGCCGGCGACCTTCAACTCACGCAGAAGGGTTTCGAAGCCTTCAAGGCGAAGTATCCGAATCTCGTCGCCAATCTCACGTTCACCAACGCGCCCGCGCCGCAGTTGCCCGGCAAGATCAAGGCGATGCAGGCCGCTGGCCGCTCCGACATCGATCTCGTCCTGACGGGCACTGACGCACTGGCCGCCGGCATCGAACAGAATCTCTGGATGAAGCTGTTGCCGGACAATGCGGCGGCATTCCCCGGCGTGCTCGACAAATACGCGCCCGGTCCGCGCAAGATGCAGGACCTGGCACAAGGCTTCGGTCTCGAGGTCGCCTATATGCCGGCCGGTCCGTTGCTTGAATACAACCCGGCCAAAGTGACTGATCCGCCCAGAACGCCTGAGCAACTTCTGCAATGGTGCAAGGCGCATCCGGACAAGCTGATCTACGCGCGGCCGGCGAACTCCGGTCCGGGCCGCACGTTCCTGATGGGCCTGCCTTACGTGCTCGGCGACAAGGATCCGCAAGATCCGATTCACGGCTGGGACAAGACGTGGGCTTTCCTCAAGCAATTGAACGATTGCATTCCTTACTATCCCGGCGGCACATCGGCGGTGATGAAAGAACTCGGCGAGGGTACGCGCGACATGACCGTGACGGTGACCGGCTGGGACATCAACCCGCGCGCGCTCGGCATCGTGCCGGCGGAATTCCGCGTGCAGGCATTCGACAACATGACGTGGGTGAACGACGCGCACTTCATGGTGATTCCGAAGGGTGTGCCGAAGGAAAAGCTCGACGTAATCTACAAGCTGATGAACTTCATGCTCGAACCGGCGCAGCAGGCCATGACCTATGACGACGGTTATTTCTATCCCGGGCCGGCGATCAAGGGCGTGAGTGTCGAGCAGGCGCCCGCGCACAGCCAGGATGTGCTGACGAAATATGGTCGGCCCGAGTACGCGAAGCTGCTGGCCGAGCGTCCGCATGTCTTGCCGCTGAATGCGGCTGCAATGGTCGCGGCTTTCAAGAAGTGGGACAGCGACGTAGGCGCGCAGAAGACCAAGTAGCCACTGAGTGAGTCCGTGCGCGCGTTCATTCGGTCCGCAGAGGTTCGCCTGCCATGCACACAGGAAGCCGGCACGAAGCATCACGCGCCTCTGTTCGATTGAGCCTTCGCGATTCGAGCGTCACGCGCATCAGGAAACCGC
Source organism: Paraburkholderia sp. GAS32 (assembly GCF_050434225.1). Lineage (NCBI taxonomy): Bacteria > Pseudomonadati > Pseudomonadota > Betaproteobacteria > Burkholderiales > Burkholderiaceae > Paraburkholderia > Paraburkholderia sp. GAS32. The sequence goes on along the minus strand of NZ_JBNPVS010000001.1, from coordinate 186,677 downwards.
CATGAAGCATCACTTTGAGCAGTTGCGGCTCGATTCGGTGAGCCGCAGTTTCACGAATGCGGAGGGCCAGGCGGTCGCGGCGCTGCAAGGGCTCGATCTGAATATCCAGCGTGGCGAGTTCATTGCGTTGCTCGGACCTTCGGGTTGCGGAAAATCGACGGCGCTCAATTGCATCGCCGGCTTGCAGCCCTTGAGCGGCGGCGGCATCTGGCTCGACGATAAACGCATCGACGTGCTGCCGCCGGAAAAGCGCGGCTTCGGCATGGTGTTCCAGAACTACGCCCTCTTTCCGCATATGAGCGTGCTGGATAACGTCGGCTTCGGATTGAAGATGCGTGGCGTCGGCAGGAGCGAGGCAGTGCGCCGGGTGCGCGAAGCATTGCAGCTCGTACAACTGGTCGGTCATGAGCGTAAGCTGCCCGGACAACTGTCGGGCGGTCAGCAGCAGCGGGTGGCGATTGCGCGTGCGATCGTGATCGAACCGCCACTGATTCTGATGGACGAACCGCTGTCGAATCTCGATACGAAGCTGCGCATCGAAATGCGTGCTGAGATTCGTCGCATCCACAGTAAGCTCGAACGCGCGACGCTCTACGTGACGCACGATCAGGACGAAGCGCTTTCCATGGCCGATCGCATCGTCGTGATGAAAGAGGGTGTGGTGCAGCAGATCGGCACGCCGAAAGAGGTCTACACGCGGCCGCAAAACTTGCACGTGGCGCGTTTCATGGGCTATCGAAACGTAGCCGAATTCACGCTCGAAGGCACGCAAGGCGATGGGGTTGCGGTGAGCGCGAATGGTGTGCGTCTGATCGGCACGCCGATGGCCGGTTTCAACAGCAAGCGCGTGAGCGTCGCGCTGCGCCCCGAGGATATGGAGCACGCGGCACCTGGCATGGAAAACGCCTTTGACGCGTTGGTGAACACCGTGGAATACGGCGGGCACGATTCACTGCTGCGGGTGAAGACCGCGTTCGGCGATTTGTGGGCGCGCATCGCGGGCGAATTCGAAGAGGGCGAACGCATCAGTCTGCGCGTGCCGCCCTCACGTACGCTCGTCTATGACGGAGAGGCTGCTTGAACACGCCCACGCTGTCGCCGCCGCTCGCACCGCGCGACGCCAAGGCGTGGCTGGTCGCGCCAGCTTTGATTTTCATCGTGGCGTTGTTCATCTATCCCTTTGCGTATGGTTTGGTGCTGTCGTTCCGGCCGATGAACGGCGGCGGCCTGTGGGCCAACTACCTGACGTTCTTCACCGACTCGTCGATGTGGCCGACCATTCTCGTCACGCTCAAGCTCGCCGTGCCCGCGACGCTGATCAATGTAGGCGTGTCGGTTCCGGTGGCGTTTGCGCTGCGCCGCAATTCGCCCTATCAGAAACTCGCCACGACGCTGCTGGTGATTCCTGTCACGCTCGGCACCGTGCTGATCGCCGACGGCATGCTCACGTATTTCGGCCCGAATGGCTGGTTTCCCCAGGCATTGCAAGGATTGCATCTCTACACCAATGAAGTGCGTCTGACGCATAACTTCTGGGGCGTGCTGATTTCGCTGATCGTGTCGGGTTTTCCGTTTGCGTTTCTGCTGACGCTGTCCTACGTGACCGGCATCGATCCGACGCTCGCGAGCGCTGCCGCCACGCTCGGCGCGAGCCCGTGGCAGCAGTTCCGCCGGATCTATTTGCCGCTGCTGGTCCCTGGATTAACGATGGCCGCCTGTTTGTCGTTCGTGCAGGCGTTCTCGGTCTTTCCATCGGCGGTGCTGCTGGGTGCGCCCGCCGGCCCGACGCGTGTGATGTCGATCGCCGCAGCCGAAGCCGCGTTCGAAAGCTACGATTATTCGCTTGCTTCGGCGATCGCAATGGTGATGGGTTTCGTGCAACTGCTGGTGGTCGCCGCGATGCTCGGCGCGCGCCGCTTCTTCTACAGCGGTCCGGTGACGGGAGGCAAAGGCTGATGGCTAGCGATCACCGCGCCGCGCATCCTTCGTGGTCCGCGTCGAAGGAAAACAACGACGGCGCCCAGCAACCCAGCAAGCGCGTGAAGCAGCGCGCCAGCGTGCCGGGCCGCATCTGGCAGGTGCTGGTGTGGGGCGCGATGGTGTTCTTTCTCGTCAACGTGGTGTTGCTGATTGCGACCGTCGCGGTGAATTCGCTGGCGACCCGCTGGTTCGGCACCTTGTTGCCGCAAGGCTTCACGCTGCATTGGTACGCGCAGGCGTGGAGCGATTTTCAGCTCGCGAGCGTGTTGTGGGTCACCGTCGAAGTGGTCGGCGCCGTGGTGGTGTTGTCGGTTGTACTCGGCGTGCCCGCGGCGTATGCGCTCGCCCGCGTGCAGTTTCGCGGCAAGCGCATGGCGATGCTGATTTTCCTGTTGCCCCTGATGGTGCCGCCCGTGACCTACGGCATTCCGATGGCAACCGTGATGTACAAAGTCGGCCTTGCGGGCACCTTGAGCGGCGTGATCCTTGCGAATCTCGTGCCGGCGCTGCCGTTCGTGATTCTGGTGATGACGCCGTTCATCGAGCAGATCGATCCCAATCTCGAAGCGGCGGCGCGCATTTTCGGGGCGAACACGTTTCGCTATTTCCGCTACGTGCTGCTGCCCCTGCTGGTGCCCGGCATGTTGGCCGCCGGGCTGCTCGTGCTGGTGCGCACGATCGGCATGTTCGAGCTGACATTCTTTACAGCGGGCCCCGCGACGCAAACGCTCGTGGTCGCCTTGTACTACGCTGTATTTTCAACCGGCGTGCGCGCACCGCAATCGATCGACGCGATGGCGATGATCTACATGGCGATCACGTTGATCTGGGTGCTGATCGCGCTGCAATTCGTCAGCCCGACGCAGATCGTGTCGCGCGTGAAGGAGCAAAGACGTTGACGAAGCGAAAGAAACCCGAAGAACTGCGCAGCCACCGCTGGTACGGCTTAAACGATCTGCGCTCGTTCGGCCACCGCTCGCGTACCGCGCAAATGGGCTATAGCCGCGAGGAATACGCTGGCAAGCCGGTCATCGCGATCCTCAACACATGGAGCGAGATCAATACCTGCCACACGCATTTCAAGCAACGTGTCGAGGAAGTGAAACGCGGCATCTGGCAGGCAGGCGGCTTTCCGGTCGAGCTGCCCGTGCAGACGCTCGCCGAGCCGTTCCAGAAGCCCACCACGATGCTCTATCGCAACTTCCTCGCGATGGAAGCCGAGGAGACGCTGCGCTCGTATCCCGCCGATGGCGTCGTGCTGATGGGTGGTTGCGACAAGACCACGCCCGCCTTGCTGATGGGCGCGATCTCGATGGATCTGCCGGCGATCTTTCTGCCGGCCGGTCCGATGCTGCGCGGCAACTGGAACGGTGTCACGCTTGGCTCCGGTTCTGACGTCTGGAAATACTGGGCCGAGTTGCGCGCGGGGACCATCACGGAAGGGGACTGGCAAGGTGTGGAAGGCGGCATTGCCCGCTCGCCGGGTCACTGCATGACAATGGGCACCGCGTCGACCATGACGAGCGCTGCCGAAGCGCTCGGCTTCACGTTGCCCGGATTTGCCTCCATTCCCGCAGTGGATTCGCGGCACGCGCAGATGGCGGCGAAAACCGGCATGCGTATCGTCGAGATGGTGTGGGAGGACCTGAAACCATCCGATCTGATCACCGCCGGCTCAATCGATAACGCCGTGACCACCTGCCTCGCGCTCTCTGGTTCGACCAACGCGATCGTGCATATGATCGCGCTCGCACGCCGCGCCGGCGTCGAACTGACGCTTGATCGCTATGACGACATCTCGCGCCGCACGCCGGTGCTGGCGAACGTTCGTCCGACCGGCGCGTATCTGATGGAGGACTTTTTCTACGCGGGCGGATTGCCGGCCATGCTTGCTGAACTGGGCGACCTGATCGACCGTTCGCAGAAAACGGTGAATGGCCGCACGCTCGGCGAAAACCTCGAAGGCGCGACGATTTTCAACGACGAGGTGATCCGCCGCCGCAGCGCGCCGCTCCTGCCCAATAACGGTCTCGCGGTGCTGCGCGGCAATCTCGCGCCCGACGGCGCCGTGATCAAACCCGGTGCCGCCGAGCCGCGCTTGCTCGTGCACACCGGCCGCGCCGTGGTGTTCAAGGACTACAACGACATGGCCGCGCGCATCGACGACGAAGCGCTCGACATCGACGAGACCTGTGTGATCGTGCTGCAGCACGCGGGACCGGTGGGGGCGCCAGGCATGCCCGAGTGGGGGCAATTACCGATCCCGCGGAAACTGCTGCAAAAGGGCGTGCGCGATATGGTGCGTATCTCGGATGCGCGGATGAGCGGGACGAGCTACGGTGCGTGCGTATTGCACGTCGCGCCGGAGTCGTTTATCGGCGGCCCGCTTGCACTGGTGCAGAGCGGCGATCTGATCGAGCTGGACGTGCCGCGGCGCAAGCTCAACATGCTCGTAGCGGAGGAAGAACTGGCGCGCCGCAAGGCCGCCTGGGTCAGACCCGAGCCGCGGTTTACGCGCGGCTTTGGCGCCTTGCATCAGGTGCACGTGCTGCAGGCGAATAAAGGCTGCGACTTCGATTTCCTGCAGCGCGGCGGCGCGCAGACGGATGCAAGCGGCGAGCCGGAGATTCACTGAGCGTTCTGAAGGCTCAATACCCCACGCGATACACGCGGCCCGTTTGCGCGCCTTCAACGCTGCGCAGATAGGCCTGCGCGGCACGTTCGGCGGTGACCGGCTCGAAGCCGCGGAAGTAGGGCGCATAAGCAGCCATCGCTTCGGTGAGTACGGTCGGGCTCACCACGTTGATGCGGATGCCGCGCGGCAATTCGATCGCGGCGCCGCGCACGAAACCTTCCAGGGCCAGATTGACCGTGGTTGCGTTCGCGCCTTCGCGAATCGGTTCGTCGCCGACAATGCCGCTCGTCAGCGTGAACGAACCGCCGTCGTTCACGTACCGCTGCGCGCCCAGCACCACATTGATCTGACCCATCAGCTTGTCGCGCAGACCGACCCAGAACTGCTCGACGCTCATCTCCGGCAGCGGGCCGAAATGCAGCTTGCCGGTGGCGGTGACGATGCCGTCGACTTTACCAATCTCGCTAAAGAGCCGCTCGATGCTGGCCGGGTCGGTGCTGTCCACGCGATACTGGCCGCGCGTCGCGCCCACTTCGATGACTTCATGGCGTGCTTTCAATGCCGTGCTCACTGCCTGGCCGACCGTGCCGGTTGCGCCTATTACGACAATTTTTTTCATCTGCTGCTCCGTTTGGTATTGGACATGCAGTCGATTGTGTCGGCGTTCGACGGGCGGAAAAAGCCCGTTCGGCTTGCAGGTCCTGCAACCCTGAGTTTCTAATCCGTAACGAAACGCGCACCGTCATTCAAACGGTGCGCACTTTGGAATGGACTGATTAATTGGTGCGAGCGGCGCAATTCAAACAAATATGCGCCGCGCGAATACTTATTTCGCCCGATGTAATTCAATCACGCGGGTAGGGCGCAGGTGATTGAGGGCGAAATGGATGCGGCCACGTTCGCGACGGCTGCGGATTGGGCGCGGGTCGTCGAACAGTTCATCTTCTGAATCGACGCCTTGCGGCTCGACCATGCCTTTATCGATGACCGTGTAGCCCGGTTCGAGCGCCAGCAGCAGATGATTGCCGCCAACCCGGCTGTCGAAGCCGGCCATGCCGTCCTGTGCCTCGGGCACGCTGTTGATCAGGCTCGCGTTGCTCGTCGTGATCTCGTCCGGCGAGATCGGGCTGTGGCCGGCGATGCGGGCGGCCTCGAGATTCTTGCCGTCGGTGTCGACCGTGCTGTCGTGCGTGCGGTCGTTATGCAGTTCCGTTGTGCTCGGGCCGGTGGTGCGCGGTAGTTTGCCGGCGTCTGCCGGCTTGTTGATGTCGCTGTTCATCATGCATTCTCCACTGAAGAGGACATGGTTGAAGTGCAGCAAAACCCGTTCCGCCTCGCACAACCTCTTTGTGCGTGTGAGTTGTACCGCGGTTGCCTCGCAGCTTATGTGCAGCTTATGTGCAGTGACATATGCGGGCATTTCACGTGGCGATTGCGTCAGCGATTCTTTTCGTTTTTTTTAATGGACGCCTATTTTCTACAGAGTATGATCTTACTCCGACGAGCGAAGCGCGGTTAAATCGACGACATGCGTCCGGCTTTTTTTTACATGGCCGACAACGAACAGACGCGCGCTACTCAAAACATCTTACGGGGCCGTCAGGGCGGGTGACACATGCATTTCGATGCTGCATTCACACATCGCGGCTACTTGCTGAATTGCGCGCCGGCGCGCGCGTGCGATGGCACTTGGCAACCGTATGTGGTCATCTCCCGCTCCAGCGACGGCGAACTGGTCGCCAACCGTTTTTTCCCCACTGACTTGCGTTTTCCTGACGAAGCCACCGCCATCGCGCACGCACGCGACTGGGCCGTGCGCTGGATCGATGCGAGCAGCGTGACGATCTGAAGCGCGTCCGCCACGCGCGAACCGGCATACCGGGCAGCCGCGCGACGTTGCGCGAACCGCCGCAAAACGCGGTAATCTCTTGGGACAATCACTCTGAACCGCGCCTATCGCGCGGCGCTGTCCTTTTATGCCTAATGTGCCTGCCCACAACTGGGGTCTCGAACAGATCGTCGCGGACCTGCGCGCGTCGCGTGAAGAATTGCATCGCACGCGGCATCCGCTCGGCATTCGCGAGTTGCCGTCGCGCGATGCGGTGATCGCCATTGTCACCGGCTTGCGCGCGGCGTTGTTTCCCACGCACTACGGCGCCCCCGATCTAACTGACGAAACCGTCGACTACTACGTCGGCCACACGCTCGAAAGCACGTTGCGATTGCTTGCCGAACAGATTCGCCGCGCCTTGCGCTTTCTGCCCGAGTTTGGCGAAACGCCCGATGCGGATCTGAAGGAGCGCGCGTTCAATGTCGCGCGCGAGTTCGGCACGCAGTTGCCCGGTATTCGCGCGTTGCTGGTCAGCGATATTCAGGCCGCTTTCACCGGCGACCCGGCCGCGCAGCACATCACTGAAATTCTGCTGTGTTATCCGGGCGTGTGGGCAATGACGCACCATCGTCTTGCGCACGCGCTGCACCGCCTCGGCGTGCCCTTGCTCGCGCGCTTCATCAACGAGATCGCGCACTCGGCGACCGGCATCGACATTCACCCGGGCGCGACCATCGGCCCGAGTTTCTTTATCGATCACGGCACGGGCGTTGTGATTGGCGAGACCGCGATCATCGGCGAGCGCGTGCGTGTCTACCAGGCCGTGACGCTCGGCGCGAAGAGCTTCGCTGCGGATGTTGACGGCACGCTGGTCAAGGGCAACGCGCGCCATCCGATCGTTGAAGACGACGTCGTGATTTATGCAGGCGCGACGATTCTCGGCCGCGTGACGATCGGGCGCGGCTCGGTGATCGGCGGCAATGTGTGGCTGACGCATAGCGTGCCGCCGGGCAGCAGCGTATCGCAAGGCAAGATCCGCGAGGGTGAGCGCACGGGAACGGAAGAGGGGGGCGGTAGATGAGCGGGTTGGCTCACGCGTCATCTCGCACTTTGCCGCGTGGACTGGCGCGCGGGGTGCTCTGGCGATCTGCATACGGCTCGCTGCGCGATTCAGCGTGCAGACCGCCGCGTGTTGTGCCGCGCGGAACGCTAGTTAACTTCTGAGGCGCACCATGTCACGCGGCCGCGTTCACATGCCTCGCTGCGCGATCGCCGGCGTCGAAGCGACGGTGGCCGAAACGACGCATTCGTTTCCGCGCCATTCGCACGACCGCTTCGGGGTAGGCGTGATCGTTACGGGCGGACATCGATCATCAAGCGGCCGCGGCGTAGTAGAAGCACGAGCGAACGACGCGATCATGGTGAACCCGGGGGAGGTACACGACGGCAGCCCGCTCGACGAGCGCGGACGCGCATGGCGCATGCTGTATTTCGAGCCATCGATGCTAAGCGACGCCGCAATCGAATTAAGTGGAATCGCCACACACGAGATCGAACTGACACAACCGGTGGTACACGACCCGTTACTGAAGGTGCTATTCGAGCGCCTGTTCACAGCATCGGTGGAGGCGCAATCCGTGCCGGACGACCTGATCCGAGAGGAGACGATGCTCGAGTTGCTTGGGTATCTACTTCGAACTCACGCGACGGCGCACGCACGTCCACGGTTGTCACAGACCTTGAATCCGATTGCACGAGCGAGGGCGCGTATTGACGACGACCCTTCGTCACCGCTCACGCTAACTGACCTTGCTGCTGACGCCGGCATGAGTCGCTTCCAGTTGCTACGGGGTTTCGCGCACGAGATGGGGTTACCACCGCACGCATACAGGATGCAGCGCAGGGTAATGCTTGCGAGACAACTGATCGCGCGTGGCGCGACCTTGGCAGACGCCGCAGCCTCAGCGGGCTTTGCGGATCAGAGCCACATGACCCGAGCATTCGTGCGATTGATGGGCATGACCCCTGCGAACTACGCAGCCGCGAAGCGGCGATAGAGTACGCCAACGGGGTTAAGAACAACGCTTCGGCGCGCGCAGCGCCGCCGGAAGTATGACGCCCTTGTCACTGGCGTATGCAGGGGCACGAACACAGATTCCAGATGCACCACTACCCGCAGCAGACCACGGTGCCCACTTAGCATTAGCGGTTTGAGCCGCTTTCTTTTGCCTACTTTTCTTTGCGGCATGCAAAGAAAAGTAGGTGCCGCCCCGCACAGGGGCAACGCTAATAGACCACTAACAAATCAAGGAAAGGCCAACGCCATACGCACACAGACATAAGCGCCGCGCAGGCAAATAAAGCCACCCCCTACCCAACTCTAAAAAACCTAAAAACCGAAACCCCATGCAACCAAACATGCTCCCCAACAAACCACGCGGCGACCCAAGCCGCTCCAACAACAATCAAATCACAATGCCCACTATTCCAAAGATTCAAAGAATGCCGCCCAGCAATCCAGGGCACCCCCAAAGGATTAGGCCAATCGGCCAACAAATGCATCACCCCCCCACAAGCAAACCCAAACACCGCCGCAGCATAAACCGAATGCCCAAGCCAATGATAAGAGCCCACGAGCAACGCGACCCACCCCACCCCCCAATGCGTCAGCGTACGATGCGTAATCCACAGCCTTCGCGCGCGTGACCACCACGCCACCTCCAGCCAGTCCGGCGCCGTACTCCCCGCCACTCCGGCGATGAAACTCAACAACACGCCGATATGAAACGAACCACCGCCGCCGACGCGCGCGACAACAGCCGCCGCGATTACGCCGGCCGCAAACCCAGTCGCGTGATGTGCTTTGTTGGATGCCATCGAACCTCACGACGCGGTGCGCCGGATAAAAGCCAAGGGGCGGCTATGTTCGCAGATGAGCAGATAAAAAAATAGCCAACACAGGAGATAAAAAAACCGGACATCGGCGTGGTCTTCAGTGTCGCCCTCAACAACGCAGCCGCGTGACCCAAACCTCAGGTCGCACAACGCGCAATATCGACACGCATTTCCGCTTCAGGCGGATCGTCCGGCGCATTCGCGGGATGCATCACCTTGATGGCCGAGCCGGCGTTGTACGGCGTGAGCGTAACGAAATACGAGTTGTTCGAATCGGAGCCGACGGCGATCTCGGTCGCGTCGCCGACGCGCGACATTCGCACGCGTGACAGCTTGCTTTCGAGGCAATCGGCGATATAAGCAGGGGCGCGCTGCGAAGACACGTACATCATCGGCTGGGACGCGTCGCGGGCGGGGCCGCTGGAACCGCAGGCAGCGAGAAAAGCAGTGAGGGCAGCAGCGGGAGCAAGCAGAAGAAGTCTTTTCATGGTCCGATCGTCGGCGTCCCCGATCGTGTACGGGAACTTGGGGCGCGGGCGAAGCGCAACGCGATTGAACGCAACGTCATGCTTCGCGACGAAGCAGCCGTTCAACCGCAACGACGTTACGGCAAGGAAGGCAGCCGACCTCAGTATACCCACGGCATGCTTGCGCCGTCACTACCGCTACGTCGAAACGTAAGAACGTAAGCGCCTTGAAAAAAACCCGCGCGTGATCGTGCCACGCGCGGATTCGGCTGCAGGGCGGACCCATACGCCGCTCTGCATGTATCGTCAGAAAAACTTAGAAGCGGTGACGCAGGCCGACAGCCGCAGCAACCTGGTTGCCGGTCGACGACGGCGCCAGCGTGTTGATCGCCGCCACGTTCGCACCGAAGTTGCCGAGTTCGCCCGATGCGTGCTGATACACGCCTTCCACGTACACGTCGGTCCGCTTGCTCAGCGAGTAGTCGCCTTGCAGCGATACCGTGTGCCACTTCGGATCGCCCGAGCCGTTCGAACCTGACATCTTGCCGTCGGTGAACGTGTACGAAGCGGCGAGGCTCAGTGCCGGCGTCAGTGCGTACTTGCCGTTCAACTCGTAGTTGTCCAGATGAAGGTTCGTGCCTGCCACACCCGGCAGCGTCGTGCCGCCGACGTCCACGCCCGTGATGCCGTCCAGTTGCGTATGCGTGTACACGAAGCCAGCCGTCGCCGGGCCGTACGTGTAGTTGATGCCCGCACCGAACGTGCGTTGCAGGTTAGCCGCGACGGCGGCGGTGCCGTTGCCTTGCGAGACTGCGCCGCTCAGGTTCGAGCTACCCGAGTTGTTTAGTTGCAGGTAAGCGGCGGCTACGCTCAGCGGACCGTTGTCGTACGAAGCGCCGACGCTCCATGCGCGGTTGTTCGAGAACTGGCCGGCCGAATTGCTGAAGCCGTACAGGCCGCCGAATTTCAGGCCGGCGTAGTTCGCGCTCGTGTACTTCACGGCGTTCTTGATCGAGAACGAGTTGTCCAGATTGTCGTTGTCGAACGGGTGAGCGGCGAGATTGTTGCCGAAGCCCGCGCCCGCTTCGGACAGCGGCGCGAGGTAATCGACCACGGAATCGTACTGGCGGCCGAGCGTCAGCGTGCCGTATTGATCGCTCTGCAGACCGACGAAAGCCTGACGATTGAACATCGTGCTGCTTTCCGAAAACTGGCCGTTGTTCAGGTTGAAGCCGTTTTCCAACGTGAAGATGGCATGCAGACCGCCGCCAAGGTCTTCGTTGCCGCGCAGGCCGAAATAGGTGTTCGACACCGAACCGCTGCCTTGTTGCCAGTTGCTGTGGCCGCCCTGGTTGTTCGAGTAGACGAGACCGGCGTCCAGCGTGCCGTACAACGTAACGCTGCTTTGTGCGTGAGCGGTGATGGCGAACGCGCCCATGAGGCCTGCTGCGATGAGGGTTTTTTTCATGTTTAGATAACTCCGGGACAGTGCGTAGAGAATCGCATTCCAGTGCTAACAGCCGATTGCGCCGGCTGCCTGACGATCCGCTGCGAAGTGTATGCCTGCTATTTATATCTTTAACCACATATGGCGCAACAATGCATTTTCTAATTCGGAATGCCGGATTGAGAATTGTGTAAGTGCGGGTAAATAAAGAAAAAATATTTGTGCGCGATGGCGTTGTAACTATTCGTCAAATTGTCGGTGTTGCTCGATCGCGACGCTCCCGCTGTGTCATATTCAGTAAGGATTTAAGCGCGTCGTTGCCTGAATTTCGAATCATTCTGATTTCTGCAATGGACTCTTCCAATTCGTGTGCTCTATCCCGGCGAATTACAGTTCTACAATTCGTTTCACCCCCTGACCAGGGGTGTCTTTTTCATCTTTTTATACGCGGCTTTCGGGCCGCGTTTTTTTCGAACGTTCTATAATCGGTTTATAGGTTCCCGCGAATAACGAAATGCACTATTTCGATTGGCGAAGAGCGTGCCCTGGCTTGTCCGTTCGTCAGAGGGCCGCGTTCGGCGGGTGTGGGGCAGGTAGAATCGCAGGCTTGAGTTGTGTTTCCGCCCCGCGAACGTGAGTAAACCTGTAATGACCAATTCCCCCCTTCCATCGTCCGACACCGCTGCTGACTCCCCGACGGAAGGCGCGTCCGAAATCCACGAAACCCCGCTCGATCATCTGGAAGACGCGCTGCCCGAAACCCAGCACGAAGCGCGTCTGTGGCGCGATGACGGCTGGACCGCGCGCGTCATCAAGAACGAAGACGATGAAGGCTGGGCCGTCGCCATGATCAAGGACGGCGAAGCGGAACCGGCACTCGTCGGCCCGTGGACGATGGGTCGCAACAAGAAAGATCCGAAGCCGCTCGACACGTCGGCGTTCAACACGCTGGTGAAAACCGCATCTGAAGTGTTGCGCCGCCATGAGCAGCAACTGCGCGCCCAGTTGCACAAAGAAGTGCGCGTGGCCAGCGCGGACGGCAATGACGAACTCGACATCACGCTCGACATCGTTCCCGACGAAGACGAGCCGTACGCGCTGCTGACCGCGCTCGATACGTTCGGCGAACAGCTCGCGCAAGTGCAGGTCGCGCCGAACTTCAAGCTGAGCAAGGCGAGCGCTGCCGCGTGGGTCGAAAACGAATTCCGCCGTCCGGGATAGAGCGGCGGTGACGGGCTTCGGCTAACTAAAAGCTGAATTTAACATTACTAAAGCCTGTCAATATACTTTCACATTCACTTCATAGAATCCTCGCGTCATAGCGGCGCGAGCGTGAACCATGCGGTTTTGGGTCTGAGTGCGTGCCGGCTGTGCATTCACCCACGCTACCCAAACCCTGGATCACGACAACATGGCAGAGCCGTTCGACCTTTCCCGCCGCAAGGCCCTGAAACTCCTCGCCGGTGCGCCGATGCTGCCGTTAGGCGGGCTTGCAACGGCGTCGATGCTGACCGCGTGCGGCGGCGGAGGCGACGAGTTGGCGACACCGGTGAGGCCGGTGGCCAACTTCGTCTCGGCGGCATTCAGCGGCATGGCCGCGCCGACGCTGGCGGACCCTGCCGCGATGGCGAAGACGACGGTCGGCTCGACGCTCTCGGTGCAACTGAGCGATGGCAGCAGCCGTACGTTCAAGCTCGCGTACCAGCCGTTTTTCGTGACCGGCGACGTGGTGCCGAACATCAAGGGCGGGACGATCCTGGCCGGCGGCTACTTCGATATCAACAATCAGCCGATCATCGATAAATCGGTAGCGGGCAAAGAGCGCCAGTTCTATTCGGACTGCCCGGACGGCAGTTCGCTGATTCGTCTCGACAAGCCGACGGTGAAGGGCCTCAAGGGCAATGCGGTATTCGCCGTCGTGCAGTTCGAATACGCGACCCGCGATCAGAGTCTGAAGTCGATGTATGGCCAGTTGCCGTCGCCGATCGCCGTGCTCACGCTCGATCAGGACCCGGCCACGGGCAAGCTGACGCTGGTGGGCTATCACAGCGTCGATACATCGAAGGCGCATGGCTTGTGGATTACCTGCGGCGCGAGCCTGTCGCCGTGGAACACGCATCTGTCGAGCGAAGAGTACGAGCCGGACGCCGCGACGATCGCAACCAACAGTCAGTTCAAGGGCTTCAGCCGCAGCCTTTACGGTGACGAAACCACCGCCAATCCCTATCACTATGGACATCTGCCGGAAGTGACCGTCAATCCCGACGGCACCGGCACGATCAGGAAACACTACTGCCTCGGCCGCATCTCGCACGAACTGATTCAGGTGATGCCGGATAAGCGCACCGTATTGATGGGCGACGACGCGACCAACGGCGGCCTCTTCATGTTCATTGCCGATCGCGAGGCCGATCTGTCGGCGGGCACGCTGTACGTCGCAAAGTGGACGCAGGTATCGTCGAGCAGCGCGGGTGCGGCAACGCTTTCCTGGATCAATCTGGGCCACGCGACCAGCGACGAAATCGAGGCGCTCGCCAACCAGTTGAGCGCGAGCGACATCATGGACGTCGCGATCAAGGACCCGGTCGATTCGACCTACACGAAGATTAACTACAACGGCACCTTCAACTGGGTGCGCATCAAGCCGGGCATGACCAAGGCGGCGACCTTCCTCGAAACGCATCGCTACGCAGCGTTGGCGGGCGGCAGCATGGGTTTCACGAAGCTCGAAGGCACAACGGTCAATATCAAGGACAAGGTGCTGTATTCGGCGATGTCACGCATCGAGAAATCGATGGTGCGCGGCCACGCCGCATCGACCGATGTCGCTGTCGACAAGGCGATCAACGCCGGTGCGGTTTACGCGCTGAACATGGAGGGCGGCCAGCGCGACCGCAGCGGCGGCGCGATCAACAGCGACTGGGTGCCGGTGGACATGGCCGCGCCTGCGGCGCTGGTCGGCGAGGATCTGTCGTCCGCCGACGTGCTTGGCAACACGGCGAACCCGGAGCGTATCGCGAATCCGGACAACCTCAAGTTCTCGGAGAAACTGCGCACGCTCTTTATCGGCGAAGACAGCGGCATGCACGTCAACAATTTTCTGTGGGCTTATAACGTCGACACGAAAACGCTCGCACGTGTGTTGTCGTGCCCAGCGGGCGCGGAGTCGACAGGCCTGCATGCAGTCGACGAAATCAACGGCTGGACGTACGTGATGAGCAACTTCCAGCATGTCGGCAATTGGGAAAGTCCGTTGCACGACAAGATCCAATCGACACTCGATCCGCTCGTGCGGGCGAACTATAAGGACCGCTTCGGCGCGACGGTGGGGTATCTGACGGCGGACCCGGCGGGGATCAAGTTGTAGGGGGCGAGTGGGGCGGCGCGACCCGCCGCCTCAACTCCGCTTGCAGAAAATCGCCGTTACGAGCGGCGCCACCCGATGCACGATCGCTGTGCTGCCGGTCTCGGCGAGCGCGGCCTGGACCTTGGATTCGCCGCCGAACACCACGACACCATAGGCGGAGCGGGCCACGGGTTCACCGTCGCCGACGCGGAACATCGGATCGTCTTTTTCGTAGCCGACCACCGCGAAAACGTGAAAGCCGAATGCGGTCAGGTCGGCGCCCTGCACCGGCGAAAACGCATTGATGGAGTTGCTTTCGACCCGCATTGGCTTCGGATCGATCAACTGCTGCTGGGCGAGATCGGCAATGAACTGATGACCGCTCTCATTGCAGGTGAGCGGTGCGTCGAGAGCGGCAGCATGACTGCTGAGCGGCAGCGCGGCGGCGGCCAGCGCAAGGAGTACGGATGAAAAGAAGCGTTTCATATACGTGAATGGCGACCCGCGTTCGATGTAGTGAGTTCGCAACGAGTGGCGGCGATGCGCCGCACCCCGAAAAGACATTGCGCATCGACGTGATCTGGTGTGACAGGCGCAACTGGATTCGCACTTTAACGTGATTCGGCATATCTTGCGCGGCGCCTGGCACGCATCGGCAACAATGAGCCCTTAAGAAAACGTTAAGGAAGGAAGCAAGCTTTTACGATCCCGTATATATTTCCGGGTTATGAATTCGCGACCACCAATTCCAATTAACGTTCCGGCCCCCAGAACATGGGATGCGAGACTCGCCCGCCGACTAGTCACGCCGCTTGTCAACACCTGGGTCACGCCGAACCATCTGACCACGCTGCGCCTGCTGATCGGGCTTGCCGGCGCGCTCTGTCTCGCTCACGGCGGATTTGCCTGGGCCAATGCGGGCGCCTCTCTGATCGTGCTGTCGAACTTTGTCGACCACACAGATGGCGAACTCGCGCGCATCGGCGGAAAGTCGAGCCGGATCGGTCATTTTTACGACCTGGCTTGCGACGCACTCGTGACCGTCATGTTGTTCGTCGGCATGGGTGTCGGTTCGACGCATGTCGGCTCATTGAAAGTTTCACCCGGCTGGCTGGGTGCCGTGGCGGGCGTTGCGGTCGCGCTGATTTTCTTCCTGCGCATGCGCATCGAGGAGATGGCGGGCAAGGCAGGTACAAAGCAGGCATCGGTCGGCGGTTTCGAAACCGAAGACGTGCTGTACCTGCTTCCCATCGTCACGCTGACGAGCGTCGTCATGCCGTTCGTTGTGGTCGCGTCAATCGGCGCGCCGCTGTTTGCCGTCTGGGTGGTGGTCGATTACTGGCGCGTCGCGCGCCGCGCCGAGCGCTCGGCGGCCGCCCCTGCCAAGGCGTCTGAAACCAGTCAAATGTGGGCCAGTGAATGAGTATGCACGCCGAACACGACGTGATCGCACCAATCTCAGTTGAACGTTCGCCGGCCTCTTCGTTGGCCTCGTCGGCCGTGTCTGCGCCGAATGCCGATCGCGCCGTAGCGAGCCGCACGCTCACGTTCGACACACGGCGTCTCTCAAAGGATTTCGCCGATCAGGGCGCGTTCCTGTATCTGGAAGATTTCCTCGCGCCCGAAGTCACCGCCCAGCTCGTGCAGAGCGCGCGCGGCCTCCTCGACGAAGTGAACCGCAACTATCTGCCGGGACACAAGCAGGGCGGCAGCGTCAGCCGTCATACGATCGACCGTCTCGCGCCGTTCATCGCCGAACTGTATCGCTCGAAGGAACTGATCGGCTGGCTAGAACAACTCAGCGGCGACAAGCTGCAAGTGTCGCCTGCGGACGATCCGCACGCCTATGCGCTGTACTACTACACGCGGGCCGGCGACCACATCGGCTGGCACTACGATACTTCGTACTATGACGGCCGCCGTTATACGCTGCTGCTCGGCGTGATCGACGAATCGTCGTGCCGGCTCGATTACGAATTGCATACGCGCAATCCGGACGTGGCGGATCAACCCGGCTCGGTGCAGATTCCGCCGGGCGGCCTGGTGTTCTTCGACGGCGACAAGCTGCGTCATCGCATCACGCCTGCCGGCGCAAACGAAATGCGCGTGTCGCTCACCTTCGAATACGTCACCGACCCGAACATGCGGCCGTGGCGCCGGTTCATCTCGAACATGAAGGACGCGATCGCGTACTTCGGTTTCCGCCAGGTTTTCCGTCAGATGACGAAACGCCGCAAGGACCCCGCATGACACGCGCGGCCCTGATTCTGCTGTCGATCGGGACGGCGCTCTTTGTCGGCCTGCTCGCCTGGCAGGGTTTCGGCTCCGTGGCCTCGGCGCTGGCCGCGGCCGGCTGGGGGCTCGTGCTTGTCGCGGCGTTTCACCTTGTGCCGCTGGTGCTCGACGCCGGCGCAATCTCGGTGCTGTTCCAGCGTCAGCGCGACGGCGTGCATCGCGACGCGACGGTGCGCGACGCATTGTTCGCACGCTGGATCGGCGAATCGGTGAATAGCCTGTTGCCGGCCGGCCAGATCGGCGGCCCGGTGGTGATGGTGCGGCAACTGTCCCAGCGCGGCATGCGCATGCGCGACGCGGCCGCCGCCGTCACCGTCAGCACCACGGCGCAGGCGGTCGCGCAAATCGTCTTCGCGTTGCTCGGGCTGCTGCTGTTCGGCGCCTATGCCGCGCACGGTGCGCTTCACGATCTGCGAACCGCTACGCTGATTGCCACCGGCGTGCTGGGTGCGATGATTGCGGGCTTCTACTATGCGCAGCGGCACGGCCTGTTCGGCCGTTTGCTGGGCGTGGTGTCGAAGCTGTTCGGCAAGCGCGACTGGTCGTCGCTGATGACGCGCGCCGAAGCCGTCGACGCCGCCGTGCAGGCGATCTACCGCGAGCGCGGCCGCGTCGCGGCAAGCTTCGCACTGAGTCTGGTGGGCTGGATCGTCGGCACGGTCGAGGTGTGGCTCGCGCTGCGCTTTCTCGGCCATCCGGTCGACTGGGTCGACGCGCTCCTGCTCGAAAGTCTCGGGCAGGCGATTCGTGGCGCGGCGTTCATGATCCCAGGCTCACTCGGCGTGCAGGAAGGGGGTTATCTGCTGCTCGCGCCACTCGTGGGCTTGCCGCCGGACGCGGCGCTGGCGTTGTCGCTCGCCAAGCGCGCACGTGAAATCCTGCTCGGTTTGCCTGGCCTACTGGTTTTGCACTTCAGCGAACGAAGCTGGCAACGGCGGCGCGCCACCACGCGCGTGCCGGTTGTCGATTAATCTCCGAATTTTTAAAGGACTGCGCATGCGTGCCATCATCCTCGCAGCGGGCCTCGGCCTGCGTCTCCAGCAACCGCCGCAGGCACAGTTCCCGAAGTGCCTGTTGCAGTTCGACGGCATGAGCCTGCTCGAGCGGCATCTGCAAATGCTGGAAACCGCCGGCGTGACCGACGTCGTGCTGGCGCTCGGTTTTCAGCCTGAATCGGTGCAGGCGGAACTGGAGCGGATCAACTGGCCGCATAAAGTGGAAACCGTGCTGAACCCGCGTTACGACCTGGGCAGCGTGCTGACGGTGCACACCGTGGCCGAGTCGCTCACGCGCGGCGGCGACGTGCTGCTGATGGACGCCGACGTGCTCTACGACGAGCGCATTCTGAGCGCGCTCGTGGAGGGCGGGACGGTCAACCGCCTATTGATCGACCGTGATTTCGAAGCCGGCGACGAACCCGTCAAGCTGTGCCTGAAAGACGGCGTGCCGGTCGAATTGCGCAAGCAACTCGCCGTCAATCTCGAGTACGACACCATCGGCGAATCGGTGGGCTTCTTCCGCTTCCGCCAGGAAACCGCACAACGTTTCGCGCAGATCGTTGCAGGCTACGTGGATAGCGGCCGGGCCAACATGCCGCACGAAGAAGCGGTGCGCGACCTGCTGCTGGAGCGCAGTCAGGTATTCGACACGGCCGACGTGACCGGCGCGCCGTGGATCGAGATCGACTTCCCGAACGACGTTGCTCGCGCAAGCACCGAGATTCTGCCGCAGTTGCAACCGCTGGTCAGTGCATCGCGTTAAGTCCTGCTCCTGAATTGCCGCTGTATTGCATGGTGAGCCGGCTGTATGCCGGCTTACCATCGCGTCGTTATTTTCCCTTCTTTTTCGCGCCTGTTTTTTGAAAGCCGTTCTGTCTCGTTGCGCGCTCAACTATTGGGCGGCGCATATCAACGCGTCGTCCGCGCCAGTACGAAAAGGCTTCGCTTAACAACATCCGTTGTCGATGCGATGCCATAATCGCAGCTTTACACCGGCGGCCTTGCAACCCGTCGTCATGCCAATGCCTCTCGCTTTAGGCGCTTTCATTGTTCCGCTGATCGTCGCGTGTGCGATGTTCATGGAAAACGTAGACGGCACGGTCATCGTGACGTCGCTGCCCGTTCTGGCGCGCGATCTCGGCCAGGACCCCATCACCCTCAAGCTCGCCGTGACGGCTTATGTCATCGGCCTTGGCGTCTTCATTCCGATTTGCGGCTGGGTCGCTGACCGCTTCGGTTCCCGCACGGTGTTTCGTACGGCAATCGGTATCTTCATGGCCGGCTCGCTGATGTGCGCGGCGTCCACGTCACTCG
The DNA here is from genome assembly GCF_050434225.1 of Paraburkholderia sp. GAS32. Taxonomy (NCBI): domain Bacteria; kingdom Pseudomonadati; phylum Pseudomonadota; class Betaproteobacteria; order Burkholderiales; family Burkholderiaceae; genus Paraburkholderia; species Paraburkholderia sp. GAS32. Next base: position 167,469 of record NZ_JBNPVS010000001.1, on the reverse strand, counting down.
GCACCTTCGTGGTTGCGCGCTTCGTGCAAGGCATCGGCGGCGCGATGATGGTGCCGGTGGGGCGCATCATCATTTTCCGCTCGGTGCCGAAGTCGGACTTCATTCGCGCGGTCAACTATCTGACGGTGCCCGCGTTGCTCGGGCCGGTAGTTGGGCCGCCGCTGGGTGGGTTCATCACGACCTATCTGCACTGGCGCCTGATCTTCTTCATCAACATTCCAATCGGCCTGCTGGGTATCTGGCTTGCGAACAAGCACATCGCCAACGTGCGTGAAGCGCATCCCGGCCGGCTCGACTGGACCGGCTTCGTGTTGTCGGCGAGCGGGGCGTCGCTGTTCATGCTGGGGCTCTCGCTGGTAGGCGGCGAACTGGTGTCCAACTCGGTATCGGTCAGCATGTGTGTGTTCGGCGTACTGCTGCTGGTGGTGTACGTGCGGTACGCGAACCGCGTCGAATTGCCGGTGCTCGATTTGCGGCTGTTGCGCATTCCGAGTTTTCACGCGAGCGTGGTGGGTGGTTCGCTGTTTCGCATCGGCCTCGGCGCGGTGCCGTTTCTGTTGCCGCTTGCGTTGCAGGAAGGTCTGGGCATGACGGCGTTCAAGTCGGGGTCGATCACCTGCGCGTCCGCATTCGGCTCGATCTTCATGAAGGCGGCCGCGTCGCGCATTCTCGAACGGTTCGGTTTTCGCACGGTGCTGATGTTCAATGCCGGTTGCGCGGGCCTTGCGATTGCCGTCTACGGTCTGTTCTTTCCCGGTACACCGCATTGGTTGATCTGGTGTGTGGTGCTGTTCGGCGGCTTCTTCCCTTCGTTGCAATTCACCTCGTTGAATACTTTGGCGTATGCGGATATTCCGAGCCGCGACGTTGGCCGCGCGACGAGCGTGGCGAGCGTGATCCAGCAGATCTCGTTGGGGCTCGGCGTGACGATTGCTGGCATCGTGCTGCAAATCTCGCATAACGTGCAGGGTCATTCGACCATCGTGTTCTCCGACTTCTGGCCGGCGTTCCTCGTGGTCGGCCTGTTCTCGTTCCTGTCGATTCCGGTGACCGCGCGCTTGCCGCAAGGCGCCGGCGACGAAATCGCACGCGGCAACCGCGGTAGCGCCTGAGTGTTCAACTCTCGGTGCGCTGGGTCTCGTGGTGCGGCGCACTGACTGTGTTCGATGCCGATTCGAGCATGGCTACACGCGGTAATTAGTGTTGTTAAATGGGGCGGTTTTTGTGTGCTGCAGCATGCACCATATGCGTGCAACAGCTTCGCAAACGGCGGGCCGCCATGTTATAAGCCCAAGACAGTTTTCGTTTTATCAGATGAAAGCGTCGTCTTGGAGGATGCCCAATGAAGTTGTTTCAAAACGCCAAATCGTCCGTTAGCGGACTTGCACTGGTCGCACTCGTCTCTGTTTCAAGCGGCTTTCTCGAAGCCACTCCAGCCTTTGCCAAAGCGCCCGCGAAAGCGCAGCCGGCAATTCTCACGGCGTCCGCCATTGCGGTCGCCGACAAGTACAGCGCTGACGCAGCAGAACAGATCTTCAAGGAAGGTGGCAACGCCGTCGACGCGGCAGTCGCGATCGCCTTCACGCTTGCCGTGACGTATCCAGAAGCGGGTAATATCGGCGGCGGCGGTTTCATGACGCTGTATGTCGATGGCAAGCCATACTTCCTCGACTATCGCGAACGCGCCCCGCTGGCCGCGACAAAGAACATGTACCTCGACGACAAGGGCGAGGTCATCAAGGGCATGAGCCTGTTCGGTTATCGCGCGGTGGGCGTGCCGGGCACCGTCGACGGCATGTGGCAAGCGCAGCGCCGCTTCGGCAAGCTCAAATGGAAGCAGGTGCTCGCACCGGCCATTCATTACGCACGCGATGGCTTCGAGGTCAGCGAGCAATTGCAGCAACGCCGCGACGACGCCGCGAAAGATTTTGCCGGCAAGACCAACTTCGATACCTACTTCGGCAATCTGAAGCAGGGCATCAACTTCAAGCAACCGGATCTCGCCGCCGTGCTGCAGCGCATTTCGGATCAGGGCGCGAAAGACTTCTACTCGGGCAAGACGGCTGATCTGATCGCGGCGTCCATGCGCGGTCACGGTCTGATTACGAAGGCCGATCTGCAGCAGTACAAGGCGGTGTGGCGTCAGCCGATCCAGGCGGATTGGAACGGCTATCGCGTGATTACCGCGCCGCCCCCGAGCTCGGGTGGTATCGGTCTCGTGCAGTTGCTGAAGATGAAGGCCGACAATGCGCCCGACTTCAAGGACGTCAAGCTCAATTCCGCGCAATACGTGCATCTGATCGCTGAAATCGAGAAGCGTGTATTCGCCGATCGCGCACAGTATCTCGGCGATCCGGACTTCTACAAGGTGCCGGTCGCGCAATTGACCGACGACGCGTACATCGCCAAGCGTGCCGCCGAAGTCAATCCGAATGCACCGTCCGATACGAAGAGCATCCAGGCCGGCCTCGGCACCTCGATGCCGGAGAAAGCGGAAACCACGCACTTCTCCGTGATCGACAAGTGGGGTAATGCGGTGTCGAACACGTACACCATCAACGGCTATTTCGGCTCGGGCGTGGTGGCGGATCGCACGGGTATCGTGCTGAACGACGAGATGGACGACTTCTCCGCTAAGCCGGGCGTTGCGAACATGTTCGGTGTGGTGGGCAGCGACGCGAATTCGATTGCACCGAAGAAGCGCCCGCTGTCGTCGATGAGCCCGACGATTCTGACCAAAGACGGCAAGGTGTCGCTCGTGATCGGCACGCCGGGCGGCTCGCGCATCTTCACGTCGATTTTCCAGGTGATCAACAACGTCTACGACTTCAACATGCCGTTGCAGGAAGCCGTGGGCGCGATGCGCTTCCATCACCAACTGTTGCCGCCGAACACGATCTTCTGGGAGCCGTACAAGCCGATCGACGGCGAACTCGCCAAGCAGATCGAAGCCAAGGGTTACACGCTGACGGGGCAGGATTTCAGCGGCGACATCCAGGCGATCAAGGTCAATGGCGATACGCCGGAAGCCGCAGCCGATCCGCGTGGGCGTGGCGTGACGCGGGTGATTCAGTAAGCGTTTGACTTCAATCGTTTAAGTGCATCTGAGCGGCGCGTCTTTACGGATGCGCTGCATGCAGAAAAAAGGCCTCGCGCTCAAATTGAGCGCGAGGCCTTTTTTATCCGTGAGATTGATTGAATGCGAGGCCCTTTCCTCCACAGGCAGTCGAGCGAATCAGATCGTCTGCTCGACCGGCGTCAAGGTCAATTCGAGCCGCTGCGCGCCGCGCAACACGGTCACGTTGACCGGCTTGTCGATACGCGACACATCGAGCGTGCGTTGCAGGCTATCGACGTCTTGCACCGCAAGCGCATCGATCGCGACGATCGTGTCGTCGGTGCGCAGACCGCCGAACGCGGCCGGGCTGCCTTTGACGATTTCCATGACGTGCACGCCGCTCTCCGAGCTCAGGCCGAAATAGCGCTGCACGCGGCGCGACAGCGGTCTTGTGGTGCCGGCCACGCCGATGTACGCACGCCGCACGCGGCCGTGCGCGAAGATCTGCATGATGACCCACTTGGCCGTATCGATCGCGGTGGCGAAGCAGATCGCCTGCGCGCCGGGAATGATCGCGGTGTTCACGCCGATCACCTGACCGGCCGAATTGATCAGCGGGCCGCCCGAATTGCCGGGATTGAGCGCGGCATCCGTCTGGATCACGTCGTAGATCATGCGGCCCGAATTCGAACGCAGCGAGCGGCCGAGCGCCGAGACCACGCCGGTCGTCACGGTTTGCGCGAGGCCGAGCGGATTGCCGACCGCGATCGCGATCTGGCCGACGCGCAGCTTCGACGATTCGCCGAGTTCGACGTGTGGCAGCGGCTCCGGCGAGCCGATGCGCAGCACGGCCAGATCGCTGCCGGGGTCGTCGCCGACCAGATCGGCGTCGAATTTCGCGCCGTCGGCGAGCGTCACCTTGATATGCGTGGCGCCGTGCACAACGTGGCTGTTGGTGAGCAGATAGCCGTCAGGCGTGAACAGAAAACCCGAGCCTGTGCCGCCACGCGCGCCGCGGCTGTCGCGCCCGGACGGCGCGCCGGGCAGCCGGCGTTCGACGGAAATGAAGGCGACCGCCTGCTGAACGCGTTCCAACGCGCCGATCACGGTGCGGGAATAGGCGTCGAGCAAGGCGTCGTCGGATAAAGCGGTGAGTGGATCGGACCCGGGGGCGTCGGATGTGGCGCGCGACAGGTCATCGATGAAGCGTGGACGGCTTCCCATGGCGATGCTCCGGATAAACGGGAATCCAGATGCGGGGCGGCGGGCGGGTTTTTCAAGTGCGGGCGAGGCGGCGCGCTCGAGGCTGCTTGTGAGACACTTTCTAGTGTCAGCCCACGCCAAAGCGGGGGTCGTCGTAGAGGCTGAAGCGCCGGCCAATGCCCGGACCAACGCCGGCGCCAAGGTCCGCGCCAAGACCCGCGATGTCCGGGCCGACGCCATAGAAGCCCGCCAGGCGCCGCCATACCAGGGAGACAGCCGCCATGAACTTGCCCACCACTTCCGCCGCAGCCTCTGCCTCGGCGAGCGCCTCGAGCGCGCCGACCGACTCGACAGAACCAACCGAGCCGCGCATCGAGTCCCTCAGCGCCATCACGCTCGCCACCCGCAATATGCCCCGCGCGGTGCTGTTTTACGAAGCGCTCGGTTTTCCGATCAAATTCGGTGGTTCGCAGGAAGCGTTTACCTCGTTTGCATTCGGCGGTTCGTATCTGAACCTGATCGTCGATACGCGTGCGCCAGTCAACTGGTGGGGCCGCGTGATCATTTATGTCTCGGACGTCGACGCGCTTTACCGGAAGGCGCTGGCGGCGGGTTTGAAGCCATCGCTCGAACCGTCCGATGCGCCGTGGGGCGAGCGCTATTTCCACATCACCGATCCCGATGGCCACGAACTCAGCTTCGCGAAGCCGTTGCGTTAGCGCCGGGCGGCCGCGCTAAACTCGCTATCATGGATGGGCTATAAGGCGTGCAAGCCGCCGGCGAGCACCCGTGTCCCAAGGTGCGGCCGCCGCGCCGGTAACACGGCTGACACCTCGCGCTTCGATAATCGAGCCCGTTCGCGACGCGCATGCGCCGCGCGCCTAACCATTTCCGTTGCCAGGAGAGTCGCAATGAAAGAGCTGGATCCGAGACCCGAGGCCGAAGTCATGGCAGAACGGCAGCGCCGTTTCGAAGAGGACCTTATCGATGCGTACGACGAGGAACTCGAAATGGAGGTCGACGACCGTATCATCGACGGCGCGGAGGGCTTCACGCCCGAGCATCGCGAGGCGCGTAAGGTGTACTTCCGCGAGCTGTTCCGTTTGCAGGGCGAGCTTGTCAAACTGCAGGACTGGATCGTGCAGACCGGGCACCGGCTGGTGGTGATTTTCGAAGGACGCGATGCGGCGGGCAAGGGCGGTGCGATCAAACGCATCACGCAGCGGCTCAATCCGCGCGTGTGCCGCGTGGCGGCATTGCCGGCGCCGAACAACCGTGAACGCACGCAATGGTATTTCCAGCGTTACGTATCGCATCTGCCCGCTGGCGGCGAAATGGTGCTGTTCGACCGCAGTTGGTACAACCGCGCGGGCGTCGAACGCGTGATGAATTTTTGCAGCGATGACGAGTACGAAGAGTTTTTCCGCTCGGTGCCGGAATTCGAAAAGATGCTTGCACGAAGCGGCGTGCAGATTCTCAAATACTGGTTTTCGATCACGGACGAAGAACAGGAAATCCGCTTTCAGAACCGCATCCACGATCCGCTGAAGCAGTGGAAGCTGAGTCCGATGGATCTGGAAAGCCGGCGCCGCTGGGAAGCGTATACGCAGGCGAAAGAAGTCATGCTGCAGCGCTCGCATATTCCCGAGGCGCCGTGGTGGGTCGTGCAGGCGGTCGACAAGAAACGCGCGCGCCTGAACTGCATTCATCATCTGCTGAGCCAGGTGCCGTATCACGAGATCGAGCATTCGCGCGTCGAGTTGCCGGCGCGTGTCTATCACGACGAATACAGCCGCCAGCCGGTGCCGTCGTCGATGATCGTGCCTGAAATTTATTGATCGATCTCTGCTCGATGAAATGAAAAAAGCGCGGCAAAAACCGCGCTTTTTTAACTTCGCCGTTGCCGGACTTGCACCCGGCAGCAGCGGTTTCAGCCGTTTCAGAACACCATCCGGAACACCCAGTACAAGCCCCCGGCCAGCGCGATTGAGACCGGCAGCGTCAGCACCCACGCGAGGATCAGGCTGCGCACGGTGGCCCATTGCAAGCCGGAGCCGTTGGCCGCCATGGTGCCGGCCACGCCTGAGGACAGCACGTGCGTTGTCGAGACCGGCAAGCCGTACATGTCGGCCGCGCCAATCGTCAGCATCGCCACCAATTCAGCCGACGCGCCCTGTCCATAGGTCAGATGCTGCTTGCCGATCTTCTCGCCGACGGTAACGACGATGCGCTTCCATCCGACCATCGTCCCGAGACCGAGGGCGATAGCGACGGCAACCTTCACCCACGTCGGAATGAACTTGGTGGCGTGATCGGTTTGCGCCTTGAAGTTGTCGATCGCTTTGGCATCTTCCGGTGAGAAGGCCGGCTGCTTGCTCTTCTTCATCAGGCGGATCGCTTCGGAGGCGACATACATATTGTTGCGTACGTTATCGACGATATTTTGCGGCACGGCGGCCATCGATCCCGATGCGCCGACCTGCTGACCGATCAGAGCGGTGAGTTGCTGCAAGGCCGGCACGGTGGCAGGGGTCAACTGACGAGTGCGCACGTACGCTTCGACTTCGTCGCGCGGATTGGCAGACGGTGCCGCGCCGTGCGTGTATTTGCCGAGCGTGTCGGCGGTCTGTTGTGCCACAGCGATGAAGGTCTGCGTTTCCGCCGGCGTGACCGCCTTGTTCAGCGCGTAGGCCGTCGGCACGGTGCCGATCAGGATCAGCATGATGAGCCCCATGCCTTTCTGCCCGTCATTCGAACCGTGTGCGAACGAAACGCCCGTACAGGTCAGAATCAGCAGGCTGCGAATCCAGAACGGCGGCGGCTCCTTGCCTTTAGGCTCGGCATACAACGCGGGAACTCGCACCACTGCTTTCAGGATCAGCAGCAGCAACCCGGCGGCAAGAAAGCCGATCAGCGGCGAAAACAGTAGCGATTTGCCCACGCCGAGCACCTGATTCCAGTCCACGCCGCTCGTGCCGTTCGCGCCATGTATCAGCTGATTCATCAGACCGACGCCGATGATCGAGCCGATCAGCGTGTGCGAGCTCGATGACGGCAGTCCGAAGTACCACGTGCCGAGATTCCAGATGATCGCCGCGATCAGCAGCGCGAAGACCATTGCGAAGCCCGCGCTGCTGCCCACTTGCAGAATCAGTTCGACGGGCAGAAGCTGCAGAATACCGAACGCAACCGCGCCCGTTGAAGTAAGCACGCCGAGGAAATTCCATCCGCCGGACCAGACCACCGCAATGTTCGGCGCTAGCGAATGCGTGTAGATCACGGTGGCGACCGCGTTGGCTGTGTCATGAAAACCGTTGACGAATTCGAAGCCGAGCGCGATCACGAGCGCAATGCCAAGGAGCAGGTAGGGCAAAAACGAGGCTTCGCGAACGGATTGCAAATCGTCCGCCAGATGCATGGCGCAATAAGCAGCGCCGATCGCAATCACAGCGAGGAAGATGATCAGGCCGATATTGCGCCCCTTTCCACTTGCAGCGCCCGGTTGCGGGTACGAAAGTTCCGGCATGGCGTGAGCCCCAAAAGATTGTCGCGGAACTGACGATCCTGCGGTGCCTGTGTGTCGTAACGATGACAGTGGCGTGACAGCTATGCGGGACGGGCGTTCGCGGGAAGGTAGGTACAGATTGACGCTACAGGAAAGGCTGCCGCTTGCGCGGCGGGGTAGAACGATAAGCGGTCCGAAAAGAACTATGCGCGAACTGCGCCTCTGCAGCGGAGCGGATTTCCCGGTTCAACTGCCGCCAAGGTCGCATACAGACTTGCGTGGACTCGCGCGACCCAGGTCGTCGCCACAATGCGACGGATTGCAGTCCATGCAACGCGCATTGTCTTGCGGCCATCCTGGTGCAGTTTAGGCGACGCGTCGGCGGATATCCACCAGGACCTTTTTTTGCTAGGCTGACATAAAAGGACCTTCTGAAGGACATCCGATGAAGCGGGCGAGCCGGAAAATCGACAAACAGGCTGCGGACAGCAAGCCGGCCGGCGCGGAACCCTCAGCGGAGGCAGCCTTTGCGTCGTACGCGGCGCCCCTCGTCGATGACGCGATCGAACTAGCCAATGCGGTGCGCGAAGACGCGTCGCCGGAAGCGCTGCACAAACTGCGTGTGTCGCTGCGGCGATTGCGTTCGTTGTGGTGGGCGTTCGAACCCTTGCTGGACAAAGGCGAGAATACGCGCCAACGGGCGCTGTATAAGTATCTGGCGACGGCAGCCGGCAAGACGCGGGATTGGGACATTCTGATCGAACTGATTGCGCAGGACGAGCGCGTTGCGCGCGAGATAACGCCGACGCTCCAGGCGGCGCGCAGCGGCGCGTTGGCGACGAGCCGTGAAACGCTTTCGAACGCGGACGTCAAACATTTGCTGCAAGACGCCTTGACCAGCGCCAATAAGGAATTGAACACCGCCCGTGAGCGCGTGCCGCTGCAAAAATTCGCCGACAAGCGCGTGACCGCTTCCGAACGTTCGCTTAACAAACGTATAAAGCGTGCGTCTCAAGCGAAGCGCTCCAACTACGCCGCATTTCACGACGTCAGGAAGGCGGGAAAGAAAGTGCGCTATCTGCTCGAGTTTTTCGAGCCCATTCTGAGCGGCAGCCACAAACGTGTCCTGAAGCGGTTGAAGCAGATTCAGAAGCGTTTCGGCACGCTGAACGATATTGTCGCGAGCGAGATGCTGCTGCGCGACAATATGAGCTTGCTAGCCGGATCCGGCGACACCGATGCAACGCTTGACTGGCTGAAGAAGGAGCGCAAACGCCGGATGCGCGCGGCGGCAGGACTGTTGCGCAAACTGTGATGCGGTTTGCCCAGGTGGTTTAGTCGCGTCGTGGGGCAAACCCGCGCAGCGTTACCGCGTCGCGAACTTCACCGTAGGGCTCCGGCTTGCGTTTGCGGGTGGTCGATTCGTCCGTCAGCGGGATAGGTTCGACGGGAAACCCGCGCCTTTGCCAGGCGTCGAGGCCGCCCCTCAGTGCGCGGATCCGCGTGTAGCCGTTCAGGCGCATCCGTTGCTTGATCTCGACGGCGGTCGCGCTGTCCGGGCAAATGCAATAAATCACCATGTCATGGACGAGCAGCGCGCCGTCGATCTGTTCAGGCGAGTGCGGGTCGAGCGCCAGCACGCCGGGGATGGGGTGTAGCGCTTCACCAGTTGAGGCGGGTGGGCGGGCATCCAGGACCTTGGGCGGCGTGATGCGGCGCCATCCAGCGAGTGTCGCTTGCGACGCAGCCGCGGGGGCCGCGTCCGCGAGACGGCGTCGTTCGCGCCGCCGCTGCTGCAGGCGGTACACCAGATAGGCCAACGCTGCGGCCAGCAGAATGTCGAGTACCGTGCCGCCACGCGCTTTGACGAACGCGAGCAGCATATGCAACTGTCTTTCCGCCGCGGCGCCACCGAGTAGCCAGAAGGTGGCCCACATCAGAGCGCCGGCGAGGTCCCACAAAGCGTAGATGCGACTGTCCACCGCTGTCGTGCCCATGAGCGGTGGGGTGATGAGTCCTAGTCCGGGGACGAACTTCGAGATCGACACGAGCGCCACGCCGAAGCGCTCGAATAGCGCGCGGGCCTTGTCGACCCTGGAATCGATCGCCGGGGAGATCCGGCCCAGGGCGGCGATCAGTCTGCGGCCGTAGATGCGGCCGGCGGCGAACCACGTACCGTCGCCGATCAGCGCACCAAGCACGGCGGCGAACAGGATCGGCCAGAAAGACAGTGTGCCGGCGGCGATCGCCGAGCCCGCGAAGAGCAGCACGGGGACCGCGGGGATCGGCAGGCCGAGCCGTGTCAACAGGACGTTCACAAAAACGAACACGCCGCCCCAGGTTGACACCGCCGACGACGGAAACTCTACCAATTGCGGAACTCCTGTTGTGACGGTTGGGCCGCGCTGCGGCCGAAGCTTGTTTTGCCGGGCTGCAAGGTGTGTTCCTGGGCGCGTTTTTCTACGCGCGCGTTCGGTTCGTGTCCAAGGTGGGATTCTATTTCGATCAGGATACTAGATGAGCCCAGGTACAGCGCCGGGCTGTCCTGCCTGAGCGCAAGTCGGATTCGCGCCGGTAAGTCGTGGAGCTGGACGCCTGTTCGAACTGACGGCGTTCCTTGTTTCCCTGGCGGGCGCTTTCTCTGCAATTTCGTTCAAGACCGCGCGCGCGTGCCGCCGCTAATGTGTCTGCTCGTTCAACGGAACAGGACAGTAGCATGAGCTCACGGTACGTCGGATACCTGTTTTGCGCGCTGGCGATGATCGGCGTCGGCAGCACGGTGGTCGTCAGCAAATCGATCGCCAGCGGACTGCCGCCGTTCAGCGCGACCGCACTGCGCTTTGCCATCGCGTTCCCCCTCTTTGTGCTGGTGATGCGCTGGCGTGGCGTACGCTGGCCACGTCTCGATCGACACGATACGTTGCTCGTGATCGCCCAGGCGGGGGCGGGCAGCGTCGGTTATACGGTGTTGCTCATCAGTGGCATGAAGCTCGCCTCGGCCGCCGATGCCGGTGTGATTGCCGGCACGCTGCCGGCGGTGTCGGCAGTGGTCGCCATGCTTGCGCTGGGCGAGCGCCCCGCGCCCGCGTTGATCGGTGCGATTGGCCTCGCCACCCTGGGCGTGCTGGTGTGTACCGTGCGTATCGACGATTTCACCACGCCGCATGCCGCCAGTTCGCTGACAGGTAACGCGCTGGTGTTCGCGGCGATCGTGTGCGAGGCGCTCTTTATCCTGCTTAATCGCAAGTTGCACACACGGGTCGCGCCGCTGCCGCTATCGGCGTTGATGTGCGGCATCGGTTTGGCAGTGGCGCTCGTGCCGGCATGTTTCGAAAGGCCCTGGAGTATGCCGTTCAATGCGAGCGCCCTGAACGGTGTGCTGTACTACGCGCTCGTGCCGACCGTGGCTGGCTTTGTTCTCTGGTATGCGGGGGCTGCGCGCATCAGCGGCGCGGAAGCTGGGCTCATGACCGCGCTCGTGCCGGTGAGCGCGGTGGCGTTGGCCGCTGTCGTGTTGCGGGAGCCAGTGAGTGCGGCGCAACTTGCGGGTGTTGCATGCGTGCTTGGCGCGGTGTTGCTGGCCACCTTCGGCCAGATGCGTATCGCGCACAGCACGGCGTGAGGCGGCGGCCAACGCCGCAGCCTGATTCGCGGTGCGACCCAACCGCTATCAGGTATTGGCGACGGCCACCACGCCCGGATTGCCCACGATCGACAAAAACTCGCGGCGTGTCGACGGATCGGTGCGGAACGTGCCCAGCATGCGCGAGGTGACCATCGTGACCCCGGCCTTGTGCACGCCCCGGGTGGACATGCACTGATGCGCCGCTTCGAGAATCACACCCACGCCCGCCGGTTGCAGCACGTCGTTCAACGTGTCGGCGATTTGCACCGTCATCTTTTCCTGGATCTGCAGGCGCTTGGCGAATGCATCGACGAGACGTGCCAGCTTCGAAATGCCGACCACCCGATGCCCAGGCAGATAGGCAACGTGCGCCCGCCCGATGATTGGCACCATGTGGTGTTCGCAATAGCTTTCGAAGCGGATATCTTTCAGCACGATCATTTCGTCGTAGCCGTCCACTTCGGAAAAGGTGCGGGCGAGGATCTCACGCGGATCGATCTGATAACCCGCGTAGAACTCCTCATAAGAACGCACCACGCGAGATGGCGTATCGATCAGGCCTTCGCGCTCGGGATCGTCGCCGGCCCAACGCAGCAGCACGCGTACCGCTGCTTCAGCTTCTTCGCGGCTGGGGCGGTCCACTGCGGCCTCGGGTTTGGTTTTCTTCGCTTTACTGCTGGCCATCCGTCGCTCCTCTGGGATTGCGCGTCGACGCTAAACGGAGCGCGCGGGTTCAATGAGTGCGGCCATTGTTCCATGTTTTACGCCGCATCGTGTCGATGCCCCCTCTCGCGGTCGGGGCGTGTGCTTACTTTGGCCACTCGTCCATGTCGTCGTTGAAGAGTTCGGCGACGATACCGCGCAGCCAGCTCGCCCGCGGATCGTTATGAAACTTGCGATGCCAGTGCTGCCGCAGATCGAAGCGCGGCAACGGCAGCGGCGGCTCGACCAGCGTGATCGACGCATGTTCCGACACGTACGCGAAACCGATAGCGTGCGGCACCGTGGCGAGCAGATCGGTGCGTGCGAGGATGAACGGCAGACTCATGAAGTGCGGCGTTTCGAGTACGGCGCGGCGCTTGATGCGCTTCTTTTCCAGGTAATGTTCGAGGACTTCCTGGCTGCGTCCTTCGGCACGCACGACGGCGTGGCCCGACGCCACGTACTGCGCCAGCGTGAGGGGCGCCTTCGCAAGGGGGTGTCCCGTGCGCATCAGGCAGATGAATCGATGGGTGAAGAGCCGTTGCTGGAAGAAGTTATTGCCCGACAGATCGGGGAAATAGCCCACGGCGAGATCGACGTCGCCCGATTCGAGTCCACGTTCCACCTGCGAGGGCGAGAGCGACACCGAGCGCAGATTCGCATGCGGGGCGCGTTCGGCAAAGAGTTGCAGGAGCCGCGGCAGGAAGACGATTTCGCCGACGTCGGAGAGCGCGAGGGAGAAGGTATGAGTGCTGGTGGCCGGATCGAAGTCCTGCACGTCGAGCATGCCTTTTTCGATACGCAGAAGCGCGTCGCGGGCGGCGGGGAGGATGGCGAGCGCGCGCGGCGTGGGTTCCATACCTTTCGAGGTTCGCACGAAGAGCGGATCGTCGAAGTATTCCCGCAGGCGGCCTAACGCGGTGCTCACGCGGGGTTGGCTGACACCTAGTTGCTCCGCTGCGCGGCTGACGTTGCGGGTGTCTTCCATTGCTACCAGGTAGGGGATTAGGTTTAGGTCCAGGGGGGTGTCGGGCATGGTGGTTTTTGCCTGCGGCGCTGCGGGGGTATTTGGAATCTGGATAGAGGGTAGTTTAATAATCTTGGTTTTGGATAGTGGTTTTTTGCCTGCTCGGCGGTTTTTGTCTGTGTTCTTAGGGTGTTGGCCTTTCCTTGAATTGTTAGTGGTCTATTAGCGTTGCCCCTGTGCGGGGCGGCACCTACTTCTCTTTGCCGGCTGCAAAGAGAAGTAGGCAAGAGAAAGCAGCTCAAACCGCTACTGCTAAGTGGGCACCGTGGTTTGCTGCGGGTAGTGGTGCATCTGGAATCCGTGTTCTCGCACATTCCGCGTTAGTGACAAAGGACTCATCCGCTCCCACTCCGCACTGCGTGCGTCGCGGACGGGTCTGCATGGGAAACCACGGGCTTCGGTTGAGGTCTGTGGGGGCCGTCGGCTTCGCCTCGGCGACGCGCCTCTGCACTCTCCGGGGAAGCCCGCCTCAAACGATATGTAGATGCAGTGACGAGCCACGGTCCGGTGGCGAGGCGGGAGCGCCAAAACGTAGTGAGTGGTTTTATGAACTGCTCTTCGGCGCGCGCAGCGCCGCCGGAAGAATGACGCCCTTGTCACTGGCGTATGCAGGGGCACGAACACAGATTCCAGATGCACCACTACCCGCAGCAGACCACGGGACCCGCTTAGCAGGAGTGGTTTGAGCTGCTTTCTCTTGCCTACTTCTCTTTGCAGCCGGCAAAGAAAAGTAGGTGCCGCCCCGCACAGGGGCAACGCTAATAGACCACTAACAAAACAAGGAAAGGCCAAAGCCCTACGAACCCTGACAAAAAGCGCCGATCAGGCAAACACACAAACAAGCAGCCCACACCCCAAAAAAACCAAAACCGCCCCCGCCGAGCAGGCGAAAAACCTATCCTTAGGGGGAATCCCCTGCCTTGACAACCAGCCCAAAGCGCAACCATAATCGCCCTGAACGTTCGCTAACCGAATCCATGTTCGTATATCGAACAAATCGAAAGTGAACAAACCAAAAGCGTCAGCCCCGGCCCGGAGACCGTCCCGCACAAGCCCTTGCCTGCAAAGGCAAACAGCCTGGCGATACGCAGCGCCCCAAAAGGAAATTCGACATGATCAACAAGATTTTCGAGTCACTTCAGTCGGCGGTCGCCGATGTCCACGATGGCGCGACCGTCATGATCGGCGGCTTCGGCACGGCCGGCATGCCGTCCGAGCTGATCGACGCGCTTATCGAACAGGGCGCGCGCGAACTCACCATCGTCAACAACAACGCCGGTAACGGCGACATCGGCCTCGCGGCGCTGCTCAACGCCAAACGCGTGCGCAAGATCATCTGCTCGTTCCCGCGCCAAAGCGATTCGTATGTGTTCGACGCGCTCTATCGCGCTGGCGAAATCGAACTCGAACTGGTGCCGCAAGGCAACCTCGCGGAACGTATTCGCGCGGCAGGCGCGGGCATCGGCGGGTTCTTCACGCCCACGGGTTATGGCACCAAGCTCGCCGAAGGCAAGGAAACCCGTCTGATCGACGGCAAGCATTACGTGCTGGAGTCGCCGCTGCACGCGGACTTCGCGCTGATCAAAGCGTTCAAGGGCGACCGCTGGGGCAATCTGGTCTATCGCAAGACCGCCCGCAACTTCGGTCCGATCATGGCGAGCGCGGCGAAAACGGCCATCGTGCAGGTGTCGAAAGTGGTGCCGCTCGGCGAACTCGATCCGGAAAACATCGTCACGCCAGGCATCTTCGTGCAACGCGTGATCGAAGTGCCGCAAGCTGCGCATCAAGCCGAACTTGCATCCGCGAACGCCGCCTGAGGAGACCGACATGAAAAAACTGACCCGCGATGAAATGGCCAAGCGCGTTGCCCAGGATATCCCTGAAGGCGCTTACGTGAACCTCGGCATCGGCGTGCCGACGCTGGTGGCCAACCACCTTGGTGCCGACAAGGAAATCTTCCTGCACAGCGAAAACGGCCTGCTCGGCATGGGCCCGGCACCCGCGAAGGGCGAGGAAGACGACGAACTGATCAACGCCGGCAAGCAGCACGTCACGCTGCTTACGGGCGGTGCCTACTTCCATCACTCGGATTCGTTCGCAATGATGCGCGGCGGCCATCTGGATTTCTGCGTGCTCGGCGCGTTCCAGGTGTCGGCGAAGGGCGACCTGGCGAACTGGCACACCGGCGCGCCCGACGCGATTCCGGCTGTCGGCGGCGCCATGGACCTGGCAATCGGCGCGAAACAGGTCTACGTGATGATGGAGCACCTGACCAAGCAGGGCGAAAGCAAGATCGCGGCGGAATGCACGTACCCGGTGACGGGCGTGAACTGCGTCGACCGCATCTATACGGACCTGGCCATGATCGACGTCACCGACAAGGGCCTCGTGGTGCGCGAGATCTTCTCGGACATCGACTTCGATGCGCTGCACAAACTGACCGGCGTGCCGCTGATCGACGGCACTCAGGCGGCACGCGCGGCCTAAGCACGGGCGCGGCAGCCGTCCGCACGAAGGCCTGTGGCGAGTCAAACCGCTGGCCGGGCGATGGCAACGCGCACGCCGCGCAGCGTGCTGCCACAAATGTGCGCGCGCGCAACGTGCCGTCGCCGATGAGCAAGCCGTGCAGCGTGCAGCCACCAATACGCGGGTCGCGCAAACCGTGCATCCGCCAATGTCCGCAGCGCGCATGAGGCAAGCTTCATGCGCGTGACCCGATGCCACGGCGTCACGTTGTTACAGCGAGCCGACGCGGCAGCATTCGGAACAGAATGCGCCGTAACGCCGTGTGCGGTACGCTCTCGATAGAAAGCGCCAAGGGCGCGCCTCGCAGCACGCCCGGATCGCCGCGGCGAAACCTTCACTTCCGACACCCTCATCGACGCCATCATGCTCGACTCCAGCGCCCGTCTGACCGGCCTTCTTTGCGGCACACAGCCGATGAACGACATCTGGGCGCCGCGTGCCACGCTGCAACGGATGCTCGAGGTCGAAGCAGCGCTCGCGCGCGCTTCGGCTGCCCATAACGTGATTCCGCACAGCGCCGTGGCCGCGATCGAGGGCGCCTGCCAGGCCGATCAACTCGACGCCGACGCACTTGCGCGCGACGCGGCGCTCGGCGGCAACCTCGCGATTCCCCTCGTCAAACAACTCACCGCGCGTGTCAAAGCGGCGGACGCCGAAGCGTCGAAGTACGTCCATTGGGGCGCGACGAGCCAGGACATCATCGATACGGCAACGGTGCTGCAACTGCGCGAGACCTTCGATCTGCTCGACAGCGGCTTAGAAGCCACATGCGATGCAGTCGCGAAACTCGCGGCCACCCATCGCGCGACGCCGATGATCGGCCGCACCTGGCTGCAGCAAGCCCTGCCCATCACGCTCGGTCTGAAATTCGCACAATGGCTCGACGCGTTGCTGCGTCATCGTGAGCGGCTCGATGCGTTGCGCGCGCGTGTGCTGGTGCTGCAATTCGGTGGCGCGGCGGGCACGCTGGCGAGTCTGCGTGACGCGGCGCCGCAAGTTACCCAATCATTGGCGCAAGAACTCAAGCTCGCTGTGCCCACCTTGCCATGGCACACGCAGCGCGATCGCATCGCTGAAACAGCGGCGCTGTTCGGCATGTTGATCGGCACGCTCGGCAAAATCGCGCGCGATATCTCGCTGCAGATGCAAACCGAAATCGACGAACTGGCCGAGCCCGCCGCGGCAGGCAAGGGCGGTTCGTCGACGATGCCGCACAAGCGCAACCCGGTCGGCTGCGCCGCGGTGCTGACGGCCGCGACTCGCGCGCCGGGGCTGGTGGCCACGGTGTTCGCCGGCATGGTGCAGGAGCACGAGCGCGCGCTCGGCGGCTGGCAAGCTGAGTGGGATTCGTTGCCGGACCTCGCGCGCCTTGCAGGCGGAGCGCTCGCCAACATCGAGCAGATCGCCACGGGTCTCAACGTGAATGTTCCGCGCCTTGCCGCCAATCTCGACGTCACGCACGGATTGATTCTCGGCGAAGCCGTGATGCTCGCGCTCGGCGACAGCATCGGCCGACTCGATGCGCATCATCTGGTCGAGCGCGCATCGAAAGCGGCAATCGCCGAGCGCAAGACGCTCTTCGAGGTGCTCTCGGCGGACCACGCCGTGATCGAACATCTTTCGCTCGATCGCCTGAAGCAACTGCTCGATCCTGCTCAATACGTCGGCCAGGCGCACGCTTATGTGGACGCCGCGCTGGCCCTTCATCACACGCGCGCCAAACGCGCCACTTCCAAGGAGTAACCGGCATGCCCTACGCCGCAGTCAACGGGACCGAGCTGCATTATCGAATCGACGGTGACCGTCACGGCAATGCGCCGTGGATCGTGTTGTCGAATTCGCTCGGCAGCGATCTGTCGATGTGGACGCCGCAAGTCGCGGCGCTGTCCAAACACTTCCGCGTGCTGCGCTACGACACGCGCGGTCATGGTCACTCGGAAGCACCGAAGGGTCCGTACACGATCGAACAACTGACCGGCGACGTGCTCGGCCTGATGGATACGCTGAAGATCGTGCGCGCGAATTTCTGCGGCGTGTCGATGGGCGGCCTCACCGGCGTCGCGTTGGCCGCGCGTCACTCGAATCGTCTTGAGCGCGTGGTGCTGAGCAATACGGCGGCGCGCATCGGTTCGCCGGAAGTGTGGGTGCCGCGCGCTGCACGAGCCCGCACTGAAGGCATGCTCGCACTGGCCGACGTGGTTCTGCCGCGCTGGTTCACCGCCGACTTTATCGAACGTGAACCGGTGGTGTTCGCCATGATCCGAGACGTGTTCGTGCATACCGACAAGGAAGGCTACGCATCCAATTGCGACGCCATCGACGCCACCGATCTGCGCCCTGAAACCCCCGGCATCAAGGTGCCTGCGCTAGTGATCAGTGGCACGCACGATCTGGCCGCAACGCCGGCACAAGGCCGCGAACTGGCGCAAGCGATTCCGGGCGCGCGTTATGTCGAACTGGACGCCTCGCATATTTCCAACATCGAGAAGGCCGAGGCTTTCACGAAGACCGTGCTCGACTTCCTGACGGAGCAGAAATGAACGACGAAGACCGTTACGAAGCCGGACTCGGGGTGCGCCGCGAGGTGCTGGGTAGCGCGCACGTCGACCGGTCGCTTGCGAACCGCACCGAGTTGACGGAGGAGTTCCAGAATTTTATTACCCGCTATGCGTGGGGCGAAATCTGGACGCGTGAAGGCTTGCCGCGTCACACGCGCAGCCTGCTGACCATCGCGATGATGGTCGCGCTCAATCGCAGCGAAGAACTCGCATTGCACTTGCGCGCCGCGAAGAACAACGGCGTGACGCGCGAGCAGATCAAGGAAGTGCTGCTGCAAACCGCAATCTATTGCGGTGTGCCGGCTGCCAATTCGGCGTTCCACCTGGCCGATAAACTGTTCCGCGAAGACGACGCCGCAGCGGCAAAGCCGTAACGACGTTCGACGACTGGTGTGGCGTGTAACCATGCCGGCATTCGCCGCGCGTCACGCCGTCACGCGAGTCCTGCCTGCCGCCTTCCACCGGAATGACGCGATGTGGAGCCTGAAGCGTACGTCAGACAAAACGCGCTTCAGGCCGTTCTGCTCTTATCCATCACTGCCGTGTCCGCAGGCAACTGCAAGCGCACGGCGCGCAACACCGTATCCTTGATGACCTCGCGCCAATGCGCGAGTGCGGCCTTGTCCATCAGCGGTTCGCCGAGAAACGCCCCTAGCGTGTACTGATTGGCGTTATAGAAATAACCGAGCGACGCGATTATCAGGTACACATCACGCGCTTTGACGTCGGCACGAAAGACGTTTTGCGCCTTGCCCGCGTCCAGCAACTTCTGCACGACCGAAATCGCATAGCCCGAAATCTCCTTCAGCTTTGACGATTTCTTCGCGTGCTTGCCCTGATGCAGATTCTCGCTCGACAGCAGGGTGACGAACTCAGGGTGATCGAGGTAATACTGCCAGACGAATTCGACCATCTGTTCGAGGCCGTGCACGGGGTCGTCCAGATCGAGATCGAGCTTGCTTTCGGCTTCGTTGAACTGCGTGTAGATGGTCTCCAGCACTTCGACAAACAACTGTTCCTTGCTGCCGAAGTAGTAATAGATCATCCGGTCGTGCGAACGCGCGGCCTTCGAAATACTTTCGACCCGGCCGCTTGCATAGCCTTGCTTTGCAAAGACCTTGATTGCCGCTTTGAGAATCTTGGCGCGCGTGTCTTGCGCCTGCTTCGCTCGGATGCCGATAGCGCCCGGCTTGCGGGCGGCAGTGGGACTCATGGCGGTCTCGGATCTCTTTGTTAGCGTCAGGTTGAACGGCATGCGCCGCAGCCGCTTGGTGCGCTCAGGTATGGCGCGCCTTCATCATACAGCCCATATCACGCGCGACGAAATGCCCTGCAAGCTCATGTGCTTCGGGGTAGATTGATTCGTAATCCCTGCGGGGATGCCGCGCCGCAGCA
Organism: Paraburkholderia sp. GAS32; assembly: GCF_050434225.1. Taxonomy (NCBI): domain Bacteria; kingdom Pseudomonadati; phylum Pseudomonadota; class Betaproteobacteria; order Burkholderiales; family Burkholderiaceae; genus Paraburkholderia; species Paraburkholderia sp. GAS32. Next base: position 147,870 of record NZ_JBNPVS010000001.1, on the reverse strand, counting down.
TTCAGATGGATACCGGGAAACTCGTTGCGCAGTCTATTTTGATCGAGTAGATTTCAAGCAAGTTTGGTGTAGTGGATGCTACACGAACGGTGAGTGACCGCAACATGGAAAAATACGGGTCACGCAAAAGTCCCTTAAAACAGGGATTATTTGTCAGCCGGGCAGGACCGATTGTAATGTCGTCGTATGGAACCCCACCATGACAGAACATACGAAGGTCGATTTCGGTGCGGAGCGCGTCGACGGCGAAACCGCCTCGACGCCGGGTCCGACCGTGCTCGAGAAAGCGGCGCCGCGCAGCGAGCGGATGGCGTCGAACAAGATCGAATGCAATGCGTGCCCGGTGTTGTGCCAGATTTCGGAAGGCCGCACCGGCGCGTGCGATCGTTATGCGAATGCGGACGGGCGGTTGATTCGCGTGGACCCTGTGGTGTTTCTTTCACGCGCCGCGGGTTCGTCTGAAGCGATCACTAGCAATGTGGGTACCACGGTCGAATTTGGTGCATCGTCCGGGGTGCACGATCCTGCCGCGGAACAGGCGCTGTTCGTTACCGGCGTTGGCGCATCGTCTACGTATCCCGACTACAAGCCCGCGCCTTTCATCGTTTCCTCGAAGTTGGACGACGTCGACATGGTCACCGTCGTCACCGAGGGCATTTTCAGCTATTGCAGCTTCAAGGTGAAAATCGATACCGACCGCTTTCTCGGGCCGGAGCAATCGAACGTGCGCTGCCATGGTGAGATCGTCGGCCATGTGACCACGGCGGAGTACGGCTCGCAGATGCTGAGCCTCGGCGGTGTTCACCACCTGACTGGCGGCAGCAAGAAAGAAGGCCGCGTGACGTGCGACATGATGCTCGCGCTCGGCAACAAGGAAGCGGTGGAGTTGACCATCGACGGCGGCGCGAGTCTGGTGATTCGTGCGGGCGCGGCGCCGATTGTCGACGGCGTCGAAGAACAGCGTATGCGGGTGGGTTGTGGGTCGGCCACCATCGGCATCTTTGCGAAACAATGGTTCGGTCACGCGGACGAAGTGGTGGTGGTCGACGATCACATCACCGGCGTACTCACCGAGCACCAGGCGGGCCGTTGCCTCGGCATGACGCCCTCAGGTCTGAAGATTCGCGGACGCAAATCGACGCCTGGCCGTTATTTCCAGGTGGCGAACCCCGGCACCGGTTGGGGCGGCACCGACATTCAGGACCCGCTGGCGATTGTCGAAAGCTTCGATCCCGCGGTGGCGAAACCGGGCATGCGCTTGCTGATGGTGTCGACCACCGGCGAACACGCACAGTGGTATGAACTCGATCGGGACCTCGTGCCGCGCATCGCAGCGATGCCGGACGCTGTGCGCGGCACGGTCGAACGAATTGGCGAGAATTGCGAGCCGTCGCTTGCTACGGTGCTGTTTCTCGGCGGCGCGGGCGGCAGCCTGCGAGCGGGGGCCACGGAGAATCCGGTCCTGCTCACGCGCGCGATCAAACAGAGGCTGGTGAACGTAACATGTGGTGGCGCGCCAACCTATGTGTGGCCGGGTGGCGGCATCACCGTGATGGTGGATGTCTCGCGCATGCCCGATCGATCGTTTGGCACTGTACCTACGCCCGCGATCGTCGCGCCGATCGAATTCACCATGACGTATGACGCGTATCGCGATCTCGGCGGCCATCTCGACGCGGTGCGTTCACTGGAAAGCGTGCTGGCGAATGGACCGGAGCATACGGAAGGGGCACCGCTCGCGCGCAGGACTATCGCGCGTCATCCCGACAATCCGTGGCCGCCGGCTATGCCGCCAATGCCAGGCTAACGGCGGCGCCACCACCGGCACAATCGACACGACGAACGCGACGCACACGATGAACCCAACCCGAACCCGGCTCGACGCGGCCCGCTGGCATTGGCAGTATGGCCCGATCGATCTGATCCTCAGCGCGGACGGCGAGCCCTCGGCAGTGCAGGCTGCATACGTGGCGTGCTGGGCGCGCTTTGTGGAAGTATTGCCCGAGTTGGTCGGCGAGTTGACGCTGCTTCGGCAGCCTGTGCAGGGCGACGCGGCGCATAGCGATTGCACGTTGAAGGGCGCCGTGGCCCGGCGCATGTGGAGCGCATGTTATCCCCACCGCGCTCGCTATATCACGCCGATGGCGGCCGTTGCGGGCAGCGTCGCGGACGAATTGATCACGGCGTTTGCACGCGAAGGCATCTCGCGCGCCTTCATCAACAACGGTGGCGACATTGCACTCCATTTGACCGAAGGACAGCAGTACCGCGTGGGCGTGTTCGCCGATCTGGCGGCGTTCTCCGGTGAGAAGGCTTCAGGCGATCTGGCTTTGGACGCTAACCTGACGCTCGACGCCGCCATGCCGATTCGCGGCGTCGCGACGAGCGGCTGGCGCGGCCGCAGCTTCAGCCTGGGGATCGCCGACAGCGTGACCGTGCTCGCCCGCAACGCCGCCACCGCCGATGCCGCCGCCACGATGATCGCCAACGCCGTCAATCTGGAGCATGCCGGCATCGTGCGCAGCCCGGCTTCCTCGTTGAAGGACGATAGCGATCTCGGTGACCTGCTCGTGACCGTCGACGTGCCGTCCTTGCCGCAAGCGCTGATCGATTTCGCGCTGGCACGCGGTGTCGACGCCGCGCAGCGCTTGCACGAACAAGGTTTGATCGAAGGCGCCGCACTGTTCCTGCAAGGGCGGGCACGTGTGACCGGTGGTACCTATCAGAATGGCGCGTTATTTATACAGCGCGCCCGGATAACAACGGAGGCTCCGTGTTCGAAATACGCCGCGTGCTGACGCACGTCGAAGACATTTTCCACGAGTTCGGTCCCGCGCCCGCGCAGCCGCTCAGGCGCGGTGCGATCGCCGCAGTGATGACGAATCCGTTCGCCGGCCGCTACGAAGCCAGAATCGAACACGCCATGGAAGCGCTCAAGCCGATCGGTTTCGACATGGCGCAACGGCTGCTGGCGGCGATGGCCGTGCCGCACGCGGCGATCGAAAGCTACGGCAAGGGTGCAATCGTCGGCTCGCGCGGCGAGCTCGAGCATGGCGCGTTGTGGCACGTCCCCGGCGGCTATGCGATGCGCGAACTGCTGGAAAAAAACGGCGTGCCGACCAACGCGATCGTGCCGTCGACGAAGAAAGTCGGCGCGCCTTCCACCGCGCTCGATGTGCCACTGACGCATGTCAACGCGAGCTACGTGCGCAGCCATTTCGACGCGATCGAAGTGCGTGTGCCCGGCGCGCCCGCTGCGGATGAGCTGGTGTATATCCTCGTGATGAGCACGGGGCAGCGCGTGCATGCGCGCGTCGGCGGCTTGGCGAAAGAGGCGATTGTGGGCAAGGACGGCTTGCGCTGAGCGGCGCCTGAGTCACGCAATGCGCTGAAGCATTGCAATGAAACAATGAGTCGAAGCGCGGAGCTGAAGCAATGCGTTGCGGCGAGTAAGTAAAACACTAAGCAGAACACGCATCGAAACCCGGAGATCGAAATGGCAATCAAGCTTCGCAAGCTGGTCGTGCAGGTCGATGAAACACGCATTGAAATGGGGCAGGCCATCGAGCCGCCGACACGCCGTGCAGTCGCGATTGCGGTGATCGATAATCCCTACGCGGGCCGCTATGAGGCGAAGCTGGACGCGCTGATCGAAGCCGGTGAGGAGCTTGGAGCCTTGCTCGGCAACAAGTGCGTCGAAGCCTTGGGTATCAAACCGGGCGACGCGCAAAGCTACGGCAAGGCGGCGATTGTCGGCGAAGCAGGTGAACTCGAGCATGCGGCGGCGATTCTGCACCCCAAGCTGGGTGCGCCGCTGCGGGTAGCAGTCGAGAAGGGCGCGGCGCTGGTGCCGTCGGCGAAAAAAATGGGTACGCTTGGCACCGCGATCGATGTCCCGCTGGGTCACAAGGACGCCGCCTTCGTGCGCAGCCATTTCGATGCAATCGAAGCGCGCGTGTCGGACGCGCCGCGCGCCAACGAAATTGTCGTGGCGGTCGCGGTGACGGCCTCGGGCCGGCCGTTACCGCGTATCGGCGGCTTGCAGGTGAGTGAGATCAAAGGCGAAGACGGTTTGCGCTGAGTTACTTTAAGGGTCGCGATGCTTTCGAATTTGCTGGTACAGCTAGTCAACGGACTCGCCGACGCGTCGACGCTGTTTCTCGTCGCCGCCGGTTTGTCGTTGATCTTCGGCGTGACGCGCATCGTCAACTTCGCGCATGGCTCGTTCTATATGTTCGGCATCTATGTCGCGTATAGCATCGCGAGCCGCTTTGGCCACACGGCGGGCGGGTTCTGGCTGTCGGTACTGGCTGCCGCGCTGGTTGTCGCGGTGCTTGGCGCGCTGGTTGAAATGATCGTGTTACGGCGCATCTACCAGGCCCCGGAGTTGTTTCATCTACTGGCGACATTCGCGCTGGTGCTGATCTTTCGCGATGCCGCGCTATGGCTGTGGGGTCCGGAAGATCTGTTCGGACCGCGTGCGCCACATCTGGCTGGCGCAGTTAGTTTTCTCGGCCATCCGCTGCCGACCTACGATATCGCGCTGATCGTGATCGGGCCGGTGGTGTTGCTGCTGCTCTGGTATGCGTTGACGCGTACACGGTGGGGCACGCTGGTGCGCGCCGCGACACAGGATCGCGAGATGCTCGGCGCACTCGGTATTAATCAGGCGTGGCTGTTCACCGGCGTGTTTTTCGTCGGCGCGTTTCTCGCCGGCCTGGGCGGCGCGCTGCAAGGGCCGCGCATGTCAGCGAATCTGTCGCTCGATCTGGAGACCATCGGCAATGCGTTTGTTGTCGTCGTGGTCGGCGGCATGGGGTCGATTCCGGGCGCGTTCGTCGCGGCGTTGCTGATCGCGGAGATCAAGGCGCTGTGCATCGGCATCGGCCATGTGTCGGTGTTCGGTATCGATCTGTCGTTGAGCCGCTTTACGCTGGTTGCAGAATTTGTCGTGATGGCGGTGGTGCTGGTGGTGCGGCCTTGGGGCTTGTTAGGGAAGGCGAGCGCTGCGGTGCGTGGCATGGCCGCGCCTGAAGCGCCATTAAGGCCAGCAGGCAAGCGCCTGAAGTGGTTGGCCGCAATCGCTTTGTTGGTGCTGGTACTCGCACCGCTTGCGGCCAATGCGTTTCCCTATATGCCTGTGCTGCTGGTTGAAATTCTGATCGCCGTGTTGTTCGCGACGAGTCTGCATTTCATCATGGGCCCTGGCGGCATGCATTCTTTCGGCCACGCCGCGTATTTCGGGCTGGGCGCATATGGCGCCGCGCTGTTTCTCAAAGTTTTGAATCTGCCGATGGAAGCCGCGTTGCTGCTCGGCCCCTTGCTCGCCGTGGCAGGCGCGCTCGTGTTCGGCTGGTTTTGCGTGCGTCTCTCAGGCGTCTACCTCGCGATGCTGACGCTCGCATTCGCACAGATCGTCTGGTCGGTCGTGTTCCAGTGGGACGACGTGACGGGCGGCAGTAACGGCATTCTCGGCTTGTGGCCGTCGAACTGGTTGGCGTCGCCGGTGGCTTTTTATTATCTGACGCTCGTCTGCGCTGTGATCGGTGTGTGGCTGTTGCGCAAGATGCTGTTCTCGCCGCTTGGCTATGCGATGCGGGCGTCGCGTGATTCGGTGTTGCGCGCCGAGGCGATCGGCATCGATGTGAAACGCGTGCAGTGGGCGGCCTTCGTCGTCGCGTCGTTGTTTTGCGGGCTTGCCGGGTCGTTATATGCCTTCTCCAAAGGGACGATTTCGCCGGAGGTGATCAGCGTCAGCCGTTCAGTAGATGGCCTCGTGATGGTGTTGCTCGGCGGCTTGCAGACGTTGACTGGCCCGATCGTCGGCGCGGCCGTGTTCACGTGGCTGCAGGACACCGTCGCGCGGCAAACCGATTATTGGCAGGCGTTGCTGGGCTTCGCCATTCTGCTGCTGGTGATCGCGTTTCCGCAGGGTATCGTCGGTTTCATTCGCGAGCGTTTTGGTGACGATACGGTGGATAAGGCGGAAGAGCGTGTTCCATCGCAATCGCAATCGCAGGGCACGGCGATCAAGGAGGGGCTATGAGCTTGCTGCGCGTCTCCGGTCTCTCCAAATCGTTCGGCGGCCTGAAAGCGGTCGACGATGTTTCCTTCGATCTCGAAGCCGGCCAACTATTGGCGCTGCTGGGTCCGAACGGCGCGGGCAAGTCGACCTGCTTCAACATGGTCAACGGGCAACTGCAGCCGTCGTCTGGTTCGATTCGTCTCGACGATCATGAACTGGTCGGCATGCGGCCGCGCGATATCTGGCGGTTGGGCGTCGGCCGCACGTTCCAGATTGCCGCGACTTTCAATTCGATGACCGTGCTCGAAAACGTGCAGATGGCGCTGGTCTCGCGTGAACGAAAGACTTTCGGCCTCTGGAAACCCGCGGGCTCGCGCTATGCCGATGAAGCCATGACGCTGCTCGAACAGGTCGGCATGGGCGCCGATGCGAACCGCGCCTGCGGCGTGCTCGCATACGGCGACGTCAAACGCGTTGAACTCGCTATCGCATTGGCAAACCGCCCGAAGCTACTACTGATGGACGAGCCCACTGCCGGCATGGCGCCAAAGGAGCGCAACGAACTGATGGCGCTCACCAAGCGACTCGTCACCGAGCACAAAATCGGCGTGCTGTTTACCGAGCACAGCATGGACGTTGTATTCGCGTACGCCGATCGCATGATCGTGCTCGCGCGCGGCAAGTTGATCGCCGAGGGCGACGCCGAAACGATCCGCAACGACGCACGCGTGCAGGAAGTCTATTTCGGCACTGGCAAGACCTTCCAGCCACGCGCGCCGCTGCATGAAGCGGCAGGCGGCCATCAAGGACAAGGAGCGCTGCAATGAGCGAGCCGATGCTGAAAGTCGCCGGCCTCAACGCGTTCTATGGCCGCGCGCACATTCTGTTCGACGTTGGCCTCGAAGTCGGCCGCGGCGAAGTGGTCGCGCTGATGGGCCGCAACGGCGCCGGCAAATCGACGACGATGAAAGCCGTGATGGGTCTGCTGCCACGCCGTCAGGGAGAGGTCCGTTTTCGCGGGCAAAACATCGCGGCGTTGCCGCCGTATCGGATCGCCCGCATGGGCATGGGTTTCGTCCCTGAAGATCGCCGCGTGTTCTCCGATCTGACCGTGATGGAGAACCTCGATACAGGCCGTCAGCCGCCACGCGAAGGCGCGCCCGAGTGGACGCCGGAAAAGCTGTTCCGCCTTTTCCCCAATCTCGGTGAAATGCCAAAACGTCCCGGCGGACAGATGAGCGGCGGCGAGCAGCAGATGCTCACTGTCTCCCGCACGCTGATGGGCAATTCGTATCTGGTGCTGCTCGACGAACCGTCCGAGGGCGTGGCGCCCGTGATCGTCGAGCAGATGGCCAACATGATTCTCGAACTCAAGCGCGAAGGGCTGTCGATTCTATTGTCGGAACAGAATCTACACTTCGCCGAGCTGGTCAGCGACCGTGCGTACGTCCTTGAAAAAGGGCAGATCCGCTTCAGCGGCACGATCGGCGAACTCGCAAAGAACGAAACGGTCAGGCGCGCTTATCTGAGCGTGTGATTCCATTGGCGCCGCATGCGTGCAGGTTGTGCACGCATGCGGCGCCGGGCAGTCGGTGCGAAAGGAGAAGCAGATGGCAGCAGAGACGTTGACAGGCTTGTCGGGAAAGGTCGCGATAACGAACATTGGTCTGCTGCTATCCGGCGATATCGACCAGCCGATTCTCGACGCGAACACGCTGGTGATCGACGACGGCGTGATCGTCGCGATCGGCCGCGAGAAAGATTGCGACCTCGAAGGTGCGCGGACCACCGTCGATTGTAAAGGCACCACGGTCGCCCCAGGCCTGATCGATTCGCACGTGCACCCGGTGTTCGGCGACTGGACACCGCGCCAGAATCAGATGGGCTGGATCGAATCGAATCTGAACGGCGGCGTGACGACGATGATTTCCGCCGGCGAAGTGCATTTACCTGGCCGTCCGAAAGACGTGGTTGGCGTAAAGGCGCTTGCCATTACCGCTCAACGCTCGTTCGAAGGGATGCGTGGCGCGGGTGTTGGTGGCGGCGTGAAAGTCATGGCGGGTGCGCCGGTGATCGAGAAAGGCATGGTCGAGGAGGACTTCAAGGAGCTCTCGGAAGCGGGTGTGAAGCTGCTCGGCGAAGTGGGCCTTGGCAGCGTGAAGGGCGGCGAGGAAGCGGCGCAGATGGTCGCCTGGGCTCGCAAATACGGCATTCAAAGCACGATTCACACCGGTGGCCCGTCGATTCCGGGCTCTGGCCTGATCGATCGAGACGTGGTGCTCGCCGCCGATGCGGACGTGATCGGCCACATCAATGGCGGCCATACGTCGCTGTCCTATCGGCACGTATGCGATCTGTGCGAGCAATCGAGCCGCGCGCTGGAGATCGTTCACAACGGCAACGAACGGATTGCGCTGCTCACCGCACGTCATGCGATCGAATTGAAGTGTCCGCATCGGATCATTCTCGGCACCGATAGTCCGGCGGGTTCCGGCGTGCAGCCACTCGGTATTCTGCGGATGATCGCGCTGATCTCCAGTCTCGCCGACGTCCCCGCGGAAATCGCCTTCTGCTTCGCGACAGGCAATACCGCCCGGCAACGCAATCTGCGGCAAGGGCTGATCGAAGTGGGCCGTCCCGCCGACCTCGTCTTCATGGACCGCGCGCAGCACACGGCCGCCGATACGCTGCTTGAGAGCGTGCAACTCGGCGATATCCCTGGTGTCGGCATGGTGATGATCGACGGCTTGATCCGCTGCCGGCGCAGCCGCAATACGCCACCGGCGACCGAAGTGCCGGTGGTGCTTTGAACGCGCACCGCACGGCGTGGCCGGCATTGTCATGAACGGCTCGGCGCCGCTTACGCTGAATGTCAACGGCGTGACGCATCTTGTCAACGCCAGCGTGGACACGCCCCTGCTTTACCTGCTGCGTAACGACCTCGCGCTAAACGGTCCGAAGTTCGGCTGCGGACTTGGCGAATGTGGTGCGTGTACGGTCCTGCTCGACGGCATGCCGACGCGTTCGTGCGTAACGACCGCGAAGGTTGCCTTGGGGCGTGAGATCACCACGCTCGAAGGACTGGGCACGCGTGTCGCACTGCATCCGGTGCAGCAGGCGTTTATCGAAGAACAGGCCGCGCAGTGCGGCTATTGCCTGAACGGCATGATCATGACCGCCAAAGCGTTACTCGATCGCGATCCGCATCCGAGCGTCGAGACGATCCGGCGGGAACTGTCGCGCAACCTCTGCCGGTGCGGCACGCATGTCGAGATCGTGCGCGCGGTGCAGCGCGCGGCCGAACTGCTCGCTGCGCAAACCTCCGCGCGTGAAGGAGTGCGCGCATGACAGGGCCGGATTTCAGCGTCGATCGACGTTCCGCGCCGCTGTCACGACGACAGCTCTATGACGCGCAGAGCGTGCTCATCATCACGCGGCCGCCGCAGGCGCCGGTGAAGCCTGCGATCGGTCAGCCGGGGTCGCGCTCGTCGTTCGTGCCGACCGAGGCGGACATGTTTCTCGTGGTGCGCGACGACGGCAGCGTCGTGGCGTTCAACGGTCACGTCGATCTTGGTACCGGCATTGGCACCGCGCTCGCGCAGATCGTTGCGGAAGAACTGGACGTGCCGTTGACGCGCGTGTCGGTCGTACTCGGCCACACCAGCGAGGCGCCGAATCAGGGGCCGACGATTGCAAGCGCGACGATCCAGATATCGGCGGTGCCACTCAGGCATGCAGCGGCACAAGCGCGTCAGTTCCTTCTGGCGGAAGCAGCCGCGCGCTTGAACGTCAGCACTGAGCAACTCGACGTGCGAGACGGTGTGATTTTCACGCGCGACGGTGGCACGGAAAAGAGCATTGGCTACGGCGAATTGATCACCGGTCGGCGCATCGAATTGGACCTTGCCGCCGATGCGCCTTTGAAATCGCCGGACGCATACAAGATCGTCGGTAAGAGCACACCGCGTGTCGATATTCCGGCGAAGGCGACCGGTGAGTTGAGTTTTGTGCATGACGTGCGTGTGCCTGGCATGCTGCACGGGCGCGTTGTCCGTCCACCCTATGCCGGTGTCGCGCAGGGCGACTTCATGGGCAACAGTCTGTTGCATGTCGATGAAGCGTCGGTCAGCGATTTGCCCGGAATCGTCAAGGTCGTGGTGATCCGCGATTTCGTCGGCATCGTGGCTGAGCGTGAAGAGGTCGCGCAGCAGGCGGTGAAGCGCTTGCATGTGCAGTGGAAAGCGGTAGAGGGTTTGCCTGCGCTCGAAACCAGCGAGGAAGTGGAAGCTGCGCTAAGAGCGAATCCGGCCATTCGGCGCGATCTGGTGATCGAAGGCGATGTCGACGCAGCACTCGCGCAAGACCCTGCCCGAACGCTGGAACGCACCTACGTATGGCCGTTTCAGATGCATGCGTCGATTGGACCGTCGTGCGCGGTGGCCGATTACCGGGATGCGAAGCTGAAAGTCTGGTCGGGCACGCAGAACCCTCATTCGTTACGTGCCGATCTCGCCTTGCTGATGGCACAGGATGAAGCGCACATCGAAATCGTGCGCATGGACGCGGCAGGTTGCTACGGCCGCAATTGTGCGGACGATGTCGCCGCCGACGCCGCGCTGCTATCGCGCGCAACCGGCAGTCCGGTGCGTGTACAACTATCGCGCGAAGACGAGCATGCATGGGAGCCCAAAGGCGCAGCGCAATTGATGGATGTGCGCGGCGCTTTGGATGCCGAAGGCGAGCTCGCGGCGTACGACTTCGCGACGCGCTATCCATCGAACGACGCCCCCACGTTGGCGTTGCTGCTCACTGGAACCATCTCCGCACAGCCGCAGGTCTTCGAAATGGGCGACCGCACGTCCGTGCCGCCATACGACTACCAGACCATGCGCATTGTCTGCGACGACACGCCGCCGATCGTGCGCGCGTCCTGGCTGCGGGGCGTGTCGGCGTTGCCGAACACCTTTGCGCATGAATCTTTTATCGACGAACTCGCTGCTGAGGCGGGCGTAGATCCAGTCGAGTTTCGTTTGAAGCATCTGACCGATCCGCGCGCGATCGATCTCGTGATGGCTGTGGCCGAGAAAGCTGGCTGGGAGCCTCGTAACGTCGCCTTGAAGGATGATCAGGAAGAGGGCGACATTGCGCGCGGTCGAGGCTTTGCCTACGCCCGCTACGTGCACAGCAAATTTCCCGGTTTCGGCGCGGCATGGTCTGCGTGGGTCGCTGACATCGAAGTCAATCGCAAGAGCGGCGAGCTCGCCGTGACGCGCGTGGTGGTGGGCCAGGACACCGGCACCATGGTGAATCCTGACGGCGTTCGTCATCAGATACACGGCAACGTGATTCAGGCGACCAGCCGTGCGCTGAAAGAACGCGTGACGTTCGGCGACAACGCGGTCACGAGCCAGGAATGGGGCGCGTATCCGATTCTGACGTTTCGCGAAGTGCCGGTGATCGACGTCGTGATGATGCCGCGCCACGGCGAGCCACCGATGGGCACAGGCGAATCGGCGTCGCTGCCTGGCGCCGCGGCGATCGCCAACGCGCTGTACGACGCGACAGGTGTGCGTTTTCGCAGACCACCGTTCACACCGGAGACGATTCGCGCCGCACTAGCCGATGCACAAGCGGAAGAAGCGGCGGCGCGCAAAAAGAAGCGCTGGCGGCTGGGTTTTCTCGGCGCAATTGCTGCGGGCGCTGCCGGCTGGCTAGGTGCATTGGCCTTGACGCCACAAGCCATTGCGCCGATTACGCCGCCGCTCGCGAGCGCATTTGCACCCGAACTGGTGGCACGCGGCAAACTGCTTGCGGCGCTGGGCAATTGCGCGGTTTGCCATACCGCGCACAACGGCGTGCCGAATGCCGGCGGCAAACCACTCGATACGCCATTCGGCACGATCTACAGCACCAACATCACGCCTGATGGACAGACGGGGATCGGCACATGGTCGCTCGACGCATTCGTGCGGGCGATGCGGCAAGGTATCAGCCGCGACGGCCATCATTTGTATCCCGCGTTCCCGTACACGTCGTTCAGGAACACGTCCGACGACGATCTGAAAGCGCTCTACGCGTACCTGATGGCGCAAACGCCGGTGCGCTCCAGGCCGCCGGAAACGAAGCTGGCCTTTCCATTCAGCGTGCGTCACTTGATGGCTGCATGGAACGGGCTCTTCCTCGGACACAATACGTTTACCGCCAGTGCGACGCAAAGTGCGCAATGGAATCGCGGGGCGTATCTCGTGAACGGCCTCGGCCATTGCAGCGCATGCCATACGCCGCGCAATGCATTCGGCGCCGAGAAAACCGGCGCCGCCTTCATGGGCGGCGGCGTGGCGGAAGGGTGGGAAGCGCCCGCGCTGTCGACGCTTTCCAACGCGCCCGTACCCTGGAGCGAAGACGAACTGTTCAGCTATCTGCGCTACGGTCATGCGCCGCTGCATGGCGTCGCGGCCGGGCCGATGGCGCCGGTCGTCAACGATCTGGCGGCGCTACCCGACAGCGATATTCGCGCGATGGCCACGTATCTGGCGTCTTTGAGTCCGCTGGAGCCCAATGCGGATCCTGTGGCGATGGCGCGTCAATACGAGCAGGCCAGCACGATTACGGGCACGGCAACAGGGCTTGGTGCACGTCTCTTCGACGGCGCGTGTGCAGCCTGTCATCACACTGGCAGTGGACCGCAATTGTTCGGTGCGCATCCGTCGCTGGCGCTTAACACGAATCTGCATAGCACGACGCCTGATAATCTGATTCGCGTGATTCTCGATGGTATCGGCTCGCCGGCACGGCCCGAACTCGGTACGATGCCGGCTTACCGCGACAGTTTCAACGACGCCCAGGTCGCCGAACTCGTGAGCTACCTGCGTCAGCAATTCGCCGGCGGCAAGCCGGCATGGCAGGACGTCACGGCGAGCGTCGCGAGAATTCGCGCGATGGCGCGGGCAGAGTGAAGTCGCCAAACGCATTGCAGCACCACTGGCAGCACAATTCGCAACACGGTTTGCCGAACGAATCGCCGAACGCTTCAACGCTTGATAAAAACGAACGCATTCCCGCAATCCTTTTGATAACGGAGAAAAGCATGACCACGCGCGCAGGATGGATCTCTCGCTTCACGGTTTCAACGGTTCTATCGCTCGCGGCCGTTGGCGCGAGTGCACAGCAGACCGTCAAGATCGGTGAAATCAACAGCTACAAGGCGCAGCCCGCCTTTCTCGGCCCTTACAAGAACGGCTGGAATCTCGCGCTCGAGCAGGTGAACGCGGCGGGTGGCGTACTCGGCAAACCGCTTGAAGTGGTGTCGCGCGACGACAACGGCAATCCGGGCGACACCATTCGCGTCGCGCAGGAGTTGATTGCACGCGAGCAGGTGCAATTGCTGTTCGGCGGATTCCTGTCGAACACGGGTCTCGCGTTGACCGACTTTGCGAAGCAGAAGAAGATTTTCTTCCTCGCGGCCGAGCCATTGACTGACAAGATCGTTTGGGCCGACGGCAATAAATACACATACCGTCTGCGTCCTTCGACGTATATGCAGGTGGCGATGCTGGTGCCGGAGGCGGTCAAGCTGAAGAAGAAGCGTTGGGCGCTTGTGTATCCGAACTACGAGTACGGGCAATCGGCGGTGGCGACGTTCAAGAAGCTGATGACGGCGGCGCAGCCGGACGTGGAGTTTGTCGCCGAGCAGGCGACGCCGCTGGGCAATGTCGATGCGGGCGCGGTGTCGCAGGCGATCGCCGACGCGAAGCCGGATGCGATTTTCAACGTGCTGTTTGGTGCCGATCTCGGCAAGTTTGTGCGCGAGGGCAATACGCGCGGGTTGTTCAAGGATCGCAGCGTGGTGTCGTTGTTGACGGGCGAGCCGGACTATCTCGACCCGTTGGGTGCGGAGGCGCCGACGGGGTGGATCGTGACGGGGTACCCGTGGTATTCGATTGATACGGCGGCGAACAAGAAGTTTGTCGATGCGTATCAGGCGAAGTATCACGATTATCCGCGACTGGGGTCGGTCGTGGGGTATTCGGCGTTGATGTCGATTGCGGCGGGGATCAAGAAGGCTGGTTCTACCGATCCGGATAAGTTGGCTGCTGCGTTCAAGGGGCTAGGGGTGGAGACGCCCTTCGGGCCGATTACTTATCGGGGGCAGGATAATCAGTCGACGATGGGGGCGTTTGTGGGGGTTACCGGTCTTAAGGACGGTAAGGGTGTGATGACTTCGTATCGTTACATCGATGGTGCGAGTGTGCAGCCTTCGGATGCGGAGGTTAAGAAGTTGCGGCCGGGGGAATAAGGTTTCGTTTTTTGCCTTTTGCGGCGGCATTGGCCGTGTTCTTAAGGCGTTGGCCTTTCCTTGATCTGGCTTTGGTGCCTTTCCTTGAATTGTTAGTGGTCTATTAGCGTTGCCCCTGTGCGGGGCGGCACCTACTTCTCTTTGCCGGCTGCAAAGAGAAGTAGGCAAGAGAAAGCAGCTCAAACCACTCCTGCTAAGCGGGTCCCGTGGTTTGCAACGGGTAGTGGTGCATCTGGAATCTGTGTTCGTGCCCGTGCATACGCCAGTGACAAGGGCGTCATACTTCCGGCGGCGCCGCGCGCGCCGAAGAGCAGTTCATAAAACCGATCGCTACGTTTTGGCGTTCACGCCTCGCCACGGGATGGTGGCCCGTGATTGCACCCCCACCACCGGGATTGTGATTGGAACCGCAACCGGGACTGTGATCGTGATCGGGACTGTGATTGCAGCGCACCGACATATCGTTTGAGGCGGGCTTCCCCGGAGAGTGCAGAGGCGCGTCGCCGAGGCGAAGCCGACGGCCCCCACGGCGCGGAACCGAAGCCGGTGGTTTCCCATGCAGACCCGTCCGCGACGCACGCAGTGCGGAGTGGGAGCTGATGAGTCCTTTGTCACTAACGCGGAATGTGCGAGAACACGGATTCCAGATGCACCACTACCCGTAGCAGACCACGGTACCCGCTTAGTAGTAGCGGTTTGAGCCGCTTTCTTTTGCCTACTTTTCTTTGCGGCATGCAAAGAAAAGTAGGTGCCGCCCCGCACAGGGGCAACGCTAATAGACCACTACCAATTCAAGGAAAGGCCAAAGCCCCAAGAACACGGCCAATGCCGCCGCGCAGGCAAAAAACCCCCTACTCCTCCGCATCATGCTCAATCACAAACCGCCGCAAATAAGCCAGCACAGCGGCTTCCACCGCCCGATGATCAGCGGTGCTTTTCGACCCTGCATTTTCCTCATCGCCAAACAACGAGGACGGCGCATTATGCACATCCACTTCCTGGCCTTCGCGGAATATACGAATCTCGTGAACGTCTTCAGCGTACTCGGCAACCCAATGCACGCCTTCGATATGCGCGCCTGCGCGAACGGTAGGTATCTTCATGGAAGTCTCCCGTCGGGCCGGACCACGGCGCCAACCCTTGCCATCACCATACGCCGTCCAGGCGGCAGGCGCGAGCATTGCAGGGCAATTTCCTGAGATTTCGCTGCGCCGCAACGAGCGCCCCCGACGTCTAACCATGCCGCCGATGGCGCCCGCGCGAATACCCGCATCTCTCCAGCAGTCTTACTGCACCGTCGCCAGCACGTCGCCCACCGTCTTGAAGATGTGCGCGATCTGCTCTTCGTCAATGATGAGCGGCGGCGAGAACGCGAGGATGTCACCGGTAAAGCGCAGCAGCACGCCCGCCTCGAAGCACTTCACGAACGCTTCGTAAGCACGCGCACCCGGAGCACCGTCGCGCGACTCGAGTTCAACGCCCGCGATCATGCCGAGGTTGCGAACGTCCTTCACATGCTTCGCGCCGCGCAGCGAGTGAGCGGCGGCTTCGAATTTCGGCGCCATCGTCGCCGCACGCTCGAACAGGCCTTCGCGGCGATATAGGTCGAGCGTCGCAACGGCGGCCGCGGCCGCGGCCGGGTGGGCCGAATACGTGTAGCCGTGGAACAGTTCGATCGCGCCCTGTGCGCCGCTGTTGACGATCGTGTCGTAGATCGTGCGGCTCGTGGCCACTGCGCCCATCGGGATCGCAGCGTTGTTGATTGCCTTGGCCATCGTGATCAGGTCCGGCGTCACGCCGAAGTATTCGCTCGCGGTCGCCTTGCCGACGCGGCCGAATGCGGTAATCACTTCGTCGAAAATCAGCAGGATGCCGTGCTTCGTGCAGATCTCACGCAGCTTCTGCAGATAGCCTTGCGGCGGAATCAGCACGCCCGTCGAGCCGGCCACCGGTTCGACAATCACGGCAGCGATCGTCGATGCATCGTGCAACGTGACGATGCGCTCGAGTTCGTCGGCGAGATGCGCGCCCCAGGCCGGCTGGCCCTTCGAAAACGCGTTGTGTTCGAGGTTATGCGTATGCGGCAAATGATCGACCGCCGGCAGCAGCGCGCCGGAGAACGTCTTGCGGTTCGGCGCGATGCCGCCGACCGAAATGCCGCCGAAGCCCACGCCGTGATAGCCGCGCTCGCGGCCGATCAGACGCGTGCGCTGACCTTCGCCGCGCGAACGGTGATACGCCAGCGCGATTTTCAGGGCGGTGTCGACCGATTCCGAGCCGGAGTTCGTGAAGAAGATGCGGTCGAGGCCGTCCGGCATCAGTTCGGCGACTTTCGTGGCCGCTTCGAACGCCAACGGGTGGCCCATCTGGAAGGTCGGCGCGAAGTCGAGCGTGGACAGTTGCTCGGTGATCGCGGCGACGATTTCGTCGCGGCCGTGGCCGGCGTTCACGCACCAGAGACCCGCGCAGCCGTCGAGCACTTCACGCCCGTCCGTGGTGCGGTAGTACATACCCTTGGCCGATTCCAGCAGGCGCGGCGCAGCCTTGAACTGGCGGTTGGCGGTGAAGGGCATCCAGAAAGACGACAGGTCGTCGATGACGGGGCGCGAAGTCATGGTTTTCTCCTCGAAGTGGTAGCGAAACTGTAGCGTCCGCGGTTTAATGGCGGCATAAACAGTTGACGCAGTGTGGTGCTAACTGTGTTGGTGGATTTGCGCTAACTGTGTCGATCGCGCGATGATGCCGCGGTGACTTAACTTGACGCTTTATCTGGCGTCTTCCGGGCCATCTTTCTGGCAACGCAGCCGGCCGTCGCGACCGGCCTTTCAGTCCGAACCATGATCGAACTACAACTTGAGCGCGACCGACGCGCCGCTCCCACGCTCGTCGAGCAGGTCGTACAGGGCTTCGCGCGCGCCATCGAGGCGCAGTCGCTGCGCGCCGGCGCGCTGTTGCCGTCGGTGCGGCAACTGGCGCAGAGCCACGAGCTGAGCACCTTCACGGTCACCGAGGCCTACAACCGGCTCGTGTCGATGGGTCTCGTGGTGGCGCGGCGCGGTTCCGGTTATCGGGTGGCGGCGCGCGCGCAGTCCGCGCGGGCGGCCCCGACCGACTGGCAGCCGCCGAGCCTGACCGCGACCTGGCTGCTGTCCGACGTGTTCGCCGACCATTCGGTGCCGATCAAGGCAGGCGGCGGCTGGCTGCCGAACGAGTGGATCAACGAGACGGGTTTGCAGCATGCGCTGCGTGCGATGAGCCGGGTACCGGCGGCGCGTCTCGGCGACTACGGGCATCCGTACGGCTTCGCGCCGCTGCGCGAGCGGATCGCCGAGCAACTCGACCGGCGCGGTTTGCCGGTGGACGTCTCCAACGTGCTGCTCACGCAGGGCGCGACGCAAGGGCTGGATCTGATCGTCCGCACGCTGCTGCGTGCGGGCGACGCCGTGATCGTCGAAGATCCCGGTTACTGCAATCTGCTGCAGATTCTCAAGCTAGCGGGGCTGGTGGTGCATGGGGTGCCGCGCACTCCGGCTGGCGTCGATACGGATGTGCTCGAAGCGCTGGTCGCGCAGCACAAGCCGAAGGCGATTTTCGTCAACACCACGCTGCAGAATCCGACCGGCGCGACCTTCGGCATGTCGGCGGCGTTCCGTCTATTGCAGATCGCCGAGCGTCAGCGCATGTGGGTGATCGAAGACGACGTCAGCCGCGAACTGGCGCCGTCCGGCGCGCCTTTGTTTGCCGCCATGGAAGGCTTGCAGCGCGTGCTCTACGTCGGCGGTTTTTCGAAGACGGTGACGCCGGGGCTGCGTTGCGGCTACGTGGTCGCCGAGCGGGCAGTCCTGCGCGAACTGGCACGCACGAAGATGGCGGTGGGATTGACCTCGTCGGAAGCGATCGAACGGATCGTCGACAAGGTGTTGCTCGAAGGGCGCTATGCGCGTCACGTCGAAGCCGTGAACGAGCGGCTCAAACTCGCGCATGCGACCGTCGAAGAGCGTCTCGATTCGCTCGGCCTGGAACTGTTTCACCGGCCGCGAGCCGGCCTGTTCCTGTGGGCTCGTCTGCCGATCGAAGCGGAGCGCGCGGGCGAGGTGGCGACGGCCGCGCTCCAGCACGGTATCTGGCTCGCACCTGGCTCCTATTTCCGTCCCGACGACGCCCCGAGCGCCTGGTTCCGTTTCAACGCCCCGTACTCGACCGACGACGCGTTGTGGCGCTTCATCGAGCGAGTCGGGCAGGGTGCGATCTAATCGGACTCGATCTTAAACGGACTGGCCGAGCAGCTTGAGCGCGATCGGATACAGCGAGAGCACCAGCAGCAGCGCCATGGCGACATTGAAGATGCGCAGCCGCTTCGGGTCCGACAGCACTTTGCGCATCGCGGTGCCGAAACCCGCCCACAGGCAGATGCACGGAAAGCCGATCACGTAGAAGATCACCGCCATTGCGATCGCGTTCACGCTGGCGCTCTCGCTGAGGTGAATCGTCGTGGCGGCGGTCAGCACCATCATCCACGCTTTCGGATTGACCCACTGGAACGCAATGGCTTCATGAAACTTCATGGGCCGGCGCTCGCCTTTCTTGACCTTCAGTTCGCCCGACGTGCCGATTTTCCACGCGAGGTACAGCAGGTACGCGACGCTTGCGACTTCGAGCACCGTGTACAGCACCGGGAAGTGCACGAAGGCTTCGCCCAGACCAATCCCCACCGACAGCATCAACAGCACGACCCCGGCGCTGATCCCCGAAAGATGCGGCAGCGTGCGGCGAAAGCCGAAGTTGACGCCGGAGGCCAGCAACATCGTGTTATTCGGACCGGGCGTGATCGTGGTGACGAGCGCGAACAGAATGCCGGCGGGCAGCGCGCTGAGACTGAGGTAGGACATGGACATGGGTGGCTCCGAGGTTGGTCATTGAGACCCTCGGAGCATTCTAGCGAACCACGCCGGTACAGTACCTATACGGTTTGTGGGATGGTGTCCGGTACGGACGACGGTACCGGACCGCCTTTCAATGCGCAGCCGCGGCCGCGTCGCTCGAACCGCCAGCCTTGCCTGGCTTCGTGATCCAGATGAGCGGAATGATGATGATCATGATGATCGCGGCTCCATAGAACACGTCATTCAGCCCCAACATGGCGGCCTGCGACTGCACCGTATGATCGAACAACGCATACGAAGCCTGCTGGCTCAGGCCAAGCGCCGAGTGGTAGGTGTTCATTTGCGCATTGAAAATCGGGTTAGTCGGACTCGACTGCTGTGTCAGGATTTCATGGTGCATGATCGTCCGGTTGTTCCATACGACGTTCGCCAGCGACGTACCAATACCACCAAAGAACACGCGTCCGAAGGTGGACAGCCCGGCCGCGGCCGGCACCTTTTCGGGCGGCTGTCCTGACAGGATGATCACGGTGAGCGGAGCAAAGAACAGCGCCATCGGAATACCCTGCAACAGGGTCGGCAGGATGATGTATCCTTCGCTGATGTCGGTATAGAAATACGTGCGCATGAAGTAGACAATCGCGAATCCGATAAACGCGAACGTGCCGATAATGCGCGCATCGGAACGCGGCAGAATCTTGCCCATGATGGGGGCGCCGATCACCGCGAAAATGCCCAGTGGCGCCGTAGCAAGCCCTGCGTCGACAGCCCGGTATCCCAGGTACTCCTGCATCCACTGCGGAAGCAGCACCAGCGTGCCGAAGAAGATGCCATACGCGACGGCAATCGAAACGGTGCCGCCGAGAAAGTTGCGCTGCTTGAACAGCGTCAGGTCGACGATCGGATTCTTTTCCGTCAGCTCCCAGATAATGAATGCCGCGAGACCGACCGCGGCAACGATAGCCAGCACGACGATCGTGCTCGACGAGAACCAGTCGAGATCCTTGCCCTTGTCCAACATCACCTGAAGCGACGCGACCCAAACAATGAGCAGCACCAGCCCGACAACGTCGATTGGCAGCTTTCTGGCCGGCGTATCGCGCTTGCGATAGAGAAGCCAGACCATCGCGGCGGCGAACAGCCCGACCGGGATGTTGATATAGAAGATCCACGACCAGCTATAACTGTCCGTTACCCAGCCGCCGAGCGACGGCCCGACAATCGGCCCGGTCACCACGATCATCGAGAACAGCGCGAGTGCCAGCGAGGATTTCGCCTTTGGCCACGAACTGAGCAGCAACGCCTGCGACATCGGGATGAGCGGCCCGGCAAAGGCTCCCTGCAGCGCACGCGCAAGCAACAGGATCGGCAACGTTGGCGCGATACCGCACAGCCAGGATGCGAACACGAACAACAATATCGAGCCGACGAACAGCCGGACCTGCCCCAGCCTCTGCGTCAGCCAGCCAGTCAACGGAATCGCGATTGCATTCGCAGCGGCAAAAACGGTGATGACCCACGTGCCTTCGTCGACCGATACGCCGAGGTTGCCGGAAATGGTTGGAATGGCGACGTTGGCGATCGATGAGTCAAGCACGGTCATGAAGCCCGCGAGACCAACGCTCAGGGAACCCAGAGCGAGTGTCGCCCCGGTCAGCGGCGGGTGATTGGGATGGTTGGTGTTCATGGTGATACGGCTGTCCTGTGTCTGGCAAGAAAGGCGCGGCATCTTTCACGTGCCGCGGTCCAATGAGCGGCGGTCATTCGTTTTCGGCGATGATCCGCGCGATCGCGGCATCGGCCTCGTCGCCGTACTTTGCGAAAACGTCGGTCTTATAGGCGGACGTAGACTGCCTACCGAGTTGGGCGCCGGCAGGGTCCTTGACGTTGACATCCACGTTCATTGACAGACCCACTCGCAGCGGATGCTTTTCCAGTTCCGCGGGTGGAATCTCGATGCGCACCGGCAGCCGCTGCACCACCTTGATCCAGTTACCCGTCGCGTTCTGCGCCGGCAGCAGCGCCAGTGCCGAACCAGTGCCTGGCGTAAAGCCCACCACCTTGCCGTGATAGACGACCGCGGAGCCGTAGACGTCGGCTGTCAGCTCAACTGGTTGCCCAACCCGGATGTGACGAAGCTGCCACTCCTTGAAGTTCGCATCGACCCAGACCTGCTCTAGCGGCACCACCGACATCAGCGCTGCGCCGGGTGACACGCGCTGCCCGACCTGAACCGAGCGCTGTGCGATATATCCGGTCACGGGGGCCGGCAACGTGGTGCGCGCATAAGCCAGGTAGGCGTCGCGAACGTGGGCGGCGCTTGCCAGTACGTCCGGATGCTTCTCGACCGACGTGTTGGCCGTCAGCGCGCGATTGGCGCCAAGCTGCTGCCGGGCTGCCTCAAGCGAAGCCTGAGCCGACCGGACCGCGTCACGTGCATGTGAGATTTCCTCGTCCGACACCGCCCCCGTCATGCCAGTGGCAAGCCGGCGCTTCAGATCGTCCTGCGCCTTCGAAAGATCCGACTGGCGTTCAGCGATATCTGCGCGGTATCTGTCGTCGTCGGCATATAGGCCATGGACTCTGCGAACGGTTTGGCCCAGATTGGCCTCGGCCTGTTGCAACGCAATCCTGGCGTCCGCGGGATCGATCTGGACGATCGGTTCGCCCTTCCTGACGATTTGCGTGTTATCCGCATTGACCCCGATGACGGTTCCCGTGACCTGCGGCGTAATTTGCACGACGTTGCCGTTGACGTATGCGTCGTCGGTGTCCACATGGTGACGGGCGTCGACGAAATAGAAAGCGCCATACGCAGCGCCTGCGATCGCGAGCGAAGCGACAAGCAGCGAAAGCAGGAGTTTGCGTTTGCCGGGCTTCTTTTCCGGCTCTTTATCCGACAGTGATTGAGGTGCGTTCATGGGTAGCTCCAATAAAGTTTGATGGTCGCGCTCAGGCCGATACGCCCGAGTGCCGATCTGGTCGTTCAGTGAGTTGCCGTGCTGCCGGACGGCGCAGGAATCGGTGTCTCCGTGTTTGCGGCAAGGCCAGCCTGCGAAGCATCGAATCCGCCGCCTAGTGCCTTGATCAGCCCGATTTGCATGCCGCGGCGATTCATTTCGAGGTTCACGACGGCTGTTTCGGCTGCGAGCCGGTTGTCGTCGGCGTTCAGTACCTGCAGTTGCTGATTCAAGCCAGCCTTGTATCGAACGAGCGCCAGTTGGTAGGCTTTGGTCTGTGCATCCAGGGCCTGCTGCGCATCGACCAGTTGACGGTCGGCCGAGTGGATCTGCGTGACCTGCGTGGCAACATCGGATAAAGCGCTGATCAACGTCTGGTTGTACGTCGCGACGTCGTAATCGAAGTCCGCGTAGCGGCCCTTCAGTTGGGCGCGCAGCGCACCAGCGTCGAAGATAGGAAGATGAATCGCGGGTCCTGCCTGAAGTTGGCCGCTTCCAGCCGTCAGGAATCGCCCCCAGCCAAACGCGTCCAGTGCAGCTGATGCGGAAAGATTGACGTCCGGAAAGAACTCGGCCTTTTTTTCCTTTACATCGTGGATTGCTGCATCCACCTGCCAATAGGCCGCAACGATGTCCGGGCGCCGCGAAATCAGGTCGGCGGGCAGGTTGTCGGGAAGCGCGACGCCGGCGCCCTCTCCAAGCGACGGGTTGGCGATCTTGAGGCCGCCATCCGGTCCTTCGCCGAGCAGGGCACCCAATTGGTAGCGGACGGTCGTGATCTGTCCATCGAGGTCACTGACGCTGGAGCGGCTCGTTGCGGTTTCGCCGTATGCGGTCTGCCGCTCAACATTGGTGTCGAGCCCCGCACCCACGCGCCCATCCGTGATTCGGCCGATATCCTCGCGATTCTTCACTTCGCGAGCCTCGATATCACGCAGCGCATAGAGCTGCGCAAGATGGTTGTAGGTGCTGGCCACCGACGCGGCCAAAGAGATGCGCACCTGCTCGGCTTCGGCTTCGGCGACCTTCTCCTGCGAGACAGACTGACGAAGCCGTTCGCGATTCTTGCCCCACAGGTCGAGATCAAACGAAGCACTGGCGAGCACGTTGTTCTCGCTCTGCCAGGTGCCGTTGACCGGCGGTGGAGCGGACCCATTGTCGCTATAGCGCTCGCGCGTCCATGAATAGCTTCCCGTCACGTTTGGATAGAGTGCGGAATGGGCCGTGCCGACTGAGGCAGAGGCTTTCTCAATGCGTGCACGTGCCTGATCGATCGTTGGATTGCCGGCCAGTGCCTCGTCGATCAGCCTGGGCAGCTGCGCATCGCCGAACTGCTTGGCCCAATCCATTGCAGGCCACTGTCCGCCCTCGGCAGGCAAGCTCTCCTTCGTTTCATACTGGGTGGGTGGGGCAATCTGCTTGTCGCTTTTGATGCCGGCGTAGTTGACGCATCCGGCGAGGCCAAGCGCCGCCACCGCCGAGGCTATCGTGGCAGCCCATGCGCTCGCTCGGAGCTGGGGTCGGTCGTGATTCATGATGGTTTCCGTTTTCCTTTGGCTCATCTGGGTTGTATGTCTTTTCTTCACTTGAAGTGCATATGCACACATTAGCGTTTAATTTTTCACTGATCGATCTACCGCAGTGAATCAATCTGTTGCGTTGTGGTTATCTTTCGGACAGGTAGCTCGTCATGCGAAACAGTTCACTTCGCAGATGCGCTGCCTGTTGCGGGCCAAAACTACGTTCGAAACTGGCCTGCGCCGTTGCCCAATGAGCGGCCGCTTCGTCGAGCTTCGTTATCCCTCTTCTGGTGAGTACGACTCGCAGTCGCCGATTGCTTTGCGGTTCGGCAGGAGCAACCACGAGGCCACGCCGAAGCAGGGGTTTAAGCGCTCGAACGAGGGTCGTTCTGTCCATCACCATCGCTTTGGCCAACTCGGCCATCGTCAGATTCGTACAACGACTCAGCGTTTTGAGGACGCTGAACTGCGTGGGCGTGATGCCGGCCTCAGACAAATGACGCTCATAGAGCTTTGAAATATGTCGGGAGGCTTGACGAAGAGCGAAACAGTCGTCGTCCGGAAGATCGTTTGAGTGCATACGCACAGAGTAATGCGGCCCCCGCCGGGAAGCGATGCTGGCCGGATTATCAGTTTGTTGTCGTTTCGTGCACCAATCGCCCGGGGAGCAACGGGGAAGTGGGCCGGGCGCCGACCGGGTGCACGCTGCGTGGGCCGGATCCAGTCGGGCTCGTCACCGAACACCGAAAGCGGCGATTCATCGCGCCCTTTTTTGTTTCCGACGCGCTTCGCAGCTCGAATTTGCTGCACTAGCGCGATGTCGCCAGCGTTTCGAAGAAGGCAGCCGCATAGTCAATAAATGCACGCACCTTGGCAGGCAGCAGGGTCCGGTTGCTGTAAGCGAGCTGGATTTCGACGCTGTCGTCGGCAAGCCGCGAACCGGTGAGCAACTGGACGAGCTTTCCCGAGGCCAATTCGTTCTCTACAAGGGCTGCCGGCACGACACCGATTCCGAAACCCTGCAGCACCATTTCCAGGTTGAAGGCAGGGCTGTTCGACGAAACATCGAAGCGAAGCGGAACGCTCAACTCGTCCTCGCCAATCCGGAAGCCGATGGCGGGGCGGCGAATGGACGGCGACATCGGCACAAAAAGATGCTCGGCCAGTTCCGATGGATCTCCCGGCGTTGACGACGCCTCCAGATACTGCGGCGTCGCGACGATCACAACCGGAATGCGCTCGAGCAGACGCACGACCGTTGTTTCGCTCGTCAGCATGTACGGAAGAACGAGGCCAAGGTCGAACCCGTCGCCGACCAGGTCGACGGGCCGCTCCGTCAGCGTCACGTCGAGCGTGACCTTCGGATGGGCCCGCTTGAATCCGGCGATCAGGGGAACCAGCCGGCTTACCGTCGCCGTCGTATGGGCGACAAGGCGTAAGACGCCACCCGCTTCGCGTGTCTGGTTGGCTACGTCCGCTTCGAGTAGATCCAGGTCGTCCAGGATACGCACGCAGCCTTCGTAGAATCGTTCCGCGGCTTCGGTGAGCGAGACCTGCCGGGTCGTCCGGTTTAACAGCCGGCATCCGATCCGCTCTTCCAGCCCCGCGATTGCCCGCGACACCGCCGGCCGGGCCAGCCCATGAATATCCGCCGCGCGGGTGAAACTCTTCAGTTCGACCACCGACCGGAAAATGCGTAGGCTTTCGATATATTCCATGATGAGATCTCGTCGACCAACGGGAACAAAGGATAGACGGAATGCCGTTTTCAGCGCCACCGGAGGTGCCAGTTGCGGATCCTGTCTCCCACGGTATTTCGCAGGATAGGCAACGGTTGAGCCGGCGACAGAAAACAGTCTATGCCACAGCGGCGCCGCCTTCATGTCTGGTAACCACGTCGCGTCGGTTGAAAAATTGCGAAGGCGCTTGACAGTCTATCTATGAGTAGATATAGTTCAACCCATGGAACCGACAACGACAGTGCGCGAACAGATCCTCGACCACGCAATCACGCTCATCATGCTGCGTGGTTACAACGGGTTCAGTTACCGTGATCTGTCCAGTCTGGTTGGCGTAAAAACCTCGAGCATCCATTACTACTTTCCGTCGAAAGACGATCTGGTTCTGGAGGCGGTTAATGCGTACAGCAACGAGGTATTGGGCGCGCTCCATGGCATTAACGCTTCATTGGCCGCGGACACAAAGCTGAGCAAGTACGCGAAGCTGTTCGGCAGGACCCTCGGTGACGGTAATCAGATCTGCCTGTGCGGCATGCTGGCTGCAGACATCGAATCACTGCCCGACAACATCCGCCAGGCCGTGCAAGCGTTTTTTAAAGCGAACGAAAGCTGGCTCGCCAAGGTTCTCGCGCAAGGCGTGCAGGAAGGGACGCTGGCGGTGAACGGCAAACCGGAAAACGCGGCACGGGCACTGTACGCGGCTTTTCAGGGCAGTGTGCTCGCAAGCCGTCTGTTCCACACCAAGGCCCGGCTCGAAGACGTCGAGGCGACGGTGCGGATCGCGAAGTGAAGCTCGCACCGCGGTAGTCAGGTAATCAGGTATGAGGCGGTACGCCGCCTCTTTGTTGGCGCACTCATCTATCTCTGAGTAGATAGATGAGTGGGGAGTATGTCGTAGCCAGGAAAAGTCTGGTTTGTCAGTTTAATTTTGCGGATTAATCTATCTAGTAGTAGATAGTAAATTCGATCACTCACTCTTGTAGGGAGCCTCACCATGTCACTCGATAAAGTCCTCTACCGCGCTCAAGCTCATGCCACCGGTGGCCGCGATGGCCGCGCCGTGGTGCCAGCAGGCAACCTCGATTTCAAGCTGACCACGCCGAAAGAACTGGGCGGTGCGGGCGGCGAGGGCGCCAATCCGGAACAGCTCTTCGCGGCCGGCTATAGCGCCTGCTTCCTCGGCGCGATGAAATTCGTCGCCGCCCGCGACAAGATCGCCATCCCCGCGGACGTCTCGATTGACGGAAGCGTCGGCATCGGCCTGATCCCGAACGGCTTCGGCATCGAAGTGGAATTGAAGATCTCCCTGCCCGGCATGGCACGCGAAGCGGCGCAGGTACTGGTCGACAAGGCGCACATCGTCTGCCCGTACTCCAACGCCACCCGCGGCAACATCGACGTCACCCTGACGGTCGTCTAAGCCTCAGTCTCTCACCATCACGAACCTGGAAAAAATCATGAAGACCTTCAAGCCTTTGCTGCTGGCCGCTGTACTTGCAACCAGCGCCACCCTCGCCATCGCCGCAAGCCCGGCAACACCCGCCTCGCCCGATCTGGTGACCAGCCAGTTCCTGCATGCGTTGAACAGCGGCACAGGACCGGCAATCAACACGTTGACACCGGCGCAGGCGCGTCAGGTGCTGGTCGGCGCGCAGAACAGCGTGAAGGTCGATCTGTCCGGCATCGATGTGTCGAACAAGACCATCGAGCAGGACGGCATCAGCGTGCCGATCACGATCGTACGGCCGCAAGGCGCCACGGGCACGCTGCCGGTCTTCATGTTCTTCCACGGCGGCGGTTGGATCCTTGGGGACTTCCAGACGCACGAGAGGCTGGTGCGCGACCTCGTCGTGCAATCCGGAGCAGTGGCGGTGTTTGTCAATTACACGCCGTCGCCCGAAGCGCGTTACCCGGTGGCGATCAATCAGGCATACGCGGCCACCAGATGGGTCGCGGAGCATGGCAATGAAATCGGTGTGGACGGCAGCCGCCTCGCAGTAGTGGGCAACAGCGTCGGCGGCAACATGGCCGCGGTTGTGTCCCTGATGGCGAAGAACAAGCAGGGCCCTGCAATCCGCTTTCAAGGCCTGATGTGGCCGGTGACGGACAACAATTTCAGCGACGGTTCGTACAACGCCTATCCGGAAGGCCACTTCCTGACCCGGCCGATGATGAAGTGGTTCTGGGACGCGTACACAAAGGATCCGAAGCAGCGCAATGAGATTTACGCTTCGCCGCTGCGTGCTTCAGGTGATCAGTTGAAGGGCTTGCCGCCGGCGCTGATCCAGGTAGCGCAGTCCGACGTACTGCGCGATGAAGGCGAGGCCTATGGTCGCAAGCTCGACGCCGCGGGCGATGAAGTCACGACGGTTCGCTACAACGGCACGATCCACGACTTTGGCTTGCTTAATGCACTCGCCGGCGACGCGCCGACCAAAGCCGCAACCAGGCAGCTTGCCAACGAGTTGCAGGCGCGTCTGAAGTAAGCCGTAAAACCCTGGCCGCGGCGCAATTGCGTAACAGCATCGTGCCGCGGTTACCGGAGCGTTCGACTTTACGTTGATGCAAGGCGTTGTCCGTGTTCCGGCACGGAACAGTTTTATTTCCCTTGTTATGTAAGTCGATTACTGAAACGGCAGCCTATGCCGCTCCGTGTCCGATAGCAAAATAAACGGTATATACTGTTTATACGGTTATCAACACGGAGAGACCACATGACAACACCCGTTACGAAAGAGCACACCAAGAAGGCGTTCCACTTCCCCAAGAGTTCGTCCAAGCACGCAGTAGATGGCGCCGAGCCGGTAGTCGCGGCGGACCAGCCGGCGGAAGCGGCACCTGCCGTCGAAAAGGCGTCCAAAGCGAAGCGCGCGGCCGCCGCGGAAGCAACGCCGGTCGTCAAGAAAGCCGCTAAAAAAGTGAAGCGCGCGGCGACTGCGGAAGCGAAGGCCGCCGTCAAGAAACCAGCCAAAGCGAAGCGCTCGGCAACAGCGGAAGCGGCCCCTGTCGTCAAAAAGGCAGCTAAAGCGAAGCCCTCGGCAGCGGCGGAAGCAAAGCCTGTCGTCGAGAAAGCAGCCAAAGCCAAGCCCGCGGCCACTACCGAAGCGGCGCAAACCACCAAGAAAGCAGCCAAGCCGAAGCGTTCCGCAACTGCGGAAGCCGCGCCTGCCAGCGCTCCGGAAGCCAGGAAAGCCAAGCAGCCGAAGAAAGAGAAAGTCGTGCGCGACAGCTTCACGATGCCGAAATCGGACTACGACATGATCGCGTCTCTCAAGCAAAAGTGTCTCGACGCCGGCGTGCCGGTGAAGAAGAGCGAGCTGTTGCGAGCAGGCCTGATGATGCTGGAATCGGCTGCGCCGCAGCGCCTGCTGGCCGCGGTGTCGTCGCTCGAGACGGTGAAGACGGGGCGTCCCGCGAAGGGCTAAACCCGGCCGATGCAGGGTTTAGAGGAAGGCGTGCCCGCCCGGGCGGTGTCGGACTGCAGCGCATCCGGCTGCAAGTTCTCGAGCCGTCGGGGCGGGTACGAAGCATCATCATGACATCGCCATATTGCTGGCAGGTGACGGACAAATTACGTCGAACCGCCAGCCGCTTCCCACCCGATCCGCCTGGCACGTTGTGCCGCTTCCGTTTTTGCAGAGCAGGTTTCCAGAACCTGACAGGCGAGCTTCGCCAGCCTCCTCAGCTCCCCACCGGCGAAGCCAGATAATTCCAGTCGTGCAGGAAAATCTGCTCGAAGTAAGCGGCGGCATCGGCGCTATGAATAATCAGCCCCGCATCGCGATTGCGCAGCGTGCCGTCCGCCGACCAGTTCTGACTGCTGACCATGACGACGTTTCCGTCGACCACGATTCCTTTGTTGTGAACGTTCGCCTGCCGGCGCAGTACCGACGACGGCACGCCCGCCGCGACCAGCTTTTCGACCCATGCGTCGTTCTGAAACTGACTGGTGATCAGGCGCACGTCGAGTTTGCGGTCGATGAGCGCCTTCACCGCCGCAATCAACGCGTCGTGTTGTGCATCGTCCGGGCGTCCGCTCGGATGGATATATTGGGTCTGCATGTAGAAGCGCTGCTGGGTGGACTCGATGAGCGCCTGGACATGCGGCTGATAGTTATCGGGCGTCAGTAGCGGCTGGATTTGTACGGTATCGCTCAAAGTCCTGGGCGCGAAGAACTGGCGCGGGGCTTTGCCGGCTGCAAACGCTTCGATCGGAACGTCGAGAGCGGCGGTCCCGGCTCCCGGAATATCCATCCCCATTGCCTTGGCTTGAGTTATCGCGTCGCGAGAGACCGCATAGTCGTTCTGCAGGAACGAGCGAAACGTGCTCGCCAACGCCTTGCTCGTGACAATCACATGCCAGTCCCGATCGCTCTTCTCGGCAAGCTTGCGCGCGGCAGCCACGTCCGAGAGATCGATCTCCGGCTGGTTGCTGTTGTTCCAGTTGCCCGAAGAGAGCCAGAAGGTATCGTCTTCGCGCACGGCGACCTTGATGTGATACGCGTTCGGATAGATCCAGACAGGGGCTTTCGGGTCGGCATTGGTGAGCGCCCAGGTGCCGGCGAAGCGCTCGCCGAGCGCGGTCGAGAGATCGGCTTGGGTTTGCTCGTCGGTCTGGTCGGCCGTGGGATTCTTCGCGGGATGGTCGAGCGTAAGCGTCAGCTTCTGGCCTCCGGAAAACGCGGACTCGACTGCGGTGAGAATGTGCTCGGAGGTGAAGTCGTACATTCCCACCACCAGTTCTTCGCGAACGCCGGCGATGAAATTCGATAGCTCCGCCCATCCGGCATCGGGACTCACGTGCAGTACCAGAGAGACCTGTTCCGTCACCGCATCGAGACTCGCGCCGGGCGCCGGTGTGTACGGAATCTCCTCTTTGCGCGCACGGGCAGCGAGGAACATCTGGAGCGGCGCAGGCGGACTCGCGAGTACGTTGCCTTGTCTATCGAAAAACACCTGGTCCGCGAAATCGGGCTGCCGCAGTTCATGGCGAGCTTCAGCCAGTGCGCAATATCGCGAGGGGTCTAGCGCCTGCATCGATTCCATGGCGTCGGCAGCGCGTACATCGACGGGTACGCCGTCGATCTGCTTCGGCAGCGCCGCTTGCAGTGCTGTGAGCCTGTCCGCCACCACGGTGACGACAATGGCACGCATGACAGCGCGTCCAGGCGCCGGCCATTGCAAGCCGCTACGCACGGAGAGCACGCCCTCTTGCCGGAACGACTCGGCGTGCGTGTCGAGCATGGTCCGGATATCGATCGCCGGGGTTTCCCGTGCTGAACCGGTGGTGTCGGCAGAGTCCGTCTTGAGGCGGGCGAGCGCCGCCGAGAAAAGGGCCGCGCCGGTTGGCAACGCACTGGCGAATATCATGCGGCGCGCGTCTCGCCGTTCCACCGCCGGCGCGCTGGCTTTCAATTGCGAGAGCGGCTGAGGCAACTGCGTTAGGCCGTCGACGAAGCTGCGCAGCGACCGTCCGCCCGTCAGCGATCCGCCACCGGGTTGCCCGGATGCGAGATCGATAATTTCGGGTGCGCCGAAATGCCTGACCTGCTGCAACTTGTTGTTCTGCGGGTTGAACCAGGTGAGGTAGCCATTAGGCAGCACCTGACGGGGCCGCGTGATCTTGCCACTGAAACTGTAGCGTGCGCCCGACGTGCCGGCAGGGTCGAAATAGTTAGGCGTGTAGAAGTCCGAGACCAGCACGTCGTCGATCAGATAGGCGCAGGTTGCGTCTTCGGGCGGATCGCATATCTCGACCAGATATTCGACTTTGCCGTCACCGTCCTGCACTTCGTTGTCGACGATCGTCACCGCATTGGCCGCGGTGAGGCGGTTGCCGCCCGGATCGACCAGCATTTCGAGTATCTCGTGACTCGCCGACAGCGACCACGTATTGCCGGCCAGGACAACCGCGAACGGCTGGTTGTGCTCGGTCAGGTGAAAGCCGGCGGCCCCCGCTTGAACCTCGTCCACCACGTAAACCGGCCAGACGCCTGGGTCGAGATGGTCGATGGACTCGAGCGCGACGACGGTGCCCGACACGTTCCAGATCGGGGCGAGATCGCGGCTGAGCTGCAGGTTGAGTGCCTGCGCGACACGGACGACATCGGTGTAAGGTACGGCGGCGGATTGCGACACGATTCCAACGCGGGCGGTCAACATGGCATGTCTCCTGGGTGAGGACGGAACAGCTCATGCTCAGGGTGACGCGTTGTTATGGCGTGGGCATGACAGCAGTGTGTCCGTCCCGCAAAGCGGCCACGATCGAGTCGCCAGAATGCGCTCTAGACGACTGGTCTAATTGAGGCCATAATCCGCTTCCTATGAGAGCTAGCCATCCCCACATTCGCCGGCACATCCTCGACGCCGGGCGCGCGCTGATCGCACGCAAGGGCTTTGTCGCGGTCGGGCTGAACGAGATTCTGACGACCGCCGAGATCCCGAAGGGCTCGTTCTATCACTACTTCGGCTCGAAGGAATCGTTCGGCAGCGAGTTGCTGCAGCAGTACGTCGCCGACTACGCGGTCCGTCTCGACGAACTGTTCGGTCGGCCCGGTGTCAACGGCCGGGACAAGCTGCTGAGCTATTGGGCTGCCTGGCAGCAGGAGCAGCTCGATCAGGACGGCGACGAAAAGTGTCTGGTGGTGAAGCTGAGCGCGGAAGTCGGCGACCTGTCCGATGAGATGCGCGTGGTGTTGCGCGACGGCGTCGACCGCTTGATGGTGCGTCTTGCTTCTGTGATCGAAGAAGGCCAGGCAGACGGCTCGCTTTCGCCGGAGATCAGGTCCAGGGAGGCGGCCGAACTCCTGTACCACATGTGGCTCGGCGCGGCGCTCATCACCAAGCTGCGACAGGATGGAAGCGCGATGGCGCAAGCCATGGCGGTCACACAGAGCGTCCTGCGCGCGGCATGACATGGCTGCGGCTGAGGTCTTGGTACTGATGAGACTCGTCGAACAGAAGCACTCAGAAAACCATTTGCAGAAGCACCCAGAGAAGCACTCGCAGAACCCCTCACTCCGCGCAGAACGGAGTCCTCATCGTTGCACATTTCAGGAGACAGACTGTGCGTAGCGTTATCTATTCCTCTTTCGGCAATCCCGCCGAGGTGCTGCAGGTCGCGGAACGTCCCACGCCGAATCCCGGTGCGGGTCAGGTGCGCATCAAATCGACCTTGTCGCCGATTCACAATCACGACATCTGGACGATTCGCGGTCAATACGGCTACAAGCCGAAACTGCCGGCCGTGGGTGGCACTGAAGTCGCCGGCGTGATCGACGCGATCGGCGAAGGTGTCGAACACTTGAAGCCCGGTCAACGCGTAGTGGTGGCCGGCATCTACGAGGGCTGGGCCGATTACGTTCTGGCGCCGGCGGCAGCGGTGGTCCCGCTGCCTGACGCGATCAGCGACGAAACAGGTTGCCAATTGATCGCCATGCCGTTGAGCGCGGTCATGTTGCTCGAATATCTGCACCTCGAACCCGGTCAGTGGTTCATCCAGAACACGGCGAACGGTGCGGTCGGTAAGACTCTGGCGATGCTCGCCAACGCGCGCGGCATCAATGGGGTCAATCTGGTCCGGCGCGAGGCGGGCATTGCGGAATTGGCCGAGGTCGGCATCGGCAATGCAGTGTCGACCGAAAGCGAGGGCTGGAAGAAGCGGGTTCGTGAGATCGTCGGCGATGCACCGGTCATGGCAGGTGTCGATTCCGTGGGAGGCGACGCTAGCGGTGACATCTTCGGTCTGCTTGGCGAAAACGGCACCCTGGTGTCGTTCGGCGCGATGTCCAATGAGCCGATGCGCCTCAGCTCCGGCGATGCGATCTTCAAGCAGGCGACCGTCAAGGGTTTCTGGGCGAGCAAGATTTTCGAGGTCACTTCGGGCGCGGATAAAGCGCGAATGATCGGCGAATTGCTGAGGCTCGCTGCGTCGGGCGAGTTGAAGCTGCCGGTCGAAGCCGTCTTCGATGTCGAGGACGTGGCGCAAGCGGCAGCGGTGAGCGGGAAGAGCGCGCGCAAGGGCAAGGTGCTGTTGCGGTTCTAACGAGCGAAGGCGTGTCGCTGCATCGCGCACAAGCGTGTGCCGTGCAGTGTCACGCTGATGCAATCAATCGATGCAGTGACGTCCCTGCAGTTCCACATGCAACTGGACGAGCCACGCACGCGCGCAATATGCGTCGATCGATGCCTGGCCGGCGGGCTCGTCGAGCAATCTGACCTGGTGGGCCGCTAAAGCTGCGTCGAACGCGCGGCGTGCGGCCCATCTCAACGAAAGCATGACGACCAGAGCCAGTCCGATCGTGGCCACGTGGTAGGGCAGCAAGGGCGCGTTGTCGTCGAACAGGCCGAACAGCACTGAAAGGATCAGGCTCGGAATGATGGCGACGCACGTCGAGAGGCAGAAGAGCACGGCGTTTGCGCGCAGTGCGGTTGTATTGGTGAGTTTCATCGAGTGAGATCCCGCGATCGGATAGCGGTCTCGATGCTGAACTCGCGTGACTTACCTGATACTTACGGCCGGCGGGCCTTGCCGAGGCATCTGCTGCCGCGATCGTTCCCTATCCCGTGCGCTGTGCCCCAATACGCCTGTTCCCGCCGTTTCGAGTAAGTAACGAGTAAGTCCAGTGGTTCTAGAGTCGATGCTGCCTCATCCATCCACTCAGGACTCGACGTGAAAAAAACTCTTCGCCGTGAGCGCAGGTTGTTACTGGCTATCGCATCGTTCGCATCGTTCTGCGCGTATTCGGGCGCGGCTTTGGCCGACGGCCTGAGCCCTGAACCGCCCACAGCGGACGACACAGGCTTCACCGTGCTGAACAATTCCACGAACGTGACACATTGGGGCCTGGGCGTGGGCGCGGGCATCGAGCAGGCGCCCTACAAAGGCTATGGCACGAAATTCACGCCGATTCCGCTGATCTCGTTCGACAACAAATGGGTGCATGTCTTCGGTACGGCTGTCGATCTGAAGATCGGCAAGTGGAGCAACGTGAGCCTCGCCTTGCGTGGACAGTACGCCCTCGGCGACGGCTACAAGGCGTCAGATGCGCCGATTCTGAACGGTATGCAGAACCGCAACGGTGCGTTCTGGTACGGCCCGGCGCTTGCATGGCACACCGCATACGGCACGCTCTCGGGCGATTTTCTGGAAGGCGGCAACAAGGGCCAGAAAGCCACGATCGATTTCAGCAAGTCCTTCGAGTACGGGAAATTCGACTTCGAACCGCACGCCGGCGTGGATTGGTTGAGCCACAAATATGTCGATTACTATTACGGTGTGCGCTCATCCGAAGTGCGCGCCGGGCGCCCGGAATATACCGGCAAGGCGACCTACGACATCTCGGTCGGAACGCGTATCGACTACAAGTTCACGCGCCATCAGATCCTGATCCTCGACGTCGGCGTCGAGCACCTTGGTAGCGGCATTACCGACAGTCCGCTGGTGGGCAAGCGCTATATTCCGCAAGCCAGGGTCGGCTACCTTTACGAATTCAACTGAGCACCAGCGCATGTCGCGTGTCGCACTGATCGAAGACCACGAGCGCCTCGCCGGCATGATCCGTCAGGCACTTTCCGCTGCGGGCATCGAGACCGATGTGTTCGGCACCATTTCGGAGGCGCAGTATGGCGTGAGCCGGGCCGACTACGCGGTGCTCATCATCGATCGCGGTTTGCCGGATGGCGACGGCCTGACTTTTCTGCGGACATTGCGCGCGGCAGGGCAGATGACGCCGTCGCTCATGCTGACGGCGCGCGACGCGCTGCATGACCGCGTCGACGGACTGGAAAACGGCGCGGACGACTACGTGACCAAGCCCTTCGCGATGAGTGAACTGGTCGCGCGGGTGCGTACGCTGATGCGCCGGCCGGTGGCGCTGACGGATCTGGTGATTTCGTTCGGCGACCTCACGGTCGATCCGCAGCAACGCGCCATGCGCTGCGGCGCGCAGTCTGTTCTGCTGGCGCCTGCCGAGTTGCAGATCGTGCTGTGCCTCGTGAAGGCGGCGGGCGCCACCGTCCGGCACGCGGCGCTCGAACATGCCGCGTGGGGACTCGGCGAAGCCGTCACGCCCAATGCGCTCGAAGTCACGCTGCATCGTCTGCGCAAGAAGCTAAGCGCGCTCGGCGCGACAACGCGGCTCGCCAATATTCGCGGCGCGGGCTTCGCGCTCCAGGTTGCCGCCGGGTCCGCCGGACAGCACTAAATCAACGGCCCATTGCTCACCATGTTCAATCACTGGATTCGCAGTTTATCCGCGCGGCTTTGGGTGACCAGCATTGTTGCACTCGCGATCAGCCTGACCGTGCTGGCGACGGCCGCTACCTATGCGTTCAGTCACTTCCCTCAGCAGATGCTCGGGTTGCACGAGGAAATGGAAAGCGCCACGGCGATTGCGAGTGGACTCCGGTTCGACGGTACCGGCCGTCTGGTTTCCGTGGCGCTTCCTTCGGAGAAGGCCTGGCTTTTCGAGGTGGCGCCGACGGAACTGAAGTACCGGGTACTCGACGAACGCGGCAACGTGTTGCTGGCTTCGAACGGCGCCGAGGGGCGTGAAGCATGGATTGCCGGCGATCTATCTGGGGCCGTCGGCAATGTTCAGCGCGTGGAGATTGGGGCGAAGCCGTTCGAAATCCTGACGCTACGGGTTCCGCATGGTTCGGCGGTTTTCTATACCCAGACCGCGACGTCGGAGCGCTTCGTCAACGCGATTATCGACGCCAAGATCAAGCCGATCCCGGCGATCATCAAGACGATCGTTCTCGTTGCCACGATCATTTTTGGCCTGTCTTTGCCCTTTACCGTGCATCGGGTGCTCAAGCCGCTTAGAGAGGCATCGCGCGCGGCTGCGCGCATCACGCCGCGCAACCTCACCACGCGGCTTTCCACCACGGGCATTCCGAGTGAAATCAAACCGTTGATCCATGCCTTCAACGAAACACTCGATAGACTCGAAAAAGGCTTCGCCGTGCAGCAGCAGTTTCTCGCATCCGCCGCGCACGAGTTGCAGACACCGCTCACCTTGATCCGCGGCCAGATCGAACTGCAGCCCGGGATCGACGACAAGGACCTGCTGTTTCGCGAAATCGATCTGATGGCGCGTCAGGTTCGACAACTGTTGCATCTCGCCGAAGTCAGCGAGTCGCAGAACTTCAGCTTCGGCGAGGTGAATATCGTCGACGTGGTGCAGGACGTGGTGGCTTATCTTGCGCGCAAAGCCGACCGCAGGGAGGTGACGCTCCGGCTCGAAACCACGGTCGCGCCGTCGTCGATCTGGGCCGACCGAAGCGCGTTGTTCATTCTGCTCAAGAACATCGTTGAAAACGCGATCAACGCCTCGCCGGCGCATGGCACGGTCGTGCTGATCGTCGATGCCGTCTCGGTGCAGGTTCAGGACGAAGGACCGGGCATCAGGCAGGAGTATCTGCCGTTTCTCTTCAAGCGGTTCTGGCGCGCGCCGGATGCCCGGCATGAGGGCGCCGGGCTCGGCCTCGCGATCTGCAAGGAGATCGCCACGGCTCACGAATGGCGCTTGACCGTGAGCAGTCTGGTATCGGGCACGCGCTTCGCGGTGTGGTTTTCGTAGCGCTGCGGATTACTTATCCCTTGACGTGCTCCGTCGAGAGCCAGCCGCCGCTTACACCGATCTGCGCCACCTGTTTGGCCACCGCGTCGGCGAGGCGCTTGGCATCCGCCGAAACACCGGCCTTCTTGGTTTCGGACATGGCGTGCAAACCGCCGCCCACGGCTGCCGAGGTCGCGATGCTTCCGGCTGCGGCGCCCACGCCGGCTGTTTCGACCATGCCGGGTGCTTTGCCGCTGTCGCCGGTGGCATTGAAACTTTGCACCAGCCGCGCGGTGCCGCCCGCCGGTTTGTAGAGAATCTGCACGGAGCTGCTCACCTCGCTCTTGCCGGCGCCGAGTCCAATCAGTACGCGGCGCCGGCGATTACCCGCGTCGATCTTGTCGAAGCTGCCTTGCACGAGCAGGACGTTCTGATCGGCGGGGGCGGGGACGTCCGAGCGAATTGCGCGCAGCCCCATCGATTGCAATTGATGCACGATTTCGTTGGCGACCTGCTCACGCACGGCGATCGCATCGGCCGATTGCTTTTCCGCAGCGGACGAGCCGTCGAGTTGCGACTTCAATTTCTTCAGCATGCCGCCGTTGTCTAGTTTCACCTGATCCGGATTGCTGTCGAAGGTGTAGACATAAATATTGTCCGGGCGCACTTGCGGCTGTGCGCTGGTCTGGGTCGCGTTGTTGATGCTGCCGCCGGCGCAACCGGTCAGGAGCGCACTGCCGCAGACCATTGCGACGCATGCAAAACGGGCGGCATTCTTTTTGAGGAAACTCACTGAAGTCAACATGTTCATCCTGTCGTCGGCACGCGGTGCCGTTAGCTTCGAACGCATCTTCCGATGATCGGGCAACCGTGGGATCGTTGATCATCGGGGTCGCATTCGCACGCGCGTTTTCACGCAAAGCACCCTTGATCTCATGCGTCTTTTTTCGTACGCACCGGCAGCGAAACGAAGTATGGGCGAGTCACTTCCCGAACTCCATTCAACAATTATTTCGCGCAATGTCACGGCGAAACATGCAGCCGCGGAGCGGGTTTGGCATGGGGTGAAAGCGACAGTGGGGTGTCAACTCAAGGCAAGTTTGACGATGCAGCAAAGAACGAAGACGAGCAGGGCGGCGGCGACTGCCATATTGAGCGGATAGCGCATTGTTCACCAGGCACTAGCGTTACGGTGCTCTCATCCTAATCACCTGAGGGAAGATGAAAAGTGGGCAGTGAGGCGGCTATGTGCGCAAGCTAACGCAGCGCGCCGAACGGCTGCGTTGCTTTTCGACGGGAGCGCTTCCAGCCGATTTTGTATCGGGACGAATTGCCGTGTCCCTCGCTTCGGGTTGGAATTACCGGCCTTTCGACTGCGGGACGATCTGGTCCGCGCTTTATTGCGGAGCAGGCGGTTGCACCTCTGCTGGCATGCCACGCGGCGGCCTGTTCGTCGCCACGAGATCTTCCGACAGACTGGTGCGCAGCGTAGCGATGGCCTGGTCGGTATTGGCCGGCTTCAACTGCTCGCGGGCCAGCGAGTCGTACACGTAGTGGCGCAGCATCGGATCTTGCGTCTTGTTCAACACCTCGTGATACACGGCGACGATCTCGCCCTCACGCCCGCTCATTGCGTACAGGCGGCGCAACTGTTCGAGGTCGTTGACCACCGCGAAACCCGGACCCATCGGCCCGTGCGGCGAAGGTGGCCCGTCGCCGT
Organism: Paraburkholderia sp. GAS32; assembly: GCF_050434225.1. NCBI lineage: Bacteria > Pseudomonadati > Pseudomonadota > Betaproteobacteria > Burkholderiales > Burkholderiaceae > Paraburkholderia > Paraburkholderia sp. GAS32. The sequence goes on along the minus strand of NZ_JBNPVS010000001.1, from coordinate 109,163 downwards.
GATGCGGCTCGCCGTGCGCGGGGGCCGAAGCGGGCGGCGGCGCTGCCGCTTCCTGTGCCAGCGCGCCGGTGGCGGCCACGGTCAGAACGGCGGCCAGTGCCGCGCACAGCAATCCTTTTTTCATGATGTCGCTCCCATTGAGACAGCACCGGCGCAACGGTGCGCCAGCACATCGGAAACGATAGTCGACATGCCGTTTCGTCGGGTTACTGAAGCTATCCTGTAACTTACCGGACCTTGCATGCTTCGTGGCCGAAGGCGCAAAACGTTCCGGCAAAGAGACGCTCGACGCCAGGGTGTGCCCGCTGGCGCAATGCAACCGGATGGCGCATGATTGACGCACTGTGCCGTCCGACCCCAGAAGCAGCACGCCTTTTGCGGGAGGCTCGGCGCACGCGACGCCACTGGTGCCTATGCCGAAGAAACCCATCGCGGCGATGCACTGCGGGCGAGTATTCAATCGTTAAGGAGGATTTCGCATGAGCCAACCTGACGCCGCCAATCCGTTTGGCGATTTCACCAAAATGCTGGAGCAGTTCAAGCTTCCCGGCTTCGACGTACCCGCCATCATGGAAGCGCGACGCAAGGACGTGGAAGCACTGGTTCAGGCGAATCAGACGGCATTCCAGGGCATGCAGTCACTTGCGCAGAAACAGACCGAGATGCTGCGTACCACGTTGGGCGAATTGCAGTCGCTCACCGGGCAATTGTCGGCCGGCGGCGCCGCGCCTCCGGCGAAAGCCGCCGAACTGATCCAGCAAAGCCTGCATAAGTCGCTCGCCGACATGCAGCAGTTGGCGCAAGCCGCGTATCAGACGCAGGCTGAGTCGTATGCGGTGATCGCAAAACGCGTAGAAGAAAATGTGCAGGAGCTTAAATCGCTCTTGCAACAGCAGAAAAAGTAACGGACGCTGCCGGGTTCGAATCGCTCGATTCGAACCCGGCGCGGCTTGCAGAACTCGCAATGAATTAGCAATGAAGACCCGATGCCGCGAATGACCACCAGGTTGTCCGCGGCATTTTTTTTGCCGCCTCGGAGCGCGCTCGTACGCGGTTTTCTCTTCACACAAGAGCAGTCCGCACGTGCCGCAATAATCAGATGAAATAGGCCGATCAACGCGAATTTTTCAGCGAACGCTTACATTACTCGCAACATGCGACACGCATTGATATTTTTCTGCTGTGGCCCCGTTATTTAATACGTGTGTTCGCTTTAAACAGGGCGTGTCGGCAAAATCTGCGCTCAAGCGACGCCCCTTGGTGATCCTGTCCTCAAATATCAAACAGGTTCAAACGACGTCGAGCATGAAGAAGGTTTAAATCGTCCCGCAAACGATTGCTGTGCCCTTGCGCGATCGCTAAAGTTTCGCGCTGCCACTCCGTAGACGCATTCACGCAACCCAACCGGTGTGAATGCAGAACCGGCACCGCCGGTCAGGAGTGCGCCCCTGGATTCCCGTTCGTGATCGGCTCACCCGCCGGCCACGAGCGTTTCACCTCGAAGGAAATCTCTTGAAACCGATGCTTTCTACAAGCATTGCTCGCGCAATGCTCGGGGCAGGCTGCGCGCTGTCGTTTGCCGCGCACGCCACGCTCGGCCAGAACGTCAGTTCTGTCGACAGCGATCAGACGAGCCTTCATGCAGTGGCTCATACGATCACTACGCAAAGCGCGTATTCGGTGCACCTGGTGACGATGCCGTCCGGCACGCTGGTGCGCGAGTACGTCGCGCCCAACGGCATCGTCTTCGGTGTCGCGTGGCAGGGCCCGACGCTGCCCGATCTGAAAACCATGCTGGGCGCGTCGTTCGACCAATACGTCGCCGCCACCGCAACCCGGCGTGGCACGCCGCTCGCGGTGTCCGGCAGCGATCTGGTTGTGTTCTCCGGCGGGCACCTGCGCGCGTTTGCCGGCTACGCCTATCTGCCGCAAGCGGTGCCTGCGGGCGTCGATGTCGGCGTCATTCAATAACGGAGCGGATCATGCGTCATACGTCTTCGTTCGTTACCTTGTTGTGCGCGGCGCTGCTCGCGTTGCTCGTCAGTGCCTGCGGCGGCGGGGGCGGTGGCTCCGGCGGTTCCAGCTCCTCATCGAGTTCCGGCACGACGAGCCTTTCGGCCGGTCCCACTGTCACCAATACCTCGCCATCGCCGCAAGTGGTGGCCGCCAACGCGGTGCGCGTGACGGTCGACTCCGGCGTGAGCAACGTGCCGAACATGCCGTTCGTCAGCATCACGATTTGCGCGCCCGGCACCAGCCAGTGTCAAACCATCGATCACATCCTGGTGGATACCGGTTCGTGGGGCGTGCGCGTGTTCGCTTCGCAATTGCCGGCCTCGATGGCGCTGCCGCAGCAGAAGGACGCCTCGGGCCATCGGGTTGCCGAATGCATGCAGTTCTTCGACGGCTACACATGGGGTTCGGTGAAGCTCGCGGACCTGCAGATCGCCGGTGAAAAAGCGGCCTCGCTGCCGATCCAGGTGATCGACCCGAACTACGCTTCGGTGCCGTCCGATTGCGCGAGCGTCGGCGCGTCGCGCAACACGCCGGGCACGTTGCAGGCTAACGGCATCCTGGGCATCGGCGTGTTCAAGCACGACTGTGGCGCGAACTGTGTGCAACAGGCGGTGGCCGGCACGTATTACGGCTGCAGCGGCACGACCTGCACGTCGATTCCGCTTGCTGAAGCGCTGCAGGTCGCCAACCCGATTCCGTACTTCGCGACCGACAACAACGGTTCGATGTTGAGTCTGCCGACGGTGTCGGGCGGCGCGCAGTCGGTCAGCGGGCAACTGGTGTTCGGCATCGGCACGCAGACCAATAATGCGCTGGGCAGCGCGCAGGTGATCGGCGTGAGTGCGTCGAACGGCACCTTTACGACGGTGCAGAACGGCACGACGTATTCGAGCAGTATTCTGGACAGCGGCTCGACGGGTCTGTTCTTCCAGACCAGTGCGTTGCCGACATGCGCGAGCCCCAATAGCGCGTACTACTGCCCGGTGTCGACCCAATCGTTGAGTGCAATGATCCAGGGCGTGAACGGCACGACGAGCGCGGTGAACTTCAGCGTCGGCAATGCCACGACGATCTCGCATACCTACAGCGGCGATTCAGCGTTGCCGCTGCTGGCTGGTCCGGCCTTTGTGACGTCGTCGATTTTCGACTGGGGCCTGCCGTTCTTCTACGGGCGTAACGTGTACGCCGCCGTCGAGCAGCAGACGACGCCTGGCGGTACGGGGCCTTACGTCGCGTATTGAGCGATCGCCAGGTTTGGCTCCGATGAAAAAAATCCCGCTGCCGGTTGATTCGGCAGCGGGCTTTTTTATGGGTTCTCGAAGCGTTCCATGTGCGGTTATTGCAATTGGACTAACGCCGGCGTGCGGCCCGCTTGGCGGGTGCTGCTTTGGCGGCAGCGGGTCCGGATTGCAACGGCGGCGCTGACGACGCGGCTGTCTCCATGACAGGTGCCTGCACGGGTTCTTGTGACATGACGGGTTGTGCGACCGGTTGTGGCGCAGCCAGTGGCACCGGCTGCGCGACCGGTTGTGCCGCCACCGGTTGCAACGCGCCAGCCTGCGCCGTCTTTAAAGGCGCCTGCCCCGTTCCGGCTTTACGCGCCGGCTTCGCCGCTTCGCGCGGTTGCGTTTTATCGCCGGCTGCCGCAATCACCCGATGCACGAACCGCAGCTTATCCACCACCGGCGAGGCCAGCGTGAACGGATACCCGTCGGGCATGCCGAGACTGCGGTTCAGGCTGTTCAAGGCATACGTGAGCGGAAACCAGCGTTTCATCAAATTTTCGAAGCTCGCGTCTTCGACGGGCGTGCGGTCGGTCAGCGTCGGCTCGCTCGGGTCGTCGGGCAACAAGGCGAGGCCGTACGACGTCGACGTATCCAGCACGTCGACGATCAGCATGTAGTGCGCCCACGTCTCGGCCCAGTCTTCCCAGGGATGCATCGTCGCGTAGGCGCTGATATACGAGGCCTGCCAGTCCTTCGGTGCACCGTCGCGGTAGTAAGCCGTCAGCGCTTCGCCGTAGTCGGCGCGCTCGTCGCCGAATAGCTTGCGGTAGGGCTTGAGCCAGCGCGGGTCGTTCTCGACCAGTTGGCTGAAATAGTAGTGGCCCGTCTCATGGCGGAAGTGCCCGAGGAGCGTGCGGTAGGGCTCGCCCATCGCGCTGCGCACCTTTTCGCGGTAAGCGTCTTCGGCTTCGGCAATGTTCAGCGTGATCAGGCCGTTGTCGTGGCCGGTCATGACGCGCTCACCGTCGTCGCCGTCCTCGAGGAATTCGAATGCCAGCCCGTATTCGGGATCGTCCTTGCGCGAGAGCACGTCGAGGCCGAGCGCGGCCAGCGTGTACAGCAGACGCCGCTTCGCCATCTCCAGCCGGTACCAGTAGAGCCGGTTGTCCGGCGCGCTCAGATTCGGGATCGTGCGCGTAAGCTGACAGGCGCGGCACAGCGTGTCGGGCGAGTCGGCGGGGATCATCCAATTGCAGACATTTTCGACCGCGTAGTTGTGGCACTGCCGGAACAGCGCACCCTCGCCACGCGGATGCAGACTGCGCCAGCGGCCTTCGCCGGCGTCTTCGAAGGCGCTGATTTCGGCCAGTTCAGGCACATATCCGAGCAATGCCTCGCACCGTTCGCAACGAACGTTTTCATAGAACACAAGGTGCGAGCAGCGATTGCAGTGGAAGGTTTTCATCGATCGGGCCTGGGTGGTGGGGGCAGTCGTGGAGCGAAGCCGACGCGCAATCTTCATGCCGCATTTGCCAGACGTCACTGGTTTAACGCACATTACGTGCATGATCGTGCATTGGCGCTGCGCCGCTTTGGTGCGCGGCCGCCGAAAAGGCAGTGGAAAGGCGCGCTGATCGATCGACCGGACGGTCGGCAGACGCGGCAAACTTCGTAGCAGGCGGTAATCCGGGTGGTACAGGTAGTTCACGCGGTTTTTCGATCCACGGCATGAAGCTTGCTTTTTGGCGGGCTGCCATCCCTTGTCCAGGAGTCCGGTGTGTCCATACGCGTCGCGTTGAATCATGTCACACATTACCGCTACGACAGGCTGGTTGCGCTGTCGCCCCAGGTCGTGCGTCTCAGGCCTGCGCCGCATTGCCGGACCCCCATTCTGTCTTATTCGATGCGGGTCGAACCGGCTGAACACTTCATCAACTGGCAGCAGGACGCGTTTGCCAACTATCAGGCGCGCCTCGTCTTCCCCGAGAAGACCCGCGAATTCAAGGTGACCGTGGATCTGGTCGCCGAGATGGCGGTCTACAACCCGTTCGACTTCTTTCTCGAACCGTCGGCGGAACGGTTTCCGTTCGAGTATGAACCCGGCCTCGCGCTGGAGCTTGCCCCGTACCTCGTCAAGCGGGCCATGACGCCGCGCTTCGCCGAGTTCGTCGCGAGTATCGACCGCAAGCCGATGGTCACCGCCGACTTCCTCGTCGCACTGAATCAGCGGCTGCAACGCGAGATCCGCTACCTGATCCGCATGGAGCCCGGCGTGCAGACGCCTGAGGAAACGCTGGTGAGCGCCGCGGGTTCTTGCCGTGATTCGGGCTGGCTGCTGGTCGAGACGTTGCGGCAACTGGGGCTGGCGGCGCGCTTTGTCTCCGGCTACCTGCTGCAGCTCGCGCCGGACGTCAAATCCATCGACGGCCCGAGCGGCACCGAAGTCGACTTCACCGACCTGCACGCATGGTGCGAGGTCTACCTGCCGGGCGCGGGCTGGATCGGCCTCGACCCGACCTCCGGCCTGCTCGCCGGGGAGGGCCATATTCCGGTCGCCTGCACGCCCGAACCCGGCAGCGCGGCGCCGATCTCCGGCGCGGTCGACGAGTCCGAAGTCGAGTTCGAGCACACCATGTCGATCGAACGGGTACTGGAGACGCCGCGCGTCACCAAGCCCTTCACCGAAGAAGTGTGGAGCGACGTCGTCAAAATGGGCGAGCAGGTCGACCAGCGCCTGACCGAGATGGACGTGCGCCTAACGATGGGCGGCGAGCCGACCTTCGTGTCGGTGCGCGATCGCGACGCCGCCGAATGGAACACCGACGCCCTCGGCCCCACCAAACGCGGCTACGCGGTCGCGCTGATGGACAAGCTGCGCTCGCGCTACGGCGCAAACGGCTTTCTGCATATCGGTCAGGGCAAGTGGTATCCGGGCGAACAGTTGCCGCGCTGGGCGATGTCGCTCTACTGGCGCGCCGACGGCGAGCCGTGCTGGCAAGACCCCACGCTCTTCGCCGACGAACGCGAGCCGGGCACCTACACGGCCGCCGACGCCCAGCGTTTCCTCGCTCATCTGGCGACCAAGCTATCGCTCGACACGGACTGCATCCAGCCCGGCTTCGAAGACGTCTGGTACTACCTGTGGCGCGAGCGCCGTCTGCCGGTCAACGTCGATCCGCTCGATGCGCGTCTGGATGACGAGCTGGAGCGCGTGCGTCTGCGGCGCGTGTTCGACGCGGGCCTGGGCGGCGCGACCGGTTTTGTGCTGCCGCTCGCGCGCGAACGCGACGTGCCGAACGAGCCGCCGAAGTGGGTTAGCGGCCGTTGGTTCTTCCGCGACGAACGCATGTTCCTGATTCCCGGCGATTCGCCAATGGGTTATCGCTTGCCGCTCGATTCGCTGCCGTGGGTGTCGAAGACCGACTATCCGTATCAGCACGCACACGATCCGTTCGCTCCGCCGGTGCCGTTGCGCCCGGCTGCGCAATTGCGCATGCAATACGACGGCGAGCAGCGCACCTTGAGCGCCGCCGATGCGCGGCGTGCGGCGGCGTTGTCGTCGTCAGCGGCGGATTTGTTGAGCGGCATGGCGGGCAGCGGCGTGCTGGCCTTTGCGCCTCAGTCAGGCGACCAGCAGCCGCCGGAGCGTGGGCAGTCGTCGAAGGAAACGTTGCGTACGGCGATCTGCGTCGAAGCGCGCGACCCGAAACGGGCCGCCGGTCCGAAGGCGGAAACCGAAGCGTTCGGCAGCGGGCGTTCGCTGCTGCATGTGTTCATGCCGCCGCTCACCGAACTCGACGACTATCTCGACCTCCTTGCGGCGATCGAAGCGACGGCCGCCGAATTGCAGATGCAGGTGGTGCTCGAAGGCTATCCGCCGCCGCGCGATGCGCGCCTGAAGGTCTTGCAGGTAACGCCGGACCCGGGTGTGATCGAGGTGAACATTCATCCGGCTTCGAGCTGGGAGCAACTGGTCGACAACACGGAGTACCTGTATCAGTCCGCGGCCGAGAGCTATCTGAGCAGCGAGAAGTTCATGACCGACGGCCGGCATACGGGAACCGGCGGCGGCAATCACTTCGTGCTCGGCGGCGCGACGCCTGCCGATAGTCCGTTCCTGCGCCGTCCGGATCTGCTGGCCAGCCTGATCGCGTATTGGCACAACCATCCGTCGCTGTCGTACCTGTTTTCCGGGCTCTTTATCGGGCCGACGAGCCAGGCGCCGCGTGTCGACGAAGCGCGCAACGACCAGGTGTATGAGTTGGAGGTGGCGTTCCGCGAGTTGCAGCGGCAGATCGATCTGCTCGGCGGCCGCGACAGCGCGAATCTGCCGGCGTGGATGATCGACCGCTCGTTGCGCAACATCCTGATCGATGTGACGGGCAATACGCACCGCGCCGAGTTCTGCATCGACAAACTCTATTCGCCCGATGGTCCGACTGGCCGCCTCGGCCTGCTCGAATTGCGCGGCTTCGAAATGCCGCCGCATGCACGCATGAGTCTCGTGCAGCAGTTGCTGCTGCGCGCGCTGGTGGCGCGCTTCTGGCACACGCCGTACACGCAGCGGCTCACGCGCTGGGGTACGGAACTGCATGACCGCTTCCTGCTCGGCACCTTCGCGAAGATGGATTTCGACGACGTGCTCGGCGAACTCAACCAGGCGGGCTTCGCCTTCGAGAGCAGCTGGTTCGCGCCGCACTTCGAATTCCGCTTCCCGCTGGTCGGCGAGACCACGGTGAACGGCGTCTCGCTGACGATCCGCAACGCGCTCGAACCGTGGCACGTGATGGGCGAAGAGGGCTCGCCGGGCGGCACGGTGCGTTACGTGGATTCGTCGGTGGAAAGGCTCGAAGTGCGCGCGCTCGGTTTGAACGACAACCGCCATGTGGTGACGGTCAACGGTGTGCCGGTGCCGCTTCAGCCGACGGGCCGCGTCAGCGAATATGTGGCCGGCGTGCGCTTTCGCGCCTGGGCGCAACCGTCGGCGCTGCATCCGACCATCGGCGTGGATGCGCCGCTCACCTTCGACCTGTTCGATACATGGACTGGCCGCTCGGTCGGCGGATGCCAGTATCATGTCGCACATCCGGGCGGGCGCAACTATCAGACCTTCCCGGTCAACGCCTACGAGGCCGAAAGCCGGCGGCGCGCACGCTTCTTCGCATCCGGTCATACGCCGGGGCCGCTCACGGTCGGTGTACCGCAGCGCAGCCTCGAGTTTCCGTTTACGTTGGACCTGCGCTACTGGTAACCTGGTAGACTGAAAGCGGCAGCATACTTTTAAGAACGACACGACCTTGGCCTTTCAATCGACTTTTCCTTTCGAAACGTCCGCGGCGCGCGCGGACGCTTCGTCCTTATTGCGGCTGTTGCCGGCCTACGAAGGACATTGGGACGAGTTACGCGACGCCTCGGGCGTGTTGCGCGAGCCGTGGCGGCAGTTCTTCGAGCGGCTCGGCGAAGACGGCATCGCGCGATTGGAGGATCACCGCGCGTCGATCGCGCAGCAGATCCGCGACAACGACATCAGCTACAACGTCTACGCGGATAACGGCGAGCCGCGGCCGTGGGCGCTCGACCTGCTGCCGTTCCTGATCAGCGAGGCGGAGTGGGCGCATATCGAGCGTGGCGTGACGCAGCGCGCGCATCTGCTCAATGCCATCGTCGCCGATATTTATGGGCCGCAGACCTTGCTCGATCGGGGGCAGTTGCCGCCCGCGCTGGTGTTCGGGCATCCGGGTTACCTGCGCTCCGTGAAGGGCTTCACACCGCCTGGCGGGCAATATCTGCAGGTGGTTGCCGTCGATCTGGCGCGTACGCCTGGCGGCAACTGGACGGTCATGGCGCATCGCACCGAGGCGCCATCCGGCCTGGGTTATGCGCTGGAAAACCGGCTGATCGTGTCGACGCTGTTCGCCGAACCGTTCCGCGCGATGCGCGTAAGCCGCCTCGCCCCGACCTATTCGCAACTGATCGCGACGCTTGCGCAGGCTGCTCAGGCCACCATGGCGCACGACAGTTCGGGCGCCGATGGTTTGCCCCATATCGCGTTGCTCACACCTGGACCGTTTAGCGAAACCTACTTCGAGCACGTGTTTCTCGCGCGCTATCTCGGCGTCACGCTGGTCGAAGGCAAAGACCTGACCGTGCGTGACGACATGCTGTATCTGAAGACGCTCGCCGGTCTCGAACGCGTGCACGTCGTGTTGCGGCGTCTGGACGATGCGTTCTGCGATCCGGTCGAACTGCGCGCGGATTCGAGCATCGGCGTGCCGGGTCTGTTGCAGGTGATGCGTGCGGGCAATGTGATCGTGTCGAACGTGCCGGGTTCGGGCTTTGTCGAATCGCCTGCCTTGCATGGCTTTCTGCCGGGCATCGCCGAAGTTTTGCTCGACGAAGACCTCGTGCTGCCGAGCGTGGCCACCTGGTGGTGCGGCGAAAAGGCGGCGCGCGTCCACGCATTCGGGCGTCTGGACGAAGCGTTCATCGTACCGACCTGGCCGGTCGCGGCACGCGATGCGCCGCCCGGGATCGAGCAGGGCAGGCAACGGCTGTCGACATGGCGTGAACGCATCGAAGCGATGCCCGATGCCTATACGATCCAGCAGCCGCAGCGCTTTTCCTGCACGCCGCGTTACGAAGACGGCACCATTGGCCGCCGTCCGTCGGTACTGCGTGTCTATGCGATTGCCGACGTCAACGGCGGCTGGCATGTGATGCCAGGCGGTTTCACGCGGATGGCCGCCGAGCGCCAGGCGACGGTGTCGATGCAGTACGGCGGCAGTAGCGTCGACACGTGGGTGCTGTCGAGTCAGCCGACGTCGACCTTCACGCTGCTGCCCTCGCCGATGCAACCCGCCGACCTCGCGCGCAAGCATCGCACCGTGTCGAGCCGCGCGGCGGAAAACCTGTTCTGGGCCGGACGTTATGGCGAACGCGCCGAAAACAATGTGCGGCTGTTGCGCCTGATTCTCGGCTCGCTGGAAGGCAACGACGCCGATGCGATGTTCCCCACGCTGGTCGAGCTCGCCATGCATTGCGGTCTCGTGCAATCCGGCGACATGTTTGCGCCGAATTCGCCGCAAGTGTTCGAGCGTGCGTTGGTCGCGAATCTGAGCGAGAGCACCGGCCCCACGAGCATTGGCCAGAACCTCGCATGGCAAGCACGCTCGAACGGCGAAGTGCGTGGGCGTTTGTCGAACGATCACTGGCGCACGATTCTCGCGGCGCGTAACGACTTCCGCGATGCATTGCAGACGTTGATGCCGGCTGCGGGGGGCAACGGCAATGGCAATGGTGGTGGTAACGGTAACGGCAGTGGTAGTGGTTCATCGCAGGGCGGCGCGAATGGTAACGGTCGCGCTGAGCGCAGCGAACGCTACGATCGTTATGACCGTGTGACACTGATGAACGCGCTTGAACGTTTGTCGGTGCAGCTATCGGCGATCAGCGGCGCGCAAGGCGACCGCATGACACGCGACGAAGCGTGGCGTCTGCTATTCGTCGGGCGGCACATCGAACGCGTGTCGGCGATGACGTCGTTCCTGCGAGTGGTCGCCGATAATGGCCAGCTCTCGACACCCGCCGGGTTCGATCTGCTGCTGCAATTGTTCGACAGCACGCTGACGTATCGCTCGCTGTATCCGGGCCGTTTCGAAGTACCCGCCTTGCTCGATTTGCTGGTGATCGAGCCCACTAATCCGCGCGGCGTCTATGGCGTCTATGAGCGCCTGCGCAAGAAGCTCGACGAGATCGCCGTGGCGGCGGGCAGCATGCGGCATCGGCCGTTTGCGGAATTGATGCCGCCAGCCGCTTCCTTGCCGGCACTCGAATCGCTGTGCGCCATCGACGAAGACGATTCATACGCCGACCTGATTGCGGTGTGCGATCAGATTGGCGGCTATGTCGGCGCGGCGGCGCATGAGATCAGCGCGCGCTATTTCAGCCATGCCAGTACGGTGGCTTCGCAGGTGTGGTCATGAAGCACGCGCCGACCGTCTTATCCGTCTCCCATCGCACGACCTACCACTACTCCACGTATGTGGAGACCGCCCAGCATCTCGCGACGATCCGGCCGATCGCCTGTGCGTGGCAGCGCGTGGTCTCGCACAGCGAAAAGATCGAACCGGAACCGTCGTATCAGACCAGCCGTCTCGACGCATTCGGCAACGACGTCCTGTACTTCGCGCTGGACGCCCCGCACGAGCGCTTGCAACTCGTCAGCGAAACCACCGTGGCGCTCATGCCTCGGTGGACCGACCTCGACCCCGATGAAACGCCGGAATGGGAGTGCGTGGCGGACGAGTTGCGGTTTTGGGTCGGCGGCGAGTTCCGGCCCGAGGTGGAGTTCTGCTTTGCATCGCCGAACATCGTGCCGCGGCCGTCGTTGCGCGCTTATGCGCTGCCGAGCTTTCCGCCCGGCATGCCGATCGTGGCGGGGGCGATCGATCTGATGCACCGGATTCACGAAGACTTCGCGTACAAACCTTCGGCGACGATGTTCGACACGCCCGCCGAACGCGCCTTCGAATTGAAGAGCGGGGTATGCCAGGACTTTGCGCAGGTGATGATCGGCTGTTTGCGCTCGCTGGGTTTGCCGGCGCGCTACGTGAGCGGTTATCTGCGCAACGATCCGCCGCCTGGGCAGCCGCGGTTGATCGGTGCGGATGCCTCGCATGCATGGGTGTCCGTGTATTGCCCGGAGAGTGGCTGGATCGATCTCGATCCCACCAACGACGTACTCGCCGACATGGACCACGTGACGCTCGCAATTGGGCGCGATTACAGCGACGTGTCCTTGCTGCGCGGGATGATCCTGGGGGGCGGGGCGCATCGGGTTGAGGTCGGCGTGACGGTGCTCGCGCTCTAGGCTGCGGCTTTTACCGGCCGCTTCTACTCGCTTTACCCCTTCAGCAAGCCACTTTCTAGTTGGGCGAATCCGCTCGACGTGCCGCGCGTTCGCTGCGGCACGCTCTTTTATCCCGCTTTCGGGGAAAACCCTCTCTTCTCATTCCCACTCGTCGGGAATCCATTTTTTGAAATCCGAGAATGTTCTGGCATTCTGATTCCGTTATTCATTGTGGGTAGTTTTCATCGTGAACGCGGAACAGGGTGTGACAGGGGCTGAACGGGTGCTGCTGGTGCTGGCGGCGCTCGCCAGTCATGGCAAGGCCATGACGGTCAAGGATCTGCTCGCTGTCACCGGTCTCGCGCAAAGCACGCTGTACCGGCAAATCGCGCTGCTCAAGCGCTGGGGTTTCGTCGCTGAAAACGCGGGCCATTACGCGCCGGGTCCGATCAGCCTGCAACTCGCGCTCGGCTTCGACGTGAATTCGCTGCTCGTCGAAGCGAGCCGTGCGGAGATGCAGCAACTGGCGCGCGCGTCGCAGGAAAGCATCGGGCTGGTGGTCGCGGTCAAGCATCAGGTGATGTGTCTGGAAATGGTCGACAGCCAGCACTCATTGCGCTGCTCGTTCGAAAAAGGCCGCGCCGTACCGCTGAAAGCCGGCGCCTCTGCGAAATCGCTGCTGGCATTCATGGCCGACAAGGCGCGCACCGAAGTGCTCGATAACCTGTTCGACGACGACCCCGCCGGCCGTGCCGCGATCGAAGCCGAACTCGAACAGATTCGCGCTCAGGGCTATGCCGTCAGCGACAGCGAAGTCGATCCGGGCGTGTGGGGCGTGAGCGCCCCGATATTTCATCGCAGCGGACGCGGTGCCGGAAGCAGCGCGTCGATCACGCTGATGGCACCGTCCACGCGCGCCATCGGCCGCGAAAGCCAATTCATCGACGGGACGCTACGTACGGCCCGCGCTATTTCCGAGCATATGCAAACCGATTGATCGGGCAGGGCCGCTCGCGGCCGTATTCGATCTGGATACCGAACGAACTGAACAAACTGAACAAACCGAACGAACCGAACAAACCACAAGGAGCCCTCCCATGAAACTGAATCGACTGTTGTCCCTCGCATGCGTCACGTTTGCGGTGACGTTTGCCGGCTTTTCCGACGCGGCTTCCGCACAAACGCCGGACGTGCTGAACGTCGCCACCGACGCAACCTTCCCGCCGATGGAATACACCGAAAACGGCGCGCGCACCGGCTTCGACGTCGACATGATGAATGCGCTCGCGAAAGCGATGGGCAAACGCGTGCAATGGACCGATATCGACTTCAAAGGCTTGATTCCGGGCCTGATCGCGCATCGTTTCGACGTGGCGATCTCCGGCATCTACATCACCGATGAGCGCGCAAAAGTGGTCGACTTCACCGATTCGTACTACGCGGGCGGCCTCGTCGCGTTGGTGAAAAGCGATTCGCCGATCAAGTCGGTCGCCGACCTGAACGGCAAGAAAGTCTCGGTCCAGGTGGGCACGAAGTCGGTCAACTTCCTGCGCGACAACTACCCGCAAATCAACCGCGTCGAAGTCGAAAAGAATCAGGAAATGTTCGACCTGGTGGGCATCGGCCGTGCTGATGCAGCCGTGACCGGCAAGCCGGCCGCCTATCAACTGGTGAAGACGCGCGGCGGTTTCCGCGTGCTCGAGAAGCCGCTGACGACCGAAGCCTACGGTATCGCCGTGCGCAAGGACGAACCGCAACTGAAGGCGGCATTCAACACGGCACTGGCGAAGATCAAGGCCGACGGCACGTACGCCGCGATCGTCAAGAAGTGGTTCGGCGCCACCGCGCAATAACCGGCTGAGCGGACACAATGGAACTCGACTTTTCGCCGGTGATTACCGGCTGGCCGGACATCATGCATGGCGCGCTGGTGACGGTCGAAGTGACCGCCGCCGCGCTCGCGCTGAGCTGCGTGCTGGGCCTGCTGATCGGTATCGGCCGGCTCACGCCGAAGCGGCGCGTCGTGTACGCCTTCTGTACGGCGTACCTCACGTTCTTCCGCGGCACGCCGTTGCTCGTGCAACTTTTCCTGCTGTTCTTCGGCTTGCCGCAATTCGGCATTCTGTTGCCGGCTTTCGTGTGCGGGATGCTGGGGCTTGGCCTGTATTCGGCGGCTTATGTGTCGGAGATCGTGCGCGGTGCGATTCAGTCGGTGGATCGCGGGCAAATGGAAGCGGCGCGTTCGATCGGCATGTCGTCGGGGCAGGCCATGCGCGCAATCATTCTGCCGCAGGCGATCGTGCGGATGATCCCGCCGCTCGGCAATGAGTTCATCGCGTTGATCAAGAACTCGGCGCTGGTGTCGCTGCTGACGATCGACGATCTGATGCATGAAGGCCAGAAGATCATCAGCGTGTCGTACCGTTCGCTCGAAGTGTATCTGGCCATCGCGCTGGTGTATCTGGTGTTGACGCAGGTGACGAATTACGCGCTGCATCGTGTGGAGCGCCGCTTGCGTGCAGGAGGGATGGTGCAATGAATACCGTGGCCAAAGTGGATGGACCTATCGTCAGCATTCGTGGGCTGACCAAATCGTTCGGTTCGCATACCGTGCTCAACGGCATCGACTTCGACATTCAGCCGCAGCAGGTCGTGGTCGTGATCGGGCCGAGCGGCTCGGGTAAAAGTACTTTCCTGCGTTGCTGCAACGGGCTTGAAGAGGCTGAAGGCGGCACGATCGATATCTGCGGGCACCGGCTGGTCGATCATGGGGAGATGCTCAAGGAGCGCTCGCTGAATGCGCTGCGCACTGAAGTGGGTATGGTGTTTCAGTCGTTCAATCTGTTTCCGCATCTGTCCGTGCTGCATAACATCACGGTCGGTCCGCGGATGTTGCGTGGCGCTAGCAAGGCCGAGGCCGAAGCGGCTGCAACTGCATTGCTGGAAAAGGTTGGCCTCGCTCACAAGGCGCATGTGATGCCGGCGAGCCTGTCGGGTGGTCAGAAGCAGCGCGTTGCCATTGCTCGCGCGTTAGCGATGCAACCGCGCGTGATGTTGTTCGACGAGCCGACTTCCGCGCTCGATCCCGAGCTGGTCGGCGAAGTGCTGCAAGTGATGAAGCTGCTAGCGAGCGAAGGCATGACGATGGTGGTCGTCACGCACGAAATGGGTTTCGCGAAGGAGGTCGCCGACGTGGTGGTGGTGATGGACGGTGGCGTGATTGTCGAGGCCGGACCGCCTGCCGAGATTTTCTCGGCGCCGTCGCAGCCGCGCACGCGAGCCTTTCTGCAGGCGGTGTTGTCGCGCGCATGAGAGTTCCATTCGACGACAAGGTATGGAGCGGCCGTTCCGACGAGGGTGAACCCGGCGACACCCGGCGTATTTTCAATCAGGTGGTGCCGTTCGGCGGCGCGCGGCGGCGTGAGGATGTTTTGCGCGCTGCATCGTGCATTGAAAGCGATGCGACTGTGATCGTCGGCTTTGGTTCTGACGAAGGTGTGCGGCGCAATCAGGGACGCGTTGGCGCGGCTCACGCACCTAAGGAATTGCGCCGTGTGCTGGCCGGTCTGCCGGCGAAAACGTCGATGGCGACGCTCGCCGATGCGGGCGATGTGGTGTGCGACGACGGCGACCTCGAAGGCGCGCAGACGGAGCTCGCGAACGTAGTGAGCGACGTGTTCGCGAGCGGCGGCCGGCCGTTGGTGTTTGGCGGCGGTCACGAGGTTGCGTGGGGGACGTATAGCGGTTTGCGCTTGCATCAGGATCGCGTGGATGGGGCTCGAGCTGAGATCGTGGCAGCCGCAACCCGCAAGCTACTCATCATCAACTTCGACGCTCACTTCGATCTGCGTCAGAAGCGGCCGGCGAATTCAGGCACGCCGTTCGATCAGATTGCGAACGACTGCGCCGAGCGGGGCGTGCCGTTCAACTACGCCTGCTTCGGTATCAGCGATCTGGGCAACACCGCTTCGCTGTTCGCGCATGCGGAGGAACTCGGCGTGCGCTACGTGCTCGACGTCGACATGCAGGAACCGCAATTGCCGCAGCGTCTGGACGACCTCCAGCAATTGCTGGATTCAGCGGACGACGTCTATCTGACCATCGATCTCGACGTGCTCCCGGCCGCTACCGCGCCGGGTGTATCGGCGCCTGCCGCGTTGGGCGCGCCCTTGTCGGTAGTCGAAGCGATGGTGCAGCGCGTGCGTGCTTCGGGCAAGCTGCGTGCGGCGGATATCGCGGAGTACAACCCGTCGCTCGATCAGGATAAGCGCACGGCGAGGGCGGCGGCGCGGTTGGCGTATCGGTTGCTTTGACGCACCCTTACTCCACGAGCGCCCCAATCGACAGGAACGGATTCACGTTGCCAGCATAGTTCGCCGAATCGTCGGTCATGTTTGGCTGATTAGTCCCTTTCAATAGCAGACCGTAAACCTCCCTGTCGAATCCTGCGAGGTACCTACAGAGCGAAAGTGAACTTGACAGAGTGCGTATGCACATATACACTGCGCAGCATGACCCGTCCTCTCTCTTACGACGAATGCAACTGTTTCGCGCTGCGCCAGGCGGCCCGGCACGTCACGCAAATCTACGAACGCCATCTCGGCGAGGTAGGGCTAACGGCTGCGCAGTTCACGATTCTCGCCAAGCTCGCGCGCACGCCGAACCTGCCGATGGTGGATCTCGCGGATGCCATGGTCATGGAGCGCACCACGCTGGTCCGCGCCATGAAACCGTTGCAGCGTGACGGGCTCGTGGTCGCTGAATCGGCGGAGCATGACGGCCGCACGTTTCTGTTCAGTCTCACGGAGAAGGGCGAAACGACCTTCGATCAGGCGGCAATCGCATGGCGTGCCGCGCAGGACGAGTTCGAGGAAAAGTTCGGTCACGCACGTGCCAAGGCGCTGCGCTCCGAGCTTTTCAGCATCACCGGATAAACAACGCGTATGAGCTCGTTCCGACGAGCTTTTTTACGCCGGATTATGTGCATACGCACTCACGAAAAGGAAGCGCAGCGATGGACGGGCTTTTCGACGACGACTGCTTTGCGATCCGCCAGGCCGCACGCTATGTGTCGCAGATTTACGACCGT
Source organism: Paraburkholderia sp. GAS32 (assembly GCF_050434225.1). Taxonomy (NCBI): domain Bacteria; kingdom Pseudomonadati; phylum Pseudomonadota; class Betaproteobacteria; order Burkholderiales; family Burkholderiaceae; genus Paraburkholderia; species Paraburkholderia sp. GAS32. The sequence continues at coordinate 91,984 of NZ_JBNPVS010000001.1, read as the reverse complement.
CACCTGGAGAATGTCGGCCTCACCATCACGCAGTTTTCGCTGATGGGGCGCTTGAAGCGCGTGGGTCCGATGACCATGAAGCAACTGGCGGAAGCTATGCGCATGCAGCGCACCACCCTGGTCCGCACGATCCAGCCGCTGCGGCGCAACGGACTGGTCTCGAGCGAGACGCTTGGGGCGGATGTGCGGGCGTTGTCGATTGCACTGACGGCCGCCGGCGAGGAGCGTTTGCAAGCCGGTCGCAAGCATTGGCATGCGGCGCAAGCCGAATTCGAGGATCGCTTCGGCGAGCAGCGCGCGGCGGCATTGCGTACGGAGTTGTTCGCCATCACAAAAGACCCCGTTTGAATCTGCCCCGCGTGAAGCGGGTCAAGTCCGGCGCAGCGCAACGCGCTTTTTTTCAAGCTTAACGAGTGCATACACACATACAGCCATCATGTCCACTACACCCTCGACTATTGCACCGCCCAGCGTGGCGAACGCCGCCAAACCGGCACGGCGCATTCCGTGGATGCTGCTCGCGGTCATCACAGTGCTTGCGGTGCTGGCACTTGCGGCGTCGTACTGGTTCTTCGTCGGCCGCTTTGTCGAAACGACGGACGATGCCTACGTCGGCGGTGATGTAACCGTGATGTCGCCGAAAGTGAACGGCTTCGTCACGGACGTGCTGGTGCGGGACAATCAGTTCGTCCATGCGAACCAGGTGCTGATCCGGCTCGATGCACGCGATTACGACGCTCGTCTCGCGCAGGCGAGTGCGGAAGTTGAGAGCGCGCAGGCGGCTGTCACCGAGTTGCAGGCGAAGAAGTCCCTGCAGCTTGCCACCATCAACGAGCAGGCAGCCGAAGTTCGCGCGTCCGGCGCCGAGTTGACGCGCAGCACCGCCGATCAGACGCGCTATCGCCAACTGGTGAAGGACGATGCGGTATCGAACCAGGTCGTGGAACGCGCTGATGCCGATCTGACCAAGGCGCATGCCGCGGTCGACCGCAGCAGCGCGGCCTTGATCGCGGCGCAACGGCAGATCGCCGTGCTCGACGCGCAGATCGGCGACGCAGAGGCGCGCATCGCCACTGCACAGGCGGCGCAACGGGTCGCGGCATTGAATGTGGAGTACACCACGATCCGCTCGCCGATCGACGGTTATGTCGGCAATCGCACCGCGCGCGTCGGCTTGCTGGCGAATATTGGCGTGTCGCTGCTGACCGTGGTGCCATCAAGCGGACTGTGGATCGACGCCAACTTCAAGGAAGACCAGTTGAAGAAGATGCACGTTGGCGACGGTGTCGATGTCGATCTCGATGCGTCGAGCAAACGGATTCACGGCGTCGTCGAAAGTCTCGCGCCGGCGACCGGTGCGACCTTCAGCGTACTGCCGGCGGAAAACGCGACGGGCAACTTTACGAAGATCGTGCAGCGCGTGCCGGTGCGCGTGCGCCTCGAGGTGCCGAAGGATATGCAAGGCGTGCTGCGCCCTGGCCTATCGGCGACGGTGAAAGTGCATCTCGACGCTGCTCACGGTTAAACGATCATGACTCAGGTCCTTGCCAATCCCGCCGACCTGCCGACGCGCACCAAAGTGTTCGCGTTCGTGCTGATGTGCCTCGGTTTTTTCATGGCGACACTCGATATCCAGATCGTGGCGTCCTCGCTCAAGGATATCGGCGGCGGCTTGTCCGCGAGTCAGGACGAGCTCTCGTGGGTGCAGACCGCGTATCTGATCGCGGAGATTCTCGTGATTCCGATGTCCGGTTGGCTCACACGTGTGTTCTCGACGCGCTGGGTGTTCGCATTTTCCGCGCTGGGCTTTACGGTCACCAGTATGCTGTGCGGCCTTGCATGGGACATCAACTCGATGATCCTGTTTCGCGGTCTGCAGGGCGCGCTCGGCGCCGCGATGATTCCGACCGTGTTCACGACGGCATTCGTGCTGTTCCCCGGCAAGCAGCGCCTGATTGCGTCCACCACCATCAGCGCGCTCGCCACGCTCGCACCGACGGTCGGCCCGGTGATCGGCGGCTGGATCACATCGCAATGGTCGTGGCACTGGCTGTTCTATCTGAACCTCGTGCCGGGTCTCGCCGTCACGCTGTTGGTGCCGAAGTACGTGCACTTCGACAACGTCGATCTCTCACTGCTGAAAAAGGGCGACTATCTCGGCATCCTGTTGATGTCCGGTTTTCTGGGTTGCCTTGAATACGTACTGGAGGAAGGACCGCGCAAGAACTGGTTCGGCGACGACGTGATCCTGACGTGTACCTGGGTAGCGGCGATCTGTGGATTCCTGTTCATCGTGCACGCGTTCACCGCAGAAGAGCCGATCGTCGATTTGCGCGCACTGGCGATCCGCAACTTCGGCATTGGCAGTCTGCTGTCCTTCATCACAGGGATCGGGATTTTCTGCGCGGTGTTCCTGACGCCCGTGTTCCTGTCGCGTGTGCGTGGCTTCGATTCACTGCAGATCGGCGTGGCGTTGCTGTCGGTCGGGTGTTTTCAGTTGCTCGCGATGGTGGCCTATTCGATAGTCGCGCGTTTTATCGACATGCGGGTGCTGATGGTGTTCGGCCTGGTGCTGTTCGGTGTTGGCTGTTATCTCTACGTGCCGCTGACCAATCAGTGGGGCTGGCAGGAGTTGCTGATCCCGCAGGCGTTGCGCGGCATTGGCCAGCAGTTCTGCATTCCGCCCATCGTCACGATGGCGCTCGGTTCATTGCCGATGTCGAGGCTTCGATCCGCCAGCGGTCTGTTCAATCTGATGCGCAATCTCGGCGGCGCGATTGGCATTGCCGTGAGCAGCACGATGCTCAACGATCGTTTGAATCTCCACTACGAGCGGCTCGACGAGCATTTGAGCGCGGGCCGTCCGGTGATCGAGTCGGTGTTGCAGCAGCAAAGCGCGCACTTCGCGGCAGTCGGTGGCGATGCGCTGAATGCGGCCAATGCGGGCCTCGGGGCGTTGCATTCGCTGCTGATGCGCGAAGCGCTCGTGCTCACGTTCTCCGACACGTTCTTTGCGCTGTCGCTCTGTTTCGTCGTCGGTTTGTTGAGCGTGCTGTTCTCGCGCCCGTTTGGCAATACCGCGCCGCCGCCCGATGCTCATTGAGGAAATCAGCATGAAACCAATCGTTATGAAAGTACTCGCGAGCGCGGCATTGCTGACACTGGCGGCATGCGCGGTGCAGCCGGAAACGCATGCGGACCTGCAGCATACGGTTCAGACCGTCGCACCGACAGCGTGGAATGTCGATGCGCCTCAAGACAGCATCAACGCCAACACGTGGTGGGCGCAATTCGGCGATCCTGTCATGCATCAACTGGTGGAGTCGGTGCTCACGGGCAATCTCGATGTGCAGGCCGCGGTGGAACGCGTCAAGCAGGCGCAGGATCTCGCGAAGCAAAATCGGGCGGCCTTGCTGCCTGAATTGAACGCTAGCGCGACCGCATCCGATTCTCGCCAGAACACGCCGCCACCGCTCGGCTATGTGCGTCAGGCCGGCGTCGGCGTGACGGCGAGCTGGACGCCGGACGTTTTCGGCGGCGAACGTCTTGCTGTTCTCGCAGCCGAGGCGCAAGTGTCGGGTCGGCAGGCGGCCTTGAATCAATTGCGCCTGGCACTCGCGGCGAACACAGCCGCGGCGTATATCGATCTGCGCTGGGCGCAATCGCAATTGCAGATTCTCAGCGACAACGAACAGATTCGCGCCCGCGCCCTGAAACTCACGCAGGAGCGTTTGCATTACGGACTGTCGACGCAACTCGACGTCGCCCGTGCACAGAATCAGTTGGAGGATTTGCAGGCACAGATCCCGCGTATCCAGTCGGCCGTGCAGCATCAACTGAGTCTGATCGCGGTGTATTCGGGGCGTACGCCGGAGAGCGTCGATGGCTTGCTGCTCGCTAACGCTCGCGATATTCCAGTGCCCGCGCAAAGCGTGCCGCAGATGCTGCCTTCGGAAGCGCTGTTGCAGCGCCCGGACGTGCGCAATGCCTACGCCACGGTCGAACAGCGCGCGGCGGAAGTGGGGGTGTCCAAAGCGCAACGCTATCCGCAGTTCAGGCTCAATCTTGCCGATGGTCTGCTGGCCTCGTCGTATCTTGGCTTGCCGACGCTGACCGATAACCTCTTCAGCGCGGCATTGAACGCAACGAGTCCGATCTTCAACGCCGGCCGCATTACCGCGAATATCGATGCGAGCGAGAGCCGGATGCGCGAATCGCAACTCGGCCTGCAGCAAACCATGCTGCAAGCGCTCAAGGAAATCGAGGACAACCGCAGCGACCTGGTGAGCGGCGCGGTGCAGGTGCAACGCCTGGGCGGCGCGCTCGATGCGTCGAACCACGCGCTGCGTCTGTCGAGTGAACTCTACAAGGGCGGCGCGACTGACTTCCTCGATGTGCTCACTGCGCAGGAGGCGTATCTGCGCGATGCGGAATCGTTGAATCAGGCCAAACGCGAGCATGCGCTCGCAGCGGTCGCGCTGTACCGCTCGCTCGGCGGCGGCTGGGATGTCCCCGAAACGGTCACGGCCGCATCGGCGAATTGATGCGCGTGGATGTGGCGTTGAAAGTAGTAGTCCAACTGGAGATGAATGATGAGTACGCGTGAAGTAGTGATCTGCAATCCGGTGAGAACGCCGATCGGCGCATTCGGCGGATCGTTGAAAGAAGTACCCGCGACGGAACTCGGCGCGGTCGCGGTACGTGAGACGCTGCGGCGCAGCGGCCTCGATCCGGCCGCGTTGGCCTCGGTGGTGCTGGGCAACGTGATTCAGGCCGGCAACCGGATGAATCCGGCGCGTCAGGCGTCGATTGGCGGCGGCGTGCCGGTGGCGGTGCCGGCGTTGACGGTCAATCGTGTGTGCGGGTCGGGCGCGCAGGCGATTGCGTCCGCGGCCCAGGAAATCTGGCTTGGTCTCGGCGATGCAGCCGTGGCCGGCGGCATGGAAAACATGGACCGCGCGCCGTATCTGCTCGACGGCGGCCGCTGGGGCTACCGGATGGGCAACGCGCAAATCCACGACAGCCTGCTGCGCGACGGCCTGAATGACGCGTTTTCCGGCGAGCATTCCGGCTGGCATACCGAAGACCTCGTCACACAGTTCGACCTCACTCGTGAAACGCAGGACCGTTGGGCCGCGCGTTCGCAACAGCGTTTTGCGGAAGCGCAGGCACGCGGCGATTTCGACGCCGAACTGGTCGCTGTGGAAATTCCGGGGCGTAAAGGGCCGCAGCATTTTACGAGCGATGAACAGCCGCGCCCGGATACTACGGTCGAAACGCTCGCCAAACTGCGTCCGGCATTTCGTCCGGACGGCACGATTACCGCAGGCAACGCGCCGGGCTTGAACAGCGGCGCGGCAGCCATGCTGGTCGCTGAACGTGGGTTCGCCGAGGCGCGCGGCATCGAGCCGTTCGCGCGTCTGGTGGCGTTTGGCGTCGCGGCCGTCGAGCCGGGCATGTTCGGTCTCGGTCCGGTGCCGGCCGTGCAAATGGCCCTGGCTCGCGCGGGTTGGCAACTCGATGACGTCGAACGCTTCGAGATCAATGAAGCCTTCGCTGCCGTGCCGATCGCCGTGGCGCGCAGACTCGGCATCGCGGATGAACTGATCAACGTGCAGGGCGGTGCGATCGCGCACGGTCATCCAATCGGCGCGACCGGTGCGGTATTGACTACCCGCCTGCTGCATTCGATGCGCCGCGACGGCCTGAAACGCGGCATCGTCACGTTGTGCATCGGCGGCGGGCAGGGGATTGCGCTGGCATTGGAAGTGATCTGAGATCGGCCGCTGCGGTGCGTCGCGGTGCCACGAACCGCGATGGCGCCGCGGCCGCATCGGCTAATGAAAGATCGGCAAAGCCATAAAGCCCTTGATGACGATCGCGTTAGCAATGTCGATAAAGAACGCGCCCACCATCGGGACCACCAGAAAGGCGAGATGCGAATGGCCGAAGCGGGCCGTAACGGCCTGCATATTCGCAATGGCCGTAGGCGTGGCGCCGAGGCCGAAGCCGCAATGACCGGCGGCGAGCACGACAGCGTCGTAGTTGCGGCCCATCACGCGGAATGTCACGAAGATCGCGTAGAGCGCCATCAACACGGTTTGCGCAACGAGAATCGAAACGACCGGCAGCGCCAGCGAGGCGAGGTCCCAGAGCTTGAGCGTCATCAATGCCATGGCGAGGAATAGCGCGAGGCTCACGTTGCCCAGCAGGGCGACGGCGTGATCGATAACAGGCTTGCCTGCGAGCCCGAGCATATTGCTTAGCAACACGCCCACGAATAGCACGCAGACAAAACTCGGCAGTTCGATTGCCGTGCCGGCCAATACCTGTGAGAGCGCGTCGCCGGCCGCGAGGCTGATCGCGATCAGCGCCAGCGTCTCGATGAAGGCGGCCGGTGTGGTGGCTTGTTCCGCCTTCGGTTCTTCGAAGGCGAGCGGCGCTTCGGCGGCGCTGTCGGCATGGCTCTCTGCATGGTTTTCGGCGCGGGCGGCGTCCTTCCTGGCGACTTGCCGCATCAGCACGCGCGCGACCGGACCGCCGAGAATGCCGCCCATCACGAGGCCGAAAGTCGCGCAGGCAATCGCGGCCTCCGTGGCGGACTGAAGCCCGTGGTGTTCGGCGAATACCTTGCTCCATGCCGCGCCGGTGCCATGACCGCCGGACAATGTGATCGAACCGACCAGCAAACCGTACAGCGGATCGATGCCCAATACATAAGTGAGAGCGATGCCCACTGCATTCTGCAGTATCAACAGGCTGATCACGAGACCGAGAAAACGCAGCAGCAGCGGGCCGCCGGACTTGAGGCTGGCGAGGTTGGCGTTGAGGCCGATGGTCGCGAAGAAGGCGAGCATCAGCGGCGTTTGCAACGCTGTATCGAAGCGTACTTCGATGTGGCTCGTCGTGCGCAGGATCAACAGGACGATTGCCACAAGGAGCCCGCCGGCGACGGGTTCGGGAATCGTATAGCTGCGCAGCAGGGGGATCCATCCGACTAGCCGGTTGCCCAGCAGCAGAACCAGTGAAGCCGTGACGAGCGTTCCGTAGATACCGACGTTCATAGGCGACCTCGTTGAGCATGAGTGATGGCCATAGCGGTACGAGGCGTCTGACGGCGTGTGGAGCGGCAAAGGAGCGAGCGAGAAGCGCCTGTGGCGTGAGGGTACCTGAACGGGAGCGATCCAACAACGATGGCAGCGAGGTGCACCGGCGCGGACCGCCTGGCCGTCGATACCGGAGTAAGACCATATTTAAAGTTTTCTCCAGCATCGGTTTCGTTTAGCATCATTGCCACTTTCACAAGAACACCAAGAGACATGGCACTGATCGCTCGAAACATTCTCGGTATTGCCGTCCTGCTGCTTATCGCTTTCATCTTTTCGACCAACCGGCGCGCCATCCGCTTACGGACTGTAATTGCGGCGCTGCTTGCGCAGATCGGGATTGGTGCTTTCATTCTCTTCGTGCCGATCGGCAAGACGGTGCTCGCCGCTGCTGCATCCGGCGTCAATCACGTACTCGGCTATGGCAACGCGGGCATCGAGTTCCTGTTCGGCGGCCTCGTGCAATCAAAGATGTTCCAGGTCTTCGGCGACGGCGGCTTCGTTTTCGCCGTGCGGGTGTTGCCGGCCATCATCTTCGTGACCGCGCTCATTTCCGTGCTGTACTACATCGGCGTGATGCGCTGGATCGTGATCGTGCTCGGCACGATATTCCACAAGCTGCTCGGTGTATCGAAGCTTGAATCTTTCTCGGCCGTGACCACGATCTTCCTGGGTCAAAGCGAAATGCCTGCCGTGGTCAAACCGTTCACGCGCGACATGACAGGCGCTGAAATGTTCGCGGTGATGTCGAGCGGCATGGCGGCGGTTGCCGGTTCGGTGCTCGCGGGCTATGCGGGTCTCGGTGTGCGGATTGACTATCTGCTGGCCGCGTCGTTCATGGCGGTGCCCGGCGGCTTGCTGTTCGCCAAGATCATTCACCCGACCACCGAGCCGAGCCGCGTGCACCTCGAGGACCTCAGCTTCGACGAAAAGCGTCCCGCGAATGTGATTGAAGCCGCGAGTTCCGGCGCGACCGTGGGTTTGAAAATCGCCGTGATGGTCGGCGCGATGCTGATCGCTTTCGTCAGCCTGATCGCGTTGCTCAACGGCATTGTGGGCGGCATAGGCGGCTGGTTCGGCCATCCGCAACTGTCGATGCAATCGGTGCTCGGTACGGTGTTCGCACCGCTCGCGTATCTGATCGGTGTGCCGTGGAGCGAAGCCGCAATCGCCGGCAATTTCCTTGGTCAGAAGATGATTCTCAACGAGTTCGTCGCTTATGCTTCGCTGTCGCCGTATCTGAAAGATGCCGCCAGCGTGAGCGCGGCCGGCCTGCAGGCGCTCGACCCGCGTACCCTTGCTATTCTGTCGTTTGCGTTGTGCGGCTTCGCGAACTTCGCGTCGATCGCGGTGCTGACGGGCGGCTTTAGCGCCGTCGCGCCGGAACGCCGCGCTGAAGTCGCGCGCTACGGCCTGCGTGTCGTGCTCGCCGCGACGCTCTCGAACCTGATGAGCGCCACGATTGCGGGCATGTTCCTGACGCTCAATTGAATCGAATCGAGGATCGTTGCATGAATATGGAACAACTGCTGGAACGCGCGGGCGTCGCGCGAGAAAAGGCCTATGCGCCTTATTCGAAGTTCAAGGTCGGCGCCGCGCTGCTGACTAAAGACGGCACTGTATTCGACGGCTGCAACGTCGAGAATGCCTCGTACGGACTGTGCAATTGTGCTGAACGTACGGCGTTTTTCAGCGCGATTGCCGCGGGCTATCGGCGCGACCAGTTCGCCGCGCTTGCCGTGATCGGCGATACGGATGGACCTATTGCACCGTGCGGCGCGTGCCGCCAGGTGATCATCGAACTGGGCGGCCCCGAATTGCCGATCCGGCTCGGCAATCTGCATGGCGCCACGCGCGACACCACCGCGCGTGAACAATTGCCGGACGCGTTTTATCTATGAGCAAGCACAAAGTTATCTACGACACCGATCCTGGTGTGGACGACGCGATGGCGCTCGTTTTTCAGGCGCTGCATCCGGACATCGAATTGCTGGGTCTGACGAGCGTATTCGGCAACGCCACGATCGAGACCACCACGCGCAATGCGCGTTTTCTGGCCGGGCGGTTCGTGCCGGGCGTGCCGGTTGCGCAGGGCGCCGCGGCACCGCTCAAGCGTGCAGCACCTGAACCGCTCGCCTGGATTCACGGCGACAACGGGCTTGGCAACATCGCGATTGAAGCCGCTCCTGAAGCCGCGCTCGATGCACGTCCCGCGCATCGTTTCATCATCGACACGGTGCGCGCCCGTCCCGGCGAAGTTACGTTGATCGCGGTGGGCCCGCTTACGAACCTGGCATTGGCGCTGGCCGACGATCCGCAGATCGCGCCGCTCGTCAAACAGGTGGTCATCATGGGCGGCGCGTTCGGCACGGACGGCGTGCTCGGCAACGTGACGCCGGCCGCCGAAGCGAACATCCTCGGCGACCCCGATGCTGCCGACATCGTGTTCGGCGCACCGTGGCCGGTTGCGATCGTGGGGCTCGACGTCACGCAGCGCACCATCATGAGCCAGGATTATCTGGCGTCGCTGCGCGATCGCGGCGGTGCAGCAGGGCGGTTCGTGTGGGACGTGTCGCGGCACTATGAGGCCTTTCATGAGCAAAGCGCGCAACTCAAGGGCATTTACGTACACGACTCGTCGGCAGTCACTTATGTGCTGGCGCCGCATCTTTATACGACTCGCAGTGGTCCCGTACGAGTGCTGACGGACGGTATCGCGGTGGGCCAAACCATCCAGAAGCCTTCTACGATGCCGGTGCCCGCGCCGGACTGGGACAGCCGGCCCGACAGCACGGTCTGCCTCGACGTGGATGTGCCCGGGATGCTCGCACTCTACGAGCGCACCATTTGCGGCACGCTGTAGGGCGATCTTGTGACGCTGCCGCCGTTTGCTAAGGGACGCCACCTCTTAAGCACCTCTCTCTTCGTGCAGCCTGGGGCGTAGCAGGCGGCTGGCGGCGCGGCGATTGATCCGACGCGATTGATCTGACATAAAGAACAACGCGGAAACAACGCGGAAACGACGTGGCAAACACCGCGGCCGCGGTGCAATGCAGCAAACCGGCCAGCCATTGTGGCCGATGCGTATCGTCAATCTTTGCTACATTTCTGCAGACGTGCTGCGCAGGCGGTCTTCGTAGCCTTTGTATACCGATCCGGCGCGCGTGACCCACATCTATCAAGAGGCAAAAGATGCGAATTCTAGTAGTAGGGGCGGGCGCCGTGGGCGGCTACTTCGGCGGACGTCTCGCAGCGGCGGGCCAGGACGTGACCTTCCTCGTGCGCCCCGGCCGCGCGGAAAAACTCGCGCGTGACGGCCTCGTCATCAACAGCCCGCGCGGCAATCTCACGTTGCACGACGTCAAGACGATACTCGCCGGTGTCGGCGCGGAGCCGTTCGATCTGGTGCTGCTCAGTTGCAAAGCCTACAGTCTCGATGACGCGATCGATTCATTCGCACCGCTGGTCGGCGAATCCACGCTGATTCTGCCGATGCTCAACGGCATGCGCCATATCGAGGTGCTCAAGGAAAAGTTCGGTGCGTCACGCGTACTGGGCGGTCAATGCGTGATCGCGGCGACGCTCAGCCCCGAGCAGCACGTCATGCATCTGAACGAAACGCACGCGATCACCTTTGGTGAACTGGACGGCGGCGCGTCCGAGCGTGTCCAGGCGATCGCGGATGCGATGGCCGGCGCGAATTTCGATACCGTAGTCAGCGACAACATCTTGCTGCGCATGTGGGAAAAGTGGGTGTTCCTGGCCACACTGGCGGCCAGTACGTGCTTGATGCGCGGTTCGGTCGGCGATATTCTGGCTGCGCCTGACGGCAAGCGCATCGTCGAAAACCTGCTCGGCGAGTGCCGTGGCGTCGCGGAGCACAACGGCTTTACGATGGGCCCGGACTTCGACGCCCGAGCTACCCAAACGCTCTTCACGCCTTCGCCGCTAACCGCTTCAATGCTGCGGGACGTCGAAAACCACTCGCATACCGAGGCGGATCACATTCTCGGCGATCTGATCTCGCGCGGCGGCGATGCACAGAAGGGCGAGCACGGCTTATCGCTGCTGCGTATCGCCTATAGTCATTTGAAGACGTATGAAGCGAGGCAGACCCGTACGTCCTGAATGACCGGAACGCGGGCGACGGAGACGGTCACAGCAGCCTAACGTTTCGGAGGTGAAGCATGCCGAGTCCAACCGGATCCGTACCCGCGCTCAGTGCCGCTTCGGCGACGATCTTCTCGATCGGCATCGTCTTTCTCGGCTACTGGGGCCTGTACGAGCCGACCAAATGGCGAGTCTCCGACGTCTTTGTCTTCGTGTTTGCGATGATCGGCTTCGGCTGCCTCGGGCTCGTGCCGTGGATGGCGACGAGCCCGGTTGAACCGGAAAACAGCGACGTCCGCATCCGGGTTGCGCGGCACATGTTCCTTATCGGCGTGCTGTCAATCTGGCTGGGCGTGGCGATCTCGGTGATCTTCTGATTAACGCTCGATCTGCCTGTTCCAACGCGTATCCCACTGCGCGCGATGCGCATTGATCGTGTCCCAATCCACCACGGTCACCTTCTTCACCAGATCGTCGACGTTACCCAGGCTTTGCTGCATCGGCGGCGTCATCTTCGCGAGACGATTGGTCGGAATCTGCTTGCCGGCCTCGGCGGCTTTGGTCTGCGCCGGCGCGGACAGCAGGAACTGCGCGAGTTTCTGCGCCAATTGCGGATCCGGGTTGTTGTTGACCACGCACAGATCGACCAGCAGCAACACCGGACCTTCCTTCGGACTCACATAGCCGACCGGAATGCCCTTGTCCTGCAGATCGCTGACGGCAGTCGGCGTCAACGGGAACAGACCCGCTTCACCGGTCTGGACCATTTCGGAAATCTTCGCCGAATTCGGCACGTACTCCACCACGTTCGGGCCGACTGTGCTGGCCCATTTCGTGAAGCCCGGTTCGACGTTCTGCTCGCTGCCGCCCATCAAACGGTTGATCGCCAGAAAGCCGTGCAGGCCGAAGGTGCTGCTCGAAGCGGACTGGAACACCACCTTGCCCTTGTACTTCGGATCGGCAAAGTCCATCCATGAGGTGGGCGGCGCCCAGCCTTTTTCAGCGAACAGCTTCTTGTTGTACGCGATGCCGGTCATGCCGAGTTGCACGCCCGCGCCCATGTCGTCCTTCATGCGCGCGAACGGATAGAGCTCCTTGAGTACCGGCGAGTCGTCGAGCTTCTTGCACACGCCCATGCTGACCGCGCGCGCCATCACGCCGTCGTCGAGAAACACCACGTGGATCTGCGGATTGGCCTTGTTGGCGAGCAGCTTGGCGAGAATGTCCGACGAGGTGCCGGGCACCACGACTACTTTGACGTTGTTGGCTTTCTCGAAGTCGGGCAGGACCTGGCTCGTGTAGGCCTTTTCCATAGGACCGCCGTTCATGCCGATGTAGATGGTTTTGGTCTCCGACCATGCCGGCGCGGCCGCACCGAATGCGCACAATGCGGCCAGCGCCGCGATCGTCTTGAACAGTTTCATTGAGAGGCTCCTGAGTTTCATTAAACGATAACGAGGCGATGACTGAGCGATAAGAAAGCGAAAACCGAGCGATAACCGAGCGATAACTAAGCGACGGACGGCGCAGCAACAGCAGCGAAGCGATTGATCGAAAAAGCGTCGAGCGGTGTGGTTGTGGCGCCGTCGATCACGAGATCCGCGAGTATTTCGCCGACGCCCGGCGCCAGCAGAAACCCGCCGCCCGAAAAGCCGAACGCATGCAACAAACGCGGTACCGTGCGGCTCGCACCGATGATCGGATTGCTGTCGGGCGTTTCGCCTTCCACGCCGCTCCACGTGCGGATCAGCAGCGCCTCGCGCAACGGGGGCAGCAGGGCGCACGCATCGCGCATGACGGCGCGAGTGGTTTCCGTCGACGGTTGACCGTATTCGCCGTCGCCATGTCCGCGCCCGCCGCCGATCACGCAATTGCCGCGTGCCACTTGCCGTGCGTAGATGCCGCCGCCGTACACGCCGAGGTTGTGTGCGATGAAATACGGCAGCGGTTCGGTGACCCACATGTTCGGATAGATCGGTTTCATCGGTGCGGTTTCGCCGAAGTAACCGGCGACCGTATTCGCCCATGCGCCGGCGGAGTTGATCAACCAGTCGGCGCTGATGCGCGTGTCGCCTGCTCGTAGCTGGAAGCGCGTGCCGTCGTGATGGATGTCGGTCAGTTCGGTTTGCTCGCGCACATCCGCGCCTGCGGCGCGTGCGGCGCGGGCGAACGCGGGTGAGACCAGACGCGGATTCGCATGGCCATCGGTCGCACAAAGCGAGCCGCCGACCGCTGCAGCGCCCAGCCATGGATAGCGTTGCCGGAACGTGGCGCCGCTGATGACTTGCGCTTGCAGTCCGCGGCCGCGCGCCATGTCCGCCCATGCTTCGAGCGCGGCAAGATCGGCTTCGCTGCGCGCGAGCCGCAAATGTCCCGACACGGTGAATTCCCCGTCGATGCCGATCAGCTCCGGCAAGCGGTCCCAGATGCGCCGTGCGCGCATCGCAAGCGGCATCTGTTCGGCCGGCCGTCCCTGGACGCGCACGCCGCCGTAGTTCACGCCGCTTGCCTGTGCGCCGCAATAGCGCCGCTCGAACAGGCCCACGCGCAAGCCGCGCCGCGCGAGCGCCAACGCCGCCGATGAGCCGACCAGTCCGCCGCCCGCAATCGCGACGTCGTAGTGCAGGGTGTCACTCATCGCGCGCCTCCTCGGGAATCTCGACGACGTCGTCGGCATACATCGCCGGCGATAGCGGAATCGGTTTGACAGGCGGCTGGCTGCGCAAACGGCCGACGGCTTCGAGGGGTTTGCCGGTTTCTTCCGCCAGCAGCGTCAATGCCGCTTCGCCGCACATGCGTCCCTGGCAACGGCCCATGCCGACACGAGTGAGCGCTTTCAGGCGATTGATCTCGTTCGCTTCGCCACCGCGGATGCAGCGCCGCAAGGTGCCTGCATCGATTTCTTCGCAGCGGCACACGGTCATGTCGTCGGGCCATTGCGCCGCACATTTTGCGGGCGGGGCAAATGCCGCTTCGATACCTTGGCGAAACACGGCGATACGTTGCAGGCTGCGCTCGAGGGAAGCCGCGTCGCGCATACCGAGGCCACGCGGATGAGCGATGCCGAGGTCGTCGAGTAGCGCGAGCGCGGTGCGGCGTCCGGCGAGTTCGGCAGCGTCGGCGCCCGCGATGCCCGCACCGTCGCCCGCCAGATAGATGCCGCGCACGGAGCTGCGGCCGGCGGGGTCGAGCTCAGGTAGCCAGCAACGGTTGTGCGTATCGAAGCGGAAGCGGCACCCGGCGAGATCGGCGAGTTGGGTTTCAGGCTTCAGGCCGAAGCTGATGCCGACGGCGTCGCATGCGATGGATTCGGTTTTCGAACCGTCGGCCGAAGAACGCCATTCAATTGCACTCACACCTTGGTCGCCACGAATGCCGATCAGGTTCACATCGCGTTCGATCCGCACGCCGTGGATCTTTAGCCAGCCGACGTAGTAGAGCCCTTTCGCGAACGTTGCAGGTTGCCGCGCGAGTTTCGGCGCCGCCGCAATCTGCTGCGATAGCGGACTCGTGTCGAGTACAGCTACCACCTGTGCACCGGCTTTCACGTACTGATAGGCCACGAGATAGAGCAGCGGCCCGGTACCAGCGAGTACCACGCGCCGGCCGATCGCACAGCCTTGCGCCTTCAAAGCGACCTGCGCCGCGCCTAGTGTGTAGACGCCGGGCAGGGTCCAGCCCGGCACCGGCAGCACACGATCGGTGGCGCCGCTTGCGATGATCAGATGCGAAAACGGCACACTGATTTCCCGTCCCGCGTGCAGCGTATCGAGACGGCCCGGTGCACAAGCCCAGGCCAGTGTGTCGGGGCGATAGTCAAGATGCGGAAGCAGCGAGGCCATCGTCGTATGTAATGCGTCGGCCTTGTGCGCTTCAAAACCGTAGAGCGTTTTCTTCGAGCGCTGGAACGCGCCGTTCGCAGGCGGTTGACGATAGATCTGTCCACCCCAGCGAGCGTTTTCGTCCAGCACGATGGGCTTGATGTCGGCCGCCACCAGCGTTTCGGCGGCGCGGACGCCCGCCGGTCCCGCGCCGACGATCACCACGCGGTGTTCGTTGCTCATTGCGTGTCTCCGTTTGCCGTCGCGGCAGGGGTAGCAGCAGTCGGAGCAGAGACGGGAGAGACAGCAGCAGTGGCAGCAACGGAAGCAGCCTCAGCGAGCCGAGTGACCACCCGCATGCCTTGCGTCACCAGCGTCGAGCACGCGCGCAAACGCAGACCCTCTTCGGTACGCATCCAGCAATCCTGACAAGCGCCGATCAGGCAGAAGCCGGCGCGTGGCGCGCCGCTGAATTCGCTTTCGCGCACGCGACGTTGTTGCATCAGCACGGCGGTGAGCAGCGTATCGCCTTGCAACGCGGTGACTTCATGACCGTCGATAAAAAAGCTAAGCGGCTTACGCTGCGTCTCCGCAACGCGAACGAATTGCGCATCGCGTTTCGGCGCGGCGGATTCGGAGGACGGCAAATTCGACGGCATGTGATAGAGGGCAGTAGAAGACATCAGTGCTGGCCGATCAGAATCCGGTTGAGCCCATACACGCGGTCGAGCAGCAGCATCGCGCCGGCCGTGATGAAGATCACCAGCGCGGAGACGGATGCCATCATCGGGTCGATCGATTCGGTCGCGTACATGTACATGCGCACCGGCAGCGTGACGGTTTGCGGCGAAGTGACGAAGATCGACATCGTCAGTTCGTCGAAGCTGTTGATGAACGCGAGCAACCAGCCACCCGTAATGCCAGGCAGAATCATCGGGAAGGTGATGCGGCGAAACGTGGTCCATGCATCAGCACCGAGCGAGTGCGCGGCATGTTCCACACTGCGGTCGAGACCGCTGACCGAGGCCAGCACGAGCCGCATCACGAACGGCGTGATGACGATCATGTGCGCGAGCACAAGCCACGCGAACGAACCGGTCGCGCCGATCAGCGCGAAGAAGCGCAGCAGTGCGATGCCGAGCACGAGACCGGGAATCACCAATGGCGACAGCAGTAAGCCGTTAAGGAAACCGCGTCCCGGAAAGCGCGCACGACCGATGGCCAGCGCGGCAGGCAAAGCGACGATCAAAGACAACGTTGCCGAGGCAAACGCCAGCTTCAGGCTGTTGAAGAACGCCGAGATAAAGTCCGGGTAATTGAGGATCGCGCGGAACCAGCGCAGCGATACGCCGTGCGTGGGCAACGTGAGCGTTTCGTCAGGCGTGAAGGCGACCAGCACCACGATCACGAGCGGCGCGAGCACGAACGCGATGACGAGCGTGTGGAAAATCAGCGCAATGGGGCCGTTTTTTCTCATGATGATCTCGGGAGGTTTAGCCGAGGCTTCTGGTGTACTTGCGTTCCAGAACCCGGTAGTAAGTGAGCATCACGATCAGATTCGCGACCAGCAGCAGGAGGGCAATGGTCGCGCCGAGCGGCCAGTTCAGCGAGCCGAGGAATTCGTCATAGACGGCGGTTGCGGCGACTTTCAGGCGCCGTCCGCCGAGCAGTCCGGGAATCGCGAACGCGCTCGCCGACAGGCCGAACACCATCAGGCTGCCCGACAAAATGCCCGGCGTGAGTTGCGGTAACACGATGCGGCGCAGCGTGGTGGCGGGGGAGGCCATCAGCGAAAGCGCGGCATTTTCCGTTTGCGGGTCGAGCTTCTGCAACGCGGTCCACACGGGAATCACCATAAACGGCAACATCACGTGCACCAGTGCAATCACGATCGCGAAGGTGGTGTATTCGAGCTTGTACGGTCCGAGCCCGATAAGACCGAACGCCTGATTCACGAGGCCGTTGCTGTTGAGCAGCATGCTCCAGCCGAACGCGCGCACCACGACCGAGACCAGCAGCGGTGCGAGAATGATCAACAGGAACATCGAGCGATACGGATCGCGCATGCGCGACAGCACGTAGGCTTCGGGCGTGCCGATCACGATGCACAGCAGGGTGGTCAGAAAGGCAATGCCGAAGGTGCGCAGGAAGATCGTGTGGAAATACGACGATTGCAGCACTTCCGCATAGTTGCCGAACTGGAATGCGGCGAGCGGGCCGCTCGACGGATCGAAGCGGTAGAAGGTCAGCACCAGCGTCATCACGAGCGGCACCAGCACGAGCGTCGCAAACAGCAGGAAAGCCGGCGCGCACATCAGCCACAACGGCAGGAACGCCTGCCACGGCGCGCGGCGCGCATTGCCGGTCTTCATGCTGTCGTTGTTCGAAGCGGGCAGCGTACTAGCCATGATGCGCATCCCGTTGAATGAAGCGGATCGCCTCGCTGTTCCAGTCGACGCCAACCGCCGCGCCTTCCGGCAACGGTTCGGTGCCTTCGTTCTGGCAGCACACCAGCACTTCGCCGAGCCGGCTGTCCACGCGGTACAACCATTGGCTGCCGAGGAAGAAGCGGCTCGTCACGGTGGCAGCCAGACGTCCCGCGTTCGGCGCACACAGGCGCAGTTTTTCCGGACGAATGCACAACGTGACCGCATCGCCGACGCCGATCACGCGTTCGCGCATCGGCAGTTGCGCGGTGTGGCCCGTCTCGGCGAGATCGTGTCCGAGGTCGATACGGATCGCGTCGCCGTCGCGCGCCACCACGGTGCCTGCCAGCATGTTCGCCTTGCCGATGAACTGCGAGACGAATTTGTTTTCAGGCCGTTCGTACGCTTCGTACGGCGTGTCGATCTGCGTAATGCGGCCGGCTTCCATTACCACCACGCGGTCGCTGATCGACAGCGCTTCCGACTGGTCGTGCGTGACCATGATGGTGGTCGTGCCGATCTTGCGTTGAATGGCGCGCAGTTCGAACTGCATGTCTTCGCGCAGCTTGGCGTCGAGGTTCGACATCGGCTCGTCGAGCAGCAGCACGGGCGGCGCGATCACGATCGCGCGAGCAATCGCCACACGCTGCCGCTGGCCGCCGGACAACTCGCGCGGAAAGCGGTGCGCGAGCGCATCGAGCCGCACCAGTGCCAGCGCTTCGCGCACTCGCTCCTTGCGTTCGGCCTTGTCGATGTTGCGCATCTCCAGACCGAAGCCGACGTTTTCTGCGACGCTCATATGCGGAAATAGCGCGTAGCTCTGGAACACGATGCCGAGACCGCGTTTGTTCGGCTTCATGTGCGTGATGTCGCGGCCGTCGAGCGTGATGCGGCCGCGCGTCGTTTCGACGAAGCCCGCGATCATCTGCAACGTGGTGGTCTTGCCGCAACCCGACGGTCCGAGCAGCGAAACGAACTCGCCTTTCTCAACCGACAGGTTCACGTCGGCGACTGCCTGCAGATCGCCGAACGATTTCGCTACGTCCGTGAGTGTGAGGAACGACATGATCTGGCCTTTGGATGGATCGACACCGGTTCAATCGGCTACTGCCTCGATGGAGCCGACTCTATCCAGCCAAATTGCATGGCGTCAATTTCAAATTCCGTTTGACGGTATAAGTTTAGAAAAAATTCCGATAAGCGGAATAGATTCGGCAAGACTGGCATCGATCATTCCGTTCCATGACGTCCGGAAAATCCCTATGAATCAGAATAAAGTGCAAATGGAACGGGCGTGCCGGGAATATTCCATTCATGGATAATTCCCTCTATAGTGTTCCGGTCAATGAAATAAATCGGAGCGACAGAGATGAATGCTGCCACCAAACGAGATGCCGATCCCGCACTGGCCGATACCGGCAGTCCGCCCGGCCCCGGGATGCTGGAGCGCGCCTTCGCGGTGATCCGTGCGTTATCCGAAGCGCAACCCGACGGAGGCCGCGTCACGCGTCTCGCGAAGGCGGTGGGTCTCACACAAGGCACGGTGCATCGCATTCTTCACGCGCTGATCGAGGAAGGCATCGTCGAGCAGGACGAAAGCTCAAAGCTTTATCGGCTGAGTGTCGATTTCTTCGCGCTCGCCGCGCAGGCCGGCAATCCGAGCGGCATGCGCACGCTATGCCGTCCCGCGCTGCTGCGGCTGTGCGCGAGTCTTGGCGACACGATTTTTCTGCTGGTCAAAAGCAGCTTCGACGCGGTGTGTCTCGACATTTGCGAAGGGCCGTTTCCGATTCGCTCGTTCACCGGCGATATTGGCGGACGCGTGGCCTTGGGTGTCGGTCAGGGGAGTTTGGCGATTCTCGCGTTCCTGCCGGAAGCGGAGCGTGAAGAGATCATCCGCTTTAACGTGCCGCGCATTCGCGGCTATGGCGTGCTCGACGAAGTGTATTTGCGCACCGAGATCGAGCGTGTGCGCCAACTCGGTTATGCGGGCCGCAATAGCGGGGTACTCGACGGCATGGCGGGTGTGGCGGTGCCGATTCTGGATCGCACGGGTGTCGCGGTGGCGGCGCTGAGCGTGGGCACGCTGGCGGCGCGTCTCGGCGACGATCGCCTGCCGATGGTGGTCGAATTGCTGCGCCGTCAGGCGGATGCGATCGGCCCGCAAACTAATCCCTTCGATGTCGCGTTGCGCCGGCCGATGCATGGTTTGTCGCGGGCGATGACTACCGAGCGGATCGCGGGGTAAGCTGAAACTGAAACTGAAAGCGAAAGGGGCGTCACGTTGAGGCGAAATGTGACGCCCTTCGATTTTCAAAACAGCGAGAAACCCGCTCGCTTTAGAACACCTTCACCGGCACATTCACCACCAGCCGGTACTCCATATTGTTGCCATCGGAGTAATAGCGCGAGGCGTTGTGCCACATCGCGATGAACGTGACCTTCGTGTCCTTGAAGCGGCCGCTTTGCAGCGTATAACTCGGAATGAAACCGAACTCGTGATGGTGGCCGTGCACCGGTTCACCGTTCTTCCAGTACAGGTTGTGCAGCGGCGCGGACGCCGAAGCATTGTCCGCGGCACCCGCCGACGCATCCGCACCCCAGCCGTACTCGCCCCAGAACATCGCCTTGAACCCCGGCACGCCGGCGTATTTGCCGTCGAACGTGTAGCGCAATTGCAGCGACTGCTCATGCGGCGCGTTGTAGTCGACGTCCATCGAGTTGGTCAGGTAGATACCGTTGGTCTCGTTGACGTAGTCGAAGAACTGATCGCCGAGCACCTGCTGGTAACCGAGCAGCAGCGCATGTGGGCCGTGCTGTGCGGAAACCGACAGGCTGTACGCGTTGCTGTTGATATGCCCCTGGCGTGATGCGCCGGTATCGTGCGTCGAGTAGATATTCGCGAGACCGCTCCACTTGATCGTGGTCGGGTCGCCGAACGACTGCGCGACCGAGCCGTAGTACTGACGCCAGACGTCGTCCGCCTGGTCGACGTACAGCGCCATTTCGCCGTTCTTCGCGTAGTGCCACGTTCCGCCCACGTAAGTCAGGCGGTCGATGCGCGTGCCGCCGTACGAGGTGGTCAGGTTAGTCAGGTTCGTGTGGCCGCGTGCATCGACTTTGGTGAAACTGCCGGCCTCGAGCGTCGTGTGAACCAGATCGTTGCTGACCATCGAGACACCGAGGAACGTCGGCGGCAATGCGCGGTTGTCATGCGGTTCGAGGAACGGATTGGTGACGGTCTGCAGACCGTACTTCACGACCGTTTCCGAAATACGTCCCTTGATGTCGTACATGCCGGGGTAAGCCCACGCGAGCTGCTGCGAGCCGCCGCCGTCCTTGCCGACGTGCACCATGTTGCCGGCGCCGTTGCCGCCGTCGAGCTTGAGCGCGGCGAACAGTGACGCGTCGACACCGAAGCCAACCAGGCCCTGCGTGAAACCGGATTCGTAGTTGACTTGCGCACCCTGAACCCACGCGTGACGATAGATCGAGGTGGGCGCCTGGAAGTAGTCGGAATAGTTGCGGAACTGCAGGTTCAGATGGCTATCGGCGATAAAGCCTTTGCTCGCTGCCTGGCTTGACGGCGGGGTGGGTGGCGTCACCGTCTGGCTGGCTTCCGCATTGACGACGGCATTGGTGGTGTCGGGTTGATCGTTGCGCACCTGGCCGCCCTGTTCGGCTCTGCGCTTGCCGGGCGTGTTGGCTTGCGAACTTTGCGAGGCGGGCGTTGCTTGCGATCGTTGCGTAGGAGAGGAAAACGTTTGCGCGAGTGTTTGAGTTTTCGTCGTATCGGAGGTGGGCTCCAGTACGACGTCGTCGGCGTAGGCACTCGCGCCGATGGTCAGCGCGGGCAGCGTGAATGCGCAGTAAAAGAAGGTGGCTGCATTAGTTTTTTTTGACCACTTTTTTGTTCGGCTATCTTTCATGTAGTACGTCTCTGTTATTTTGGTGAGTCTTTGGCTGGCGTTTAGCCACTCCACGCGTATCGTTTGTCCCGCTGATGGCAGGACGAACGAATCCAACGGCGCGGCGGCCCGCCGCGCCGGGGAATACGGTTTAAATTTTCAGACTGATCTCTTTAGCGATGCCCCAAGGGGACTGCTATGGGGGCGTCGTTCACGCGAATGCACGCGACGCGTGTCGCGCTCGCACCATGCGTGACAGCCTGTGGAATCTCGCTGGCGCAGGCCTCGATCGCATCCGGGCAGCGCGTGCGAAACGCGCAGCCGGAGGGTGGGCTGAGCGGCGACGCAATCTCGCCGCGCAACAGCAGATGACGGCGGGCGCGTTCAACCACCGGATCGGGCACCGGCACGGCCGACAGCAACGCACGCGTGTACGGATGACGCGGCGTGCCATATACGTCGCGCTTGTCGCCGAACTCCATCACACGACCCAGATACATCACCAGCACGCGGTGGCTGATCGCCTTGACGACGGCGAGATCGTGCGCGACGAACAGCAGTGACAGCGACAACTCGCGCTGCAGATCGCGCAACAGGTTGACGATTTGCGCCTGGATCGAGACGTCGAGCGCCGACACCGGCTCGTCGCAGATTACCAGTTGCGGTTCGCCGATCAACGCGCGCGCAATCCCGACGCGCTGACACTGGCCGCCGGAAAACTCATGCGGATAGCGGCGCAGATGCTGCGCGTTGAGACCGACGCGTTCGAGCATGGTCAGAACGCGCCGTTGCACGTCGGCGCGGGCAATGTCCTGGCCATGCGTGCGCAAGGGTTCGGCGACGATCTGTTCGATCGTCATGCGCGGATCGAGCGAGGCGAGCGGGTCCTGGAAAATCATCTGCACGTCGCGGCGCAAGCGCGAGGTATCGCGCTGCGCGCCCGTCAGTACGGTTTCCTTGTCGAGCCAGCGCACGCTGCCGCTCGCCACCGGTGCGAGCCCGATGATGGCGCGCGCGAGTGTGGACTTGCCGCAGCCCGATTCGCCGACGAGTCCTACGGTTTCGCCGCGCCGCACGCTGAACGACACGCCGTCCACCGCGCGCAGCGTCGCTTTGCCTGACCATGGAAAGCCGCCGCGCGGCACGCCGAACTGCACCTTGAGATCGTCGACTGACAACAGCGTTGCCGGACTTTGGCCCTGGCTTGCAATGGAAGTGGCGTTCATACGTGTTGTACCTCCATGATTTCCTGCACCGGCCGGTGGCACGCGCGCAACGCATCGACAGCCGTAGGCGACGCGATAAGCGCAGGCCGCGACTCGCGGCACCGGTCGGAGCAATACGTGCAGCGCGGTGCGAATGCGCAGCCTTCGCCGACTTCGCCGGGTAACGGCGGGTTGCCGGGAATGGTTTGCAGCGGACGGTCATCGTCGTCGGTCAGGCGCGGCAGTGCGTTCAGGAGACCGATTGTGTACGGATGCGTCGGTGCGGCGAACAGCGTGGCGGCGTTCGCCTGCTCGACGGTTTGGCCGGCGTACATCACCATCACGTCGTCGCACAAACCGGCCACGACGCCCATGTCGTGCGTGATCAGAATGATCGCGGTGCCACGTTCGCGGTTCAGTTCGCGCAGCAGTTCGATGATCTGCGCCTGCACGGTCACGTCGAGCGCGGTGGTCGGCTCGTCGGCGATCAGGATTTCCGGCTCGGAGAGGAGAGCCATGGCGATCATCACGCGTTGCCGCATGCCGCCGGAGAACTCGTGCGGATACATATTGATGCGCCGTGCGGCATCGGGAATACGCACCGTTTCGAGCGTTTCGATGGCGCGGCGGCGCGCTTCGCGGCGCGACATCTTGCGATGCAGTTGCAGCGTCTCGGTCATCTGCCGTTCGATTGTCAGGAACGGATTGAGCGAGGTCATCGGGTCCTGGAAGATCATGCCGATGCGGTCGCCGCGAATCTTGTTTAACTCGGCCTCGTTCATCGTCAGCAGGTTTTCGCCGCGATAGGTCGCGGCACCGGACACCTTGCCGTTGCCGGCCAGCAGGCCGAGCAGCGCCATCACCGTCTGGCTTTTGCCCGAACCCGATTCACCGACGATGCCAAGCGTGCGGCCCGCTTCGAGCGAAAACGATACGCGCTGCACCGCGTCGACGGGTGCGCCCTCGCGGCGCGTGAAGCGCACGCTCAGGTCTTTGACTTCGAGTAGCGGCATGTCAGCGGTCCTTCGGGTCGAACGCGTCGCGCAGACCATCGCCGACGAAATTCACGGAATACAGGGTGATGCACAACATCACGGCCGGGCACAGCAGCAGCCAGGGCATCGAATCGAGTTTCTGCGCGCCGTCCTGGATCAGCACGCCCCAGCTCGTCATGGGTTCCTGCACCCCGAGGCCGAGGAACGACAGTACCGATTCGGTCAGCACGATATTCGGTACCGTCACGCTCGCGTACACCACCACCACGCCGAACAGATTCGGCACGATGTGGCGCGCGATGATCGAACGCGAACTCACGCCGATCGCACGGGCGGCGTCGATGAATTCGCGCGAGCGCAGCGACAGCGTCTGACCGCGCACCACGCGCGCCATGTCGAGCCACGAAAACGCGCTGATGGTGAGGACGACCAGATAGAACGCGCGGCCGAACAGCGTCATCATCAGGATGGCGATCAGCATGTAGGGGATCGCGTACATCATGTCGACGATACGCATCATCACCGCGTCGACGCGGCCACCCAGATAGCCGGCGGTGGCGCCATACGCCACGCCGATCAGTCCCGACACCAGTGTGCCGAGCAAGCCGACTTCGAGCGACACGCGACCGCCTTGCAGCGTGCGCGCGAGCAGGTCGCGGCCGAGTTCGTCGGTGCCGAACCAGTGCATGTTTTGCAGCGTGGGCGCGAGGCTGATCGCGCTCCAGTCGCTATCGATCGGATTATTCGGCAGGAACCACGGACCGGCCACGCAGGCAATCACGATCAGCAGCAAGACGACAAAGCCGGCGAACGCCGCGCGGTTGCGCACGAAGCGCGCGGCAGCGGTGGCGAGCGGGCCGCGCGAACGCGGCGCGTTGGCAATGGCCGCGAGCGGATCGAGCGCCGCGGCAGTCGTTTGAAATGAGCGGGCCATGGATCAGTACCGGATGCGCGGATCGAGCCATGCATACGCGAGGTCGACCAGCAGATTGAACAGCACGGCGACGGCGGTCGTCAGCACGACGAGGCCGAGCACGAGGGTGTAGTCGCGATTGATCGCGCCGTTGACGACCAGCTGGCCGAGACCCGGCAGCGCGAACACCGATTCGGTGACCACGGCCGCGGTGATCGACGAGATGCAGATCGAGCCGAGCAGCGACACGACCGGCATCAGCGCGGGCTTCATCGCATGGCGCAACACGATCGTGCGGCCCGGCAGGCCCTTGGCGCGCGCAGTGCGGATGAAGTTACCCGACAGCACTTCGATCATGCTGCCGCGCATCACGCGCGCGATCCCGGCAACGTTGATGATGACGAGCAGCACGATCGGCAGCACGCGATAGCGCCACTCGCCTTCGCCCCAGCCGCCGGCCGGCAGCCAGCCGTGGCCTTCGGAAGTCTTCAGCAGGATCGCGAAGATCCACACCAGCACCGGCCCGAGCACGAACGGCGGCACCACGTTGCCGATATTGCCGAGCACCATCACGAAGTGATCGACGAAGCGGTCACGCCGCACCGCGGCCAGCGTGCCGAGCGCGACGCCGATCACCAGTGCGATCGGCACCGATACGCCGCCGACGCCGAGACTCACCGGCAACGCCTTCCACACGAGATCGTTGACGCTCCAGTCGGCGTAGCGGAACGACGGGCCGAGGTCGCCGTGCAGCAGCGAGCCCAGGTAGTGGAGGTACTGCAGCCACAACGGTTCGTCGAGGTGATACTTGGCGTTGAGGTTCGCGAGCACGGCCGCCGACAGGTGTTTCTCCGTGTCGAACGGCCCGCCGGGGGTGAGGTGCAGCAGCAGATAGCACGCGGTGATCACGGCGAGAATCGTCGGGATCGCCCAGAGCGTGCGGCGCAGCGTATAGGCCAGCATGACGGTGCTCCCGCGCTTAGTGCTTGATCAGATACATGTCTTGCGTGGCGCGCTGGTCGACGTAATTGGTCGACGTGTAGCCGCCGACATACGACTTGACCAGCCGGTCCGCCGAGTACTGGAAGAGCGATACCAGCGGGTAGTCGTTCATGGCCAGATCGTGCGCCTGCGTGAGCAGGGCAGTGCGCTTCGCGTCGTCGAGCTGCAGGTTGCCTTCATCGACCAGTTTGTCGACTTGCGGGTTGCAGTAGCGCTGATCGTTCTGCACGCTGTTGCAGCGTATCAGATCGAAAAACGAGTTGGCGTCGTTGTAATCGACGAACCAGCCGTCGCGCGAGGCCTGCACCTTGCCGTCGTGGCGTTGCTTGAGCAGGACCTTGTATTCGACGTTTTCGAGCTTGGCGGTCACGCCGAGCTTGGTGCGCCATTCCGAGGTGGCAAACAGCGCGACCTTCTTGTGCAGGTCGTTGGTGTTGTAGGTGAGGGTGAACGTCAGCGGCTTCGCGTCCGAATAGCCTGCGGCCTTCAACAGATTGCGCGCGTAATCGACGCGCTTGGCCATCGGCCAGTTTGCCCAGTCAGGCGTGAAGACGTTCGAGCCTTCCGTGCCCTTGGCGATCAGGCCGTACATCGACACCTCGCCGTCGGCCGTTATACGCTTGGTCAGCAGGTCGCGATCCAGCACCATCGCCAGCGCCTGGCGCACGCGCTTGTCCTTGAATGCCGGGTCTTCGTTGTTCAGGCTGTAGTAGTAGGTGGCGATCTGCAGGCCGGTTTTCAGTTCGGAGCCGAACTGTTTGCTGACCTGCGCATAGATGCCCGACGGAATCGAATACGTGTAGTCGAACTGGCCGGCCTGATACATGCGCATCGCCGTTTCGTCGTTTTCGATCGGCAGATAGGTCACTTTCGTGATCACGACCTTGCTGGCGTTCCAGTACGTACTGCTTTTGGACGCCACCAGCCGGTTGCTCGGCTGCCAGTCGGTCAGCACATACGGGCCGTTACCGACGAAGTTGCCCGGACGAGTCCAGTCGCCGCCGAATTTGGTCACGGTTTCACGATTGACCGGGGCCATGGCCGGCATGGCGGTCAGTTGCGGGAAGAAGGCGGCCGGCACTTCGGTGGTGACTTCGAGCGTGTACGGATCGACGGCACGTGCGGCGAGGCTCGTCAGCGGCGCCTTGCCGGCGAGGATCGCCTTGGCGTTCTTCACGAATTCGACCAGCACGGTGTATTTCGAACCGGTTTTCGGATCGAGCACGCGTTGCCATGCATAGATGAAGTCAGCCGCCGTGACCGGCTGGCCATTGCTCCAGCGCGCGTCGTGGCGCAGCTTGAACACCCACGTAGTCGGCCCGGTGCGCGTCCACGATTGCGCGACGCCCGGCACGATCGCGCCAGCCGCGTCGATGCGCGTCAGACCTTCGAACATGTCGAGCGCGATCGTGTCGCCGGTCCAGGATTCGATATGCGCGGGGTCGAGCGATTCGGTTTCGGACGGCACCTGGCGGGTCATTTCCTGGCTGGCTGCGAGGGTGACACCTGCGGGCACGTTGACGGCGAAGGCGGAGGGCTGAATCGTAAGGACGAGCGCGGTCAGCGCCGTCGCGTAAGCAAACGGGGTTTTCATCGGTTGAGGTCGCAGGAAAGGTCGAGAGAAGAACGCGCTGGCGCCAGGGCGCCCGGTTATCTGCGGTGCTCGGGGCAGGGCGGCCCTTGTTGCCCGTGTTGGTTGCGCGACATGCAGGATTCCTTACATTTCGTAATGCAGGCAAACCCTGGCCGGATCAACCGGAAAAGGTGCCTGCTTTTTAAAACAGTCTCGGTGTACCCACCCAGACGACCACCGTCTCGATACGCGCGGTATTCGCCCAGCTATGAGGCACCGTCGATTCGTAATGCGCGCTGTCTCCCGCGTGCAGCACGAACGTCTTACCTTCCAGCGTCAACGACACTTCGCCGCTGATCACATACATAAACTCTTCACCGGCATGCGTGGTGACTTCCGAGCGTTTCTGCCCGGGCGGCATCCTCACGAGGATCGCTTCGAGCTGACGGCCGCCCGTCAGATTAGTCAACCGTGCAAACAGATTGGCTGAGTCTGCAAAACCGAAAAACTTCAACTGATCGCCGCGGCACATCGAGCGTTCTTCGCTTGGCGTGTCGACGAAATACTGCACCGTCACCCCGAGTGCGTGGGCAATCCCGGCCAGCGAAGTGATGGACGGTGACGCCAGACCGCGTTCGACTTGCGACAAAAACGGTTTGGAAATCCCCGCCGCTGTTGCCGTTTCATCCAGCGTGCGCTTCAGCCGTTGCCGCAGCGCGCGGATCTTGCTCCCAAGTTCGAGTGCCGGGTTGTTCTTTTGAATTGTCGTGACCATAGCAGGAGGAAATTAGCCCGTCAAAATTTGTTTGATATAAGTAAATATGGTTTGATTGCGGTCCAGGCCGGGGTGGCGGGCCGTTCAGCGCTCGGTCGTGCAAGGGGCCGCAATTTCGAGACAACGCTCTATGTTGCCAGAACCGAAATCCGCGCCAGCCGTTTTGACCGGCAATCGGCGAGAAACTGAAAGCGGATGCGGTAAAGACTGCTGTATGCAATGGGTGTCGGCATTGATGCAAATTGAGTATCAGGAGACGTTAAAGGCATGACATCAAAGACTATTTTCAGCCGCACCCGACTGGGGAATGAAGGAATATGGCGCGTAAGAACAGGTAATTGGCGTGGCATCAGTGAATTCCCTGAGTGACGAACCGTGTTTCTGTTTGCAGAATCAGGCCCGCTTGGCGGATGGGCGCACGTGTTTGTATCAGACGCGACGCCAACCGCTGTTTTTTATTCCGCGCGCAGCGATCCTGCGCGGCGGAGCATTGTCCGGCACGTTCCATCAGAACGCTCGCCGGCATGAGGACATGACTATCACTGCCGATTTTTCCCGCCGTGGGCTGTGTGCCCGCCGCCCGGCGCGGCCGTCATCTGCCGCTCGCCGGATAGCCGTTCCCCACAATGCTTTATCATTGAGCCCGTTCCGCTTGCCGGAACCCGAGCCCGATGTGGCGCAGCGTCCCCCAAGGGCAGTTCCTTCGGGACGTCCCGCGTGGCGGGCCTCCATCCCATTCCCTGGTTTTTCTGCTGGTACAGGCGCCTCACTTTGCAACCTGGCTTGCAGATGAGCGCGTAGCTGAGCGTGCCGCTGGCTACGCACATGCCTATGCAAATGCCTGTGCCGCGTCGCGCGGGCTCCGCCGACCGTTTTCCCAGATCCAGTTTTTCGCGCCGCGTGGCCTGTCCGCGCGCCGCTGCAACCGTAAGAACATGAGGTACATGATGACTTCGTCCAATCCCGCCAGCGCACCGGTCTCGCAGACCCGTTCGTTCTCGACGGTCTTTCTGATCGAGATGTGGGAGCGCTTTGGCTACTACGGGATGGCCGCGCTGCTGGTCCTGTTCATGATCGACAAGCTGAACTTCACCGACAGCCACGCCACCCTCACGTGGGGCGCGTTTACGGCACTGGTGTATGCCTCGCCGTCGATCGGCGGCTGGATCGGCGACAAGATTCTCGGCGCGCGCCGCACGATGATCTTCGGCGCCGGCGTGCTGGCAGCCGGCTATCTGATGCTGGCGTTACCTAATGAGCAATTGAGCTACATGTACGCGTCGCTCGGCGTGATCGTGGTGGGCAACGGGCTGTTCAAGGCGAACGCCGCGAATCTCGTGCGTCGCATCTACGAAGGCGACGACGCGCGCATCGACAGCGCATTCACGATCTATTACATGGCGGTCAATATCGGCTCGACGGTGTCGATGCTCGCGACGCCGTGGATCAAGGATCATTGGGGCTGGCATACGGCATTCGCGGTCTGCTGCGCCGGCATGCTGCTGTCGGTGCTGAATTACTTCATCATGTTCCGCACGCTCGCGCATATCGGCTCCACGCCGGACGCCGAACCGATCCGCTGGAAACGCGTCGGCGCGGTTGCATTGGGCGGTATCGTGCTCGGCACGGTCACGATGTTCGTGCTGCAGCACAAGGCGATTGCGGTGGCTTGCGTGTACACGGCGGGCGTCGCGATTCTGGCGATCTTCGGCTACATGCTGGTGAAGTGCGAACGCTCAGAGCGCTCGGGCCTGGTGGCGGCGCTGATCCTGACCGCGCAGGTGATCCTGTTCTTCGTGTTCTACGTGCAGATGTCGACGTCGCTCACGCTGTTCGCGCTGCGCAACGTCGATCCGCGTTTCATTCTGTTCGGCCAGACGTGGTTCACATGGAGCGCCGCGCAGTTCCAGGCGCTCAATCCGATCTGGATCATGTTGCTGAGCCCGGTGCTCGCGCTGCTCTATACGAAGCTCGCGAAGAGCGGCAAGGACGTGCCGGTCGCGGTGAAGTACGCGTTCGGCTTCGCGGTGGTGGCGGCCGGCTTCTTCGTCTATGCGGCGAGCGGTAACTACGCGGTGAACGGCCGCGTGTCGTCGTGGTTCATGGTGGGCGGCTACGGTTTGTATTCGCTCGGCGAATTGCTGGTGAGCGGCCTCGGCCTCGCGATGATCGCGCGCTACGTGCCGGCGCGGATGAGCGGCTTCATGATGGGTGCTTACTTCGTGGCGACCGGTGTTTCGCAGTATCTGGGCAGCGTGGTGGCGAACTTCGCGCAAATGCCTGCGGGCAATCTCGATCCGCTCGAATCGCTGCCGCTGTACACCAAGTTGTTTAACGGCGTGGGTTGGCTTGCGGCGTTGGGCGCGCTGATCGCCGTGCTGCTGTTGCCGCTGATGCGCAAGCTCTCGCGTGAGCATCAGCGTTGCGGCGATGAAGCGCGTGAGAACGCGCGGCAAGCGGCTGCATTGAATGGGGCAGTGGTGGAGTAATCGCTTCCCGGTAGTGCAACAAAGATGGCGCGCCTCGTATTACAGAGGCGCGCCATTTTGCGTTTTATGCGCGGTTCCTTGTCGTAAATGTCCGGTACGTTTCTGCTCCGATGGCGCCGACGGAGGTAAGCTTACGGTCGGTATTGGTCTTTCGGAATAAGCATTTCCCGGATATTTAAGGTAGCCACTCGGATGGACATCCATATCGCGGTCGACGGGCGTCACGATCTGTCCGGACAGATCTACCGGCAGTTGCGTGCCGGCATACTCGAAGGGCGCCTCGCCGGCGGCACGCGTTTGCCGTCCACGCGCGATCTCGCCACGCAATTGGGCGTCTCGCGCAAGACCACACTCGAAGCATTCGAACGCTTGCTCTCTGAAGGCTATTTGAGCGCGCACGCCGGTTCGGGCACCTTCGTCGCCGATGGTCTGGAGCGTCTGCCGGCGGAGCGCTCGTCGCATGCACTGGCGGTTGAGTCGGCGCGCGAGCGGGCGAAGGCGAAGCCGAAAGCGGCAGCGCGTGCCCAACCGCTGTGGGAAGAGATGCCCGAGACTTTGCCATTGCCGCGGCCCACGGTGGCCTCGCCGCACGATTTCGTCGGCGGCGCGACCGACAAATCGCTGTTCCCCTTCGACGTCTGGCGCCGTTGCGTGAACCACGCATTGCGTGTGCAGGCGCGCGGCCCAGGCACGTATCGCGACGTGGCCGGCGAACAGGAATTGCGCCTCGCGATTTCGCGCTACCTGGCGTTCAACCGCGCGGTCACGAGCAACTGGGACGACGTGATCGTCACGCAAGGCGCGCAGCACGCGCTCGATCTGATCGCGCGCATCACATTGCGGCCCGGCGAGATCGCGGCGCTCGAAGACCCAGGCTATCCGCCGGTACAGGCGTGCTTCACGGCTACGGGCGCACGCGTGGTGCCGGTGCCGGTGGACGCCGAAGGCCTGATCGTGAGCAAGCTCCCGGACAAGGCGCGGATCGTCTACGTGACGCCCTCGCATCAGTTCCCGCTCGGCATGCCGATGAGTCTGGAGCGGCGCGTCGAGTTGCTCGAATGGGCGCAGAAACGCGGCGCCGTGATCATCGAGGACGACTACGACTGCGAGTACCGTTTCGAAGGCCGGCCGATGGAGCCGCTGAAGAGTCTCGACCGCGCCGGTCTGGTCGCATACGTGGGGACGTTTTCGAAGACGATTTTTCCGGAACTGCGGGTCGGCTACGTGGTGCCGCCGGCCTCCCTCTATGGCCCGCTTCTCAAGGCCCGACAGATTGCCGACTGTCACGGCTGCACCCTCACGCAAACCGCGCTCGCGACCTTCATGCTCAACGGCGACTTCGCCAAACATCTGCGGCGCATGCACAAGACCTATGCGGCGCGCCGCGCGATGCTGCTGAAGCATTTGCAGGGCGACCTCGCGCCGTGGTTCGAACCGATTGTGCCGACCGCCGGCATCCATATGGCGACGTGGCTGAAGGCGCCGTTGACCGAGGAGGCGCTAGTGAGCGCCGCGCGTGAAGCGTCGATCGGTTTGTATGGGCTCGCGCCGTTTTATCAGCGTGCGAAGCCGCAGCCCGGTTTGATGTTGGGTTACGGCAGCATTGCGGTCGAACATATCGACGCGGCCCTTACCAGGCTCGCCGACATTCTGCCGCGGCTCGCCCGCTGACGACTCAAAACACGCTCGAAGATTACTTAAGCCTATCCTTGAAACGGCCTGCGATTTTCTGTCGCAGAGCAATGTTAGCCGCCCCTTGCGGAGACTTTCGCTGCAGGGGGCGTGTTTTTTCCGTCGCGTGAATCGGCGTGGCGAACGCGTCGGCGAGTCACGGTTTCGCCATCGAGTCGCTATCCGTCGACGATCGCCCGGTGCCGAAAGTGCCTCAATTCAGGCGTCGAAATGGCTTGTAACGCACGTTACGTGTTCGTGTTGCAGACCGGTCCGACGCGCGCCGCCGCACGTTTACCCGCTAAAACAAGGATCAAAATGTGTTGCGCAGTCTGCGCCGCGCAACAAACCTTCGCTGTTATACACAAAAGAGTCGCGCAAATCGTATTAGCGCTTGTAGAATCCGGCGTTGAAGCGTGCGCATACCGTGTGCGCTTCGTGCAATTTACTGACCACTACAGGTAGGAGAAACATGCCGACTTCCGCAAAAAAGGTGGCCAAGAAGGCTGCTGCCCCGGTACCGACCAAGAAGGTTGCTGCAAAGAAAGTCCCTGCGAAGAAAGCCGTCGCAGCTAAGAAGGTCGCCGTGAAGGCGTCCAGCGCTCCGTCGCCGATCAAGGACACCTTCACGAAGGCCTCGCTGGCTGCACACGTCGCTGAACGCGCTGCTGTGGAACCGAAGACCGCCAAGGCCGTTCTGGCCGCGCTCGAAGACACGATCCTCGGCGCTGTGCACAAGAAGGGCGCTGGCGAATTCACGCTGTCGGGTCTTCTGAAGATCGTCGTGCAAGCTGTGCCGGCGAAGAAGAAGCGCTTCGGCAAAGACCCGTTCTCGGGCGAAGAGCGTTGGTT
Organism: Paraburkholderia sp. GAS32; assembly: GCF_050434225.1. NCBI lineage: Bacteria > Pseudomonadati > Pseudomonadota > Betaproteobacteria > Burkholderiales > Burkholderiaceae > Paraburkholderia > Paraburkholderia sp. GAS32. The sequence goes on along the minus strand of NZ_JBNPVS010000001.1, from coordinate 59,138 downwards.
CCCGGCCAAGCCGGCTAGCGTGCGCATCAAGGCACGTCCGCTGAAGAAGCTGAAAGACGCAGCAGCAGGCTAATCGTGCTTCATGCGTTGCCGCGGTTTTTGAGCGTGGTTGTTTAACGGTGCGTTTTTAACCGTGCGCTTTTAACCTTGGTTAACGTTTGAGCCGACCCGCAGTGCGAGTTGTCCGAATCCCCGTGGATGCGAATCCGCGGGGATTTTTTATGCGCGCCTGCCGTGGTTTGGCGAACTCGCCGCTGCCCGCCAAGGTGCCGCTTATGCACCGTACTAGCGCATCATGAGCCGCCGCAGTACGATGGCAGCGAGGCCATGCCGGTCGGGATGCGCTGTTGGCGTGCATGCACTGTATTTGGCACGCGAAAAGCTCAATGGCATAGCGCTTGCTTCAACGATTGTCGAACACCGAATGCGCAGCGCATTCGCCTTCTATCCGACAACAAGAGCGGGGCGTGACATGCGATGCTATGACGAGATGCGTCATCATGACGATGCCGTGCGGCCACACTACGCGCGCTTTGAGCGGTGGCTGGTGAAGCAGGGCAATGAGGCGATCGCACGCAAGCGTGCGGAAGCCGACCTGCTGTTCCGCCGGGTCGGTATCACCTTCGCGGTGAACGGCGATTTGTCCGGCACCGAGCGGCTGATCCCTTTCGATCTGATTCCGCGCATCATTCCGCGCAGCGAATGGCAGACGCTGGAAGCCGGTTTGCGCCAACGGGTGCAGGCGCTCAATCTGTTTATCCACGACGTCTATCACGATCGCAACATCGTGCGTGCCGGCATCGTGCCGGCCGAACAGGTTTATACCAACGCGCAATACCGGCCTGAAATGCAGGGCGTCAACGTGCCGCTCGGTGTTTACGCGCATATCGCCGGCGTCGACGTGGTGCGCGCAGGCGACGAGGGCGAGTTCTACGTGCTCGAAGACAACCTGCGGGTGCCGTCGGGCGTGTCCTATATGTTGGAAAACCGCAAGATGATGATGCGGCTTTTCCCCGAGCTGTTCGTGCAGAACCGCATTGCGCCGGTCGCGCATTATCCCGATCTGCTGCTCGACACCCTGCGCTCGGTGGCGCCCGAAGGCGTCGACGATCCGGTCGTGGTGGTGCTCACGCCGGGCATGTACAACTCCGCGTACTTCGAGCACACCTTCCTTGCGCAGCAGATGGGTGTCGAACTGGTGGAAGGCAAGGATCTGTTCGTCGACGACAACTATGTGTTCATGCGCACCACGCAGGGACCGAAGCGTGTCGACGTGATCTATCGCCGCGTCGACGACGATTTTCTCGATCCGCTCGCTTTCCGCAACGATTCGGCGCTGGGCGTGCCGGGTCTGTTGACCGCCTATCGGGCCGGACGTGTGGCGCTGGCGAACGCCATGGGCACCGGTATCGCCGACGACAAATCGATCTACCCGTACGTGCCGGAAATGATCGAGTTTTACCTCGGCGAGAAGCCGATCCTCAACAACGTACCCACGTTCCAGTGCCGCAAGCCTGACGATCTCGCGTACACGCTCGCGCATCTGCCCGAGCTGGTCGTGAAGGAAGTGCACGGCGCGGGCGGCTACGGAATGCTGGTGGGACCGGCATCGACGAAAGCCGAAATCGAATCGTTCCGGGAGCGCCTGATTGCGCGGCCCGCGGGTTATATCGCGCAGCCTACGCTCGCGTTGTCGGCGTGTCCGACCTTTGTCGAATCCGGCATCGCGCCGCGCCATATCGACTTGCGGCCGTTCGTGCTGTCCGGCAAGAGCGTGACGATGTGCGCAGGTGGTCTCACGCGCGTGGCGTTGCAGGAGGGCTCCCTCGTCGTCAATTCGTCGCAGGGAGGCGGGACCAAAGATACGTGGATGGTCGACTGACGCGGTTGCCAATGCGGTTGCTCATGCTGGAGTTATTGCAGCATTTCATGCAACCGCGCCCGCAACCCAACGTGCCGGCGAAGTAGTCGAACCGCCGCCGGTGCACACGGATAACCAGCGCGAGCCTTTTTACTTTTACCAGGGTCTCGCGTCATCAGATACGGAACGCCGTCATGCTAAGCCGAACCGCCGATCACCTCTTCTGGATGGCCCGCTACATGGAGCGCGCGGAGAACACCGCCCGCATGCTCGACATCAACCTGAAGGCGCTGCTGTTGCCGCAAACGCCCGAACAGGAAGCGCGCGCGCAACGCTCGGTGCTGCGCATTTCCGAGCTCGAAAGCGCGTTCGCGCAGCGCTACGACGAACCGACCCGCGAACATGTGCTCGATTTCATGGTGGCCGATGCGACCAATCCGTCGAGCATTCACTCGTGTTTGCAGGCCGCGCGCGAAAACGCCCGCGCCGTACGCGGCACCTTGACGACCGAATGGTGGGAAACCATCAACGACACCTGGCTCGAATTCAACGAACGGAGCCAGTCCGGTCAGGCCGTGAGCAATCCGGGCGCGCTGTTCGAGTGGGTGAAGTTCCGCTCGCACCTGTCACGCGGCGTGACGATCGGCACTGCGTTGCAGGACGATGCGTTCTTCTTCACGCAGCTCGGCACCTTCCTCGAACGCGCCGACAACACCGCGCGGATTCTCGACGTGCGCTTCGCCGACGTCGAGCCGAATTCACGCGATGCCGCCCGCCAGCTCGAAGACTTTTACTACTGGACCTCGATTCTCAGTTCGGTGTCGGCGCTGGAGATTTATCGCAAGGTGTATCGCGATGTCGTCACGCCGGCGCGAGTGGTCGAATTGATGATCCTGAACCAGCAGATGCCGCGCTCGCTGCTCGCTTCGCTCGAAGGCGTCTGCACGAATCTGGCGATGCTGCGCACGCCGGGCTCGAACCAGTGCGAACGGTTTGCCGGCAAGCTGCGCGCCGAGCTGGTGTATTCCGACATCCGGCAGATTTTCGAAGCCGGCCTGCACGCCTATCTGACCCAGTTCCTTGCTCGCGTGTTCGAGCTCGGCAATCTGGTTGCGCGTACCTATCTGATGTTGCCAGTCGCCTGACGGAGTTCTTTTTATGTACCTGACGATCCGCCACGACACGTCCTATCGCTACGAAGCGACTGTCCATTATTCGATCCAGCAACTGCGTCTGACGCCGGCAAGCGGCGCCTCGCAGGTGGTGCGGCGCTGGAGCATCGATGCGCCCGGCAAGCTCGACGCCACCTTCGACGCCTACGGCAATGTGCTGCATACGCTCGTCATCAACAAGCCGCACAGCGAGATTCGTCTGCACGTAGCGGGCGAAGTGGACACGATTGCGCTGAAAGATGGCCAATTGCCCGACGCGGTCGGGCCGATTCCGCTCGAGCATTTCACCTGCTCGACGCGTCTCACCGAGGCCGATGCGGCAGTCCGCGAGCTGGCCGCATCGGTGCCGAGTCTTGCGACGTCCAGCAATCTGATCGAGTTGTCCGAACAGATCGTGCAGCGCGTGAAGTACAACGCCGGTATCACCGAAGTCACCAGCACGGCCGCCCAGGCGCTCGCGCTCGGCAACGGCGTGTGCCAGGACCATGCGCATCTGATGCTGGCCTGCTGCCGCGCGCGCGGCATCCCGGCGCGCTACGTGAGCGGCTACATCGAACCCGGCGACGTGAGCACCGGAGGAAGTCCCCTTGGGGCGGACCACGGCGCGAGCCACGCATGGGTCGACGTGTGGCTCGATGGCAAGGGCTGGATTTCCGTCGACGTCACGCATGCCGCGTTTGCCAGTGAGATCTACTGCCGGCTCGCCGTGGCGCGCGACTACGAAGCTGCCGCGCCGGTGCGCGGCCGGCGGATCGGCGGGCTGGAGGAGCATCTGAAGGTGTCCGTTACGGTCAGTGGGCAAATGCCGCAATAGGGGGCGGGGACTGACGGTCGGCTCAACTGGGCGCCCGGGGCTGCATGACAGGCCGCCCGCGGCCGCCTCCGCGCTCACAGGACGGCTCACCGGGAGGGCTGGCGAGGCGTTTAAGTGAGCGTCAGCCCGCATAGCCGTTCAGATTCGGCGCGCGGCGGCCGTAAAACGGGGTAAGGCGCATGTGCGCCGCATTACAATAGCGCCGTTCAGTCGTTTTTTGCGGGTACTTTTCCTTATGACTTACTGTGTAGCGATGTCCGTCGATGACGGGCTCGTGTTCCTGTCGGACACGCGCACCAATGCGGGCGTCGATCACATCAGCACCGCGCGCAAGATGTCGGTGTTCGAGCAGCCGGGCGAACGCATGCTTGTGCTGCTGGGCGCGGGCAATCTGTCGCTCACGCAAGCGGTGCTGCACGAGCTGTCCGAGCCCGTCGACCCTTCGCAGCCTACGCTCTGGAGCGCGCCCACCATGGCCGACGCGGCTCGCGTGATTGGCCGCGCGGTACGCCGCGTGCATCAGCGCGAAGCCGAGGCGCTGCAGGAATTCGGCGTCGAATTCAATTGCAGCTTCATTCTTGGTGGCCAGATCGCCGGCAACCGGCCGCGCCTGTTCATGATCTACGCGGCGGGCAATTTCATCGAAGCGTCGGCTGTAAACCCGTATTTCCAGATCGGTGAGGCCAAGTACGGCAAGCCGATCATCGATCGCGTGCTGACGCCGTCCACGCCGCTCGACGAAGCGGCCAAGTGCGCACTGATTTCGATGGACTCGACGCTGCGTTCGAATCTCTCGGTCGGGTTGCCACTGGATCTGCTGGTGTATGAGAAAGATTCGCTGCACGTCACGCGCTTCGTCTCGATCGATCACGACAACGCGTACTTCGAGATGATTCACCGCACGTGGGGTGAACGGCTGCGTCAGGTATTCGGCGAGATTCCCGATCCGGACTGGCAGGAATCGCCTGATGTGCCGCTGCTGCAGCGTGAGCGTGCGCTGGTGCTGCATCGCGCGCCGGTGGGGGCGGACGGCGTGGAGCATGAGCTCGACGCGAAGCCGGCGCAGACATTGGCGCAGGCGGAGAAGGGCAAGGCCCAGCGGCGCTAGGGCGTTCGGCGTAGATCGCTGGCCGGGAGCATCACGCCAAGGTCGTCACGAGCCTGTTAAGGGCTTGCTGGCGGCCTTTTCATTTACTGAGGGGATCGCGATGGACGTGCAGCGCGTGCGCGGTTGTCCCTCGATCCGCGGCATGACTCGGACGGACCAGTCGTCGCCGCGAGCGCCAAAGCCTGGGGACGAAAAAAAACCAGCCACAGGCTGATTGCCCGTGGCTGGTTTTCAACTGCGTGTTGCTCCCGCAGTCCGTCAAGTTCGATTAGAACTTGTGGCGGATACCGAGGCTGACGATTACTTGCGAGTTCGAGGCCGATTCGGCGTCGTAGTCGGCAACCGTTGCCGTTGCGCCCGTGCCCGATGCCCTTTGATAGGCGCCGACCAGGTAGAGGTCTGTGCGCTTCGACAGGTTGTAGTCGCCGCCCAGCGAGATCTGGTTATACGATGCCGACGGACCGTTGCCCGAAGCGTGCGTGAACGTGTAGCCCAGACCCAGCAATGCTGCCGGCGTCAGTTGGTAGTTCACGAAGCCAGCACCGACGTTGTAACGCTCGGTCGAGCTGAACGTCGAGAGGGCGTCCGGCTTGTACTGTGCGTTGCTGTAACGGATACCAGCCGTGACCGGGCCGATAACGTACTGGCCAGCAACCGAAGCGATACCGATCGACTTCGCCGATGCGTACGGTGCATTGATCGAGTTGAACGTGCCGTCCGACGTCGCGTTCCAACCAGTTGCGCGAGCGGCCGCCGTGTTGGAGTTGTCCATGCGGATGTAGCCAGCAGCGATGCTGAACGGACCGTTCGCGTACGTTGCTGCGCCGGACCAGGTTTGACCTGCACCCGACGAGCCTGCTACGCCGCCGAATGCGTACATTGCTTCGAACTGGAAGCCAGCGTACGTGTTCGACGTGTACTTGACTGCGTTGTTCGTACGCGAGCTGTTGTCGTTGTTGTCAACGTCGCTCGGCGTCGTGAAGGTGGAACCGAAGTAGTTGTCTGCCGTCAGCGCCTGAACCAGGTCGACCACCGGGTCATACTGGCGGCCGATGGTGACCGTACCGAACTGGTCGCTTTGCAGGCCAACAAAGGCCTGGCGGCCGAATTCGCGACCGCCTTGGTTCAGCTTGCCGCTGTTCGGGTCGAAACCGTTTTCCAACTGGAAGATAGCCTTCAGGCCACCGCCCAGATCTTCCGTGCCCTTCATGCCCCAGCGGCTACCCTGCAGGTTGCCTGCGGCCATAGCGACGGAACTCTTGTTCTTGCCCGAAACGTTGTTGTTGTTGATGTACTGGATCGAGTCGTCGATCAGGCCATAGAGGGTAACGCTGCTTTGAGCATGTGCTACGCCGGTGGCGCCGAGCAGCGCCAGCGAGAGGGTAGACAGGGCGATTCGTTTCATCCTTTTCTCCACGCAGATGATTAGTTTGTTGTTGCGGAAAGGAGAATAGCTCACTGCCTCAACTGGTAAGAACCGGAAAAAAAAGAGTGTCTCCAAAAACCGACAAACGACGCAAAGCCTTGTATTTAAAGCCCGTTAACGATTGTTGCTGTTTCAGCAATATTCGTTCGCTGAGTGCGCATTATTGTTGTTTTGTTGATAGTGAAGGCCTCGGGACCTGCAATTTAGACACTTGTTTGAATGTCGTTTGTAATCTAGTCGTCTAGTTGTTCCATCGGTTCTTCAGCGCCCATATAAAAACAGAGCCGCGTCGCGCTTGACGGGCGCGCTGGACAGAATTTATGCGTTATGAGCAGGTAGCCACCGCTGCCGTCGCAAACTTGTGGCCGGGATTTGCTGCTGTGGTTTGCCGTCGTGGCCGGCCGTTCCGGCCCCCTGCTTTGGTCCGCCGCCATGGTTCTCATGTCGGGGCACTCCCTTCTGGTGTTGTCGGTGCGAACTGCCACCAGCTTCACTCTTCACGCGCATTCACGCGCCACGGCCGTCATCGTCACCTTTGCGGCGCGCCACGGCGGCGGCAGCGAGTCCAGCCGCTGCCGCAAACAACACCGAAGTCCACGGATGCCGTCTGACATAGCGATCGGCGGCGACGGCCGTGCGGCCCGCTTCGACCAATGTGACCGCGGCGACGCGTGTCGCTTGCGCTTCGGCAAGGACTACGGTGCGGCCGATTTTGACCGCGGTCGCCCGCGCTGAAGTCTTCTTTCGCGGTTCCGGCGGCGGTAAAGCTGACGCTGGCGTTGCTGCGGCACGCGCCACGGCGGCAGCCGCTCCGGCTGCAGGCGCAAGCCCGGCAGCACGGGTTTCGCGGTCTTCCACGTGAGGCACAGCATCGGCCGATACCGTCGAGGCCGCCAGCACCGAAGCAAGCACGGCACGGCTGCCGGGCGGCGAGTCTTCCTGCATGCCCCAGCCGCCGCGCGGATCGTGCATGCGCCCGCGCGCCGCCGAAAACTCCGCACCGAGCAGGAGCACGGCGGCCGAGAAGTACAGCCACATCAGCAGCACGGCCAGCGAACCGGCGGCGCCGAATGAACTCGCCATCCCGGCATGCGCGATATACAGCGCGAACAGTTTCTTGCCCGCCGAGAACAGCACAGCCGCGACGATCCCGCCGACGAACGCATCGCGCCACTGCACCTTGGCGTCCGGCAGAAACTTCAGCAACCCGGCGAAGGCAAAGGCCAGCACCAGCAGGCCGACGCCGAGTTGCAGCAGGTTGCCGATCACCACATACGGCGAGTTGCCCCACAGCCATTTGCCGATGAACGTGATGACCGTATCGAGCACCAGCGAGACGATCAGCAGGAAGGCGACACCGAGCACGAGGCCGAACGAAATCAGGCGCACGCGCACCATCGCGATCACGCTCGACGAGCGCGGCCCGGTATACGGCCACACCAGATTGAGCGCGCTATTGAGCGACGAGAAGGTAGCCGAGGCGCCGATCGCCAGCATCGAGAACGAAATGATCGCCGCGATGCCGCCGGCGCTGCCGCTGTGATGAGCGTTCTCGACGATGGTTTGCACGCCCGCGGCGGCCTGGTCGCCGAGCAGGCCGTGAATGTGGGTGAACAGTTCGCCGCGCGCGGCCGCGGCGCCGAAGAACCAGCCCGCCACGGCGATCACCATGACCAGCGTGGGCGCGAGCGAGAAGGCCGCATAGAAGGCGATGCTGGCGGCCATGGCCGCGCAACGGTCGTCGGAAAACTGTTTGAATGCGCCAATTGCCCAGTTGGCCTGCCTGCGCGCTACCAACTGGAGGTTCTCGGAGGAGAGCGTGTCGATGTCCATGGTCGTGTTTCTCAAGGGGATACTGGCGCCGCAAGCGCAGTGTGCGAGCCGCTAAGGTGGCCTCAATGCAGCATTTGCAGACTTCGCATCGACACCTTTCGCAAACCTTGTGCCTGTCACTATAACAAGCGCTTCGTGCCCATGCGCGTGATACGCCGCGAGCATGTGTGCCGTTAGAATGCCGCCGCCCCGGCGAGCAGCACCAGTCAAGCTCCGCCCCATAGGTCAACGCACGAAGGCATCAAACACACGCATCAAACAAACGCTGAAGTTTTCTCCCGTTCCGCCGTTATTCCGAAGATTGACATGAACAGTTACGGTGCCCGCCCGCGCGGCGCCGGCTATAAGTACAAAGGAATACGGAGATGGAACGTTTTCGCCTGAAAGTGCGGCTTTGGCTCGCGCTAGCAGTAATGTGCATGGGAATTCTGGCCATCGGCCTGTGGGGCGGGTTCAAAACGCGCGACACGATGATCGCCGACCGTCAGGCCGAGCTGAAAAGCGTGGTGAGCGTGGCCTACAGCGTGCTGGATCGCTATAACGGCCTCGTCGCGGCCGGCACGATGTCGCTCGGCGACGCGCAACGTACGGCCATGGCCGACCTGCGCGCGATGCGCTACGACGGCGCCGGCGGCTACCTCGTGCTCGAGGACGCGCATGCAAGAGTGCTGATGCACGGCGTGCGGGCCGATCTCGAAGGCAAGGACATGAGTGGCTTCACGGACCCGAAAGGCCGCCACGTGTTCAAGGACGGCTCGGATCTCGCCCAGCGCGAAGGCGAAGGCTTCATCCACCTGCAGTTCCTGAAGCCGGGCTCCGATCAGATGGCGCCGAAGATCAACTACGTGCGGCTCTACAAGCCATGGGGCTGGACGATCGTCACCGGTGTGTTCACCGACGATATCGACGCCGCGTTTTACACCACCCTCGTGCAGTACGTCGGCGCCGCGCTGATTCTGTGTCTGGTGGTGGGGCTCGTGATCGGCGTGATCCTGCGCAGCATCTTGCGGCAACTCGGCGGCGAACCGGCTTACGCGGCGCAGATCGCTTCACGTATCGCCGATGGCGACCTCGATGTGGTCGTCGAGACGAAGGCCGGCGACAACGTCAGCCTGCTCGCCGCGATGCAGCGCATGCAGCATCGACTCGCGCAGGCGATCATGCAGATTCGCAGCGGCGCAACGCTGATTTCGACGGTGTCCAACGAGATCGCCGCCGGCAACGCGGACCTGTCGCGCCGCACGGAACAGCAGGCGACAGCGCTCGGCGAAACCGCTTCCAGCATGGAGCAGATCACCGCGACCGTGAAGCAGAACGCCGATAACGCCAAGCAGGCCAGTCAACTGGCGCACAACGCCTCGGAGACGGCGGCGCGCGGCGGTGAAGTGGTCGGCCAGGTGGTCGAGACGATGCGTGGCATCTCGCAGTCATCGCACCGGATCGGCGACATCATTGGGGTGATCGAGGGGATCGCATTTCAGACCAACATTCTTGCCTTGAACGCGGCCGTCGAAGCGGCGCGCGCCGGTGAGGAAGGGCGCGGCTTTGCGGTGGTGGCGGGCGAAGTGCGCAGCCTCGCGCAGCGTAGCGCGGCGGCGGCCAAGGAGATCAAGACGCTGATCGAAGAATCGGCCGCGCAGATCGAAGGCGGCTCGCAGTACGTGGGCCGGGCCGGTGAAACGATGCAGGAAGTGGTGCACGCAGTGCGCCGCGTGACCGACATCATGGGCGAGATCAGCGCGGCGTCGGTCGAGCAAAGCTCGGGCATCGAGCAGGTCAACATCGCAGTGGCGAGCATGGATCAAACGACCCAGCAGAACGCTGCATTGGTGGAAGAAGCCAGCGCGTCGGCCGACGTCCTGAAAGCACAGACCGGGCAACTGGCGGCCGCGATTGCCGTGTTCACGCTGCCGGAAGGGGCGTGAACAGCGTGGGGCACGCGAGGCGCCAGACAGACTGAATGTCGTGGCCAAGGTGACGCAGTGGCCAGGCGGGATTGTAAAACGGGTGAGTTTTACCGCAATGTGGTCAATATGACTGGTGAGGCGAGCAGAGCCGTGATCGTGGCGCGCGTGACGCCGCCTGATGGAGGCGTCACGCGACCAGTTGCGTGACAGCGCCTGACCGCGCGCCAGCGAGCGTTCGCTCAGATGATCAGACGTGAGACCTTGGTGCCTTCGAGCGACACCCCGGCCATCAAGCCGCCGTTTGTCAGCACAAACGCTTCGACCGGGCTGGTGGCGGTCGACGTATCGATCGCGCCGTTCGCACCGACCTTCAGCACGGCAACCGTTGCATCGGCGCCTGCTGCCCATCCCTGGCTGCTGAGGAATGTGTCGAGCGCCTCTTGCGTCATGAACAGGAAGACCAGCGCCTTGGACTGCGCGCCGATCTGCAAACCGAATGAGCCCGCGACGGTGCTGTAGTAACCCGTTGTGCGGCCGGCCACGCGCAACGACCCTTCGCCGTATTGCCCGCCAACCCAGAAGCCCGCGGAAATCACCGACGGGAACACCAGCACGCCGCGCGCCTTGGCGACCAGTTCACGCGAGCCGGTGACGTTCGCGTAGAGACGCGACAAGGTGGAATCAACGCCGGCGTTGATCGTGTCGCGCTTGCCGGCGTTCGCCGACTCAGACGCGCTCGAGGATGGCGACGTGGTCGTGCAGCCGGCGAGGCCAAAACCCGCCGTAGCCAAAGCGGCGCTCGTGGTCATGATGAATTGTCGTCTGCGCATGATTGTTCTCCTGGTGCGTAGTGAAGATTGCGTTTTCTTGTCTGACAGTGAGTGCCGTGACTTCGGCACATGCGTACGTCGGCAGCCCGTATGCCTGCTAATTAGCATTTAGCGTGCCTGACGCCACGGCCTGTGTATAGACAACTGTCATGCGCTGACGTTCGCGGGGGGATTCACGGCTTTCAACGCCGCTTCCCCCCTCAACCTACCCCTCGATCCCTAGGCCGCCGGGCGGATATTCTGATTGTGGCGGAACAGATTGTCAGGGTCGTAGCGGTTCTTCACGGCGCCGAGACGCTCGTAGTTTGGCCCATACGCGTCAGCCACCCGGCCGCCTTCCTCCTGCGTCATGAAGTTGACGTACACGCTGCCTAGCGCGAACGGTGCGGCTGCGTCGAAGAAAGCGCGCGCCCAGGCAATGCAGCGCTCGTCATCGCTCGCGTCGTCCCAACGGCCGTGCACGTTCATGGCGTATTGCGTGTCGCGGCTCGAATAGGCTGTGGCTTCGACCGGCACGCGGCTCGTCTGCGCGCCGATCTGCCCGAAGAAGATTTCGCATTGCGGTGACGGCAGCTCGCCGATCGCATCGAGCAGCGCATCGATGAGACCATCCGATATTTTGTCGAGATTGTGCGACTTCCAGTAGTTACGAGCGCCCGGCGTGAGCAGTGGATCGAACGCCTGTTGCCACATGGCGTACGGCATCGGCCCGAGATGTTCGCCGACCGGTGTGCCGAAGCCGCGTACGGCCTCCACCACGGACGGCCCGTTTTCGATGGGGCCCGAGTAGCACATCGCGAATACGATGACCGGTTTGCCGTGCACTTCGGGCGGCAGGAACGGCAGCGGTGGCGCAAGCCGTAGAACGGCCCATACGCTCAACTCCTCCGGCATCTGTTCTGCAGCCGTGCGGTACTTGAGCAGGGCATTTTTCGCCTGATCGATCGGCAGCACGACGAGGCCGCCGTACACGAGCGGCCCGACCGGGTGCAGCGCGAACTCGAAACGCGTCACGACGCCGAAATTGCCGCCGCCACCGCGAATCGCCCAGAACAGATCGTCGTGCGAGTCCGCGCTTGCGTGCAGCAACTCCCCGTCGGCGGTGACCACGTCTGCTGAAATCAGATTGTCGACGGTCATGCCGTATCTGCGGCTCAGCCAGCCGAAGCCGCCCCCTAGCGTCAGACCTGCCACGCCGGTGGTCGAGTTGATGCCAAGTGGCGTGGCGAGTCCGAATGCTTGCGCTTCGTGGTCGAAATCGCCGAGCGTAGCACCAGGCTCGACATACGCGCGCTGCGCGACTGGATCGATGAATACGGATTTCATCGGCGACAGATCGATCACAAGGCCGTCGTCGCATAGCGCGGTGCCGGCGATGTTATGGCCGCCGCTATGCACCGCCAGCGGCAGATTGTTGTCGCGCGCGAAGGCTACGCCGCGGCGCACGTCGGCCACGCCGGCGCAGCGCAGAATCAGCGCCGGATGCCGGTCGATCATTGCATTCCAGATGCTGCGGGCCTCGTCGAAACCCGCGTCGCCGGGCCGCAACAGTTCGCCTCGGATCGCGGCTTTGAGTTCTTCTGCGGCGCTGCTGGACACGCTTACCATGACACACCTCCAGACATTAATGGGAGACGCTCTCGAAACACCATTGAGCTGAACAAAGCAAATTGAAAGCGTCTGGACAGGTTCAAGTTGCGTCCAGTAAACGGCCCTGCTTCCTTAAGTCAAACGAAGGTAAACCCGCGTCCGCGATCGACACCGCGCGAAAGCACGTACGGCAAGTGTCCGTGCGCTGCGGCACGAGTCATGGCTGTCGTCGCCGCTGTGTATGGTGGAAATACTTCGGGAAAAGACTGCGAGAGGAAGTGTTGGTTGTGCGCCGCGGTGGTGGCTGCGCGGCGACACTTTGGTGGGCGAACGGTGGAATTTTCGTTTGCGTACCGTGCGGACGTGCCGATTTACATGCGGTTTCGCACGGAGGAATATGCCCGTATCGACTCGTTCACGATCAATCGCTGGGGAGGCGTGATGTCCATGCAAGCTCTTGTTCTCAGGCAGCACAACGGCCCGCTCGAACTGACCGAACTACCGCGCCCCGAGCCTGCGCGGGGTGAGGTGCTGGTGCGAATCGCCGCGAGCGGCCTCAATCCGCTCGACACAAAAATTCGCGCCGGCGCCGCCGGGCACGCGAAACATCCCTTGCCGGCGGTGCTGGGGATCGACATGGCCGGCGTCGTCGAGGCAGTGGGCGCCGGTGTCGATAGGTTCAAGGCGGGTGATCAGGTGTACGGAATGACGGGGGGCGTGGGCGGCCTGCAAGGTTCGCTGGCGCAATACGCATCTGTCGATGCGGATCTGCTGGCCTTGAAACCGTCCAATCTCTCGATGCGCGAAGCCGCTGCGCTGCCGCTTGCTTTCATCACGGCGTACTCGGGCATTGTCGATCGCGCGCATTTGCAGGCAGGGCAAACGGTGCTCGTGCATGGCGGGGCAGGGGGAGTCGGATACGTCTCTGTGCAGTTGGCGCTCGCGCTGGGTGCGAAGGTCTTTACGACAGTGAGCGAGCGCGACCGCAGCGTGGTGGAGGCGCTCGGCGCCAGACCGATCGATTACCGTGCACAGTCGGTCGAGCAATATGTCCAGTCTGCGACGGATGGCGTGGGTTTCGACCTGGTTGTCGATACCGTCGGCGGGACGACGCTCGACGCATCGTTTGTCGCCGTGAGGCATTTCGGCCATGTGGTGAGCGCGCTCGGGTGGGGCACGCATGCGCTAGCGCCGCTGTCGTTTCGCGAAGCCACCTACTCGGGCGTGTTCACGCTGCATGCGTTGCTTTCCGGGAAAGGCCGCGCGCATCACGGCGAGATGCTGCGTGTGGCCGCGCGGCTTGCCGAAGAAAACAGGCTTGCGCCTCGCCTCGACGCGCGGCGCTTTGATCTGGGCACCGCGCAGCTTGCGTATGAAGCACTGGCCGACGGTAGCGCGCGAGGCAAAGTTGTGGTCGAGGTCAGTTGAGCGGAACGCTGAGCGCAGCGTTGCTGCGCGCTTTTGGATTAACCCTTCACGAGGCCGCCGTCCACGATCAGATCCGCCTGGATCGGCAGGACACGATCGCCGAATTCGTCTCTCAGCGCGTGAGCCAGCGTTTCGCTCTTACAGTAATTCACCACGACGCCGGCGCCTTCGCGTACCAGTGCGCGTGTGATCGCGGCACCGAGTCCGCGAGCGCCGCCGGTTACCAGCACGCATTGTTCGGATAAAAGCATTTCTCTTCCTGTTGTCGATGAGGTTGCGATCTTCCTGTTGTCGCCTGATTCGGTTTTCTCGCTCGCTTAGTGGGGTGGCGCACGGATAACGATGGCGCGGACGCAGAGCGCCGGTCGATGTCCGCGACGAGGCGCGCTTCGTTTGGCCGAGTGATGGGTCGCGCACCGTAGTACTGTCTGTGTGATTGCGCTCACTCCCGTCTTTGTAAATTCTCTTTTGTGTCCGGACAAACACATAGGCAAAACAATTGTTCGCGTCACGGTCCATGTATCTCCACCGAAACTGCTCACTCCCGGGTAAATAGTTTGTTTGCGGCTGTTCGAATCATCTGATTAGGCGAGCCGGACTTGAAGTAAAAATAATAGTTTGGACTGCGTATCTGGAGGTGAGGATTTCCGACGCTGTTAAAAACGGTAATTGACGATCTTTGACAGTCGTGCAGCGCAATTAATCGGAAACAGGCCAGCAATCTCGCATTGCGTGGGGTAACGCACGGTCATTGGATGACGCTCCGCATAACTTCAACTTCCATCGGGCCCCTGCTGTGCTCTTTTCAAACCTTTGTTCGCGCACAGCCAGTCGCTTCTCCCGGATCACGTCAAATCGGACCGGGAGTATCTGCGGATGCGATGCCGGGAGTCGCGCGCTTTTCGTGCGGTGCCTGGCAATGCCGACTGGGCTTTGAAGTTTCATTTTTAACAGCGAACAGAGATTCACTCGTTATCTGGATCTGTCTTTCGAATTATATGGTTAGGAGAATGAAATGAAAAAGAAAAACGGGGACGCGCGGACGTTGGGGACAAGCAAAGCGGTATTGGCGATTGCTGTGAGTCTTTATGCGGCGATGGCGGGCGCTCAAACGAGCTCGGCTGAACCTGTGGCGCAGTCCGCAAGTTCGACGAAGCTGACGGTTGCGCAGGTATTGCCGATCGATTGCCCGCTATTCGACACGCTCGGCTGCAAGCAGGATGACGGTGGGCTGCGGGCGTTCGGCGGAAGTGGAGTGGCAGTGGCTGCGGGGCTGGGGTCTACATCGGCGTCGGGCTCGCAGAGCAGCAATGGCAGCGGGACTTCGTCGACTGGAGCGGGCGCTAACGGTAGCGGAGGCGGCTCGACGTCCGGCGCGGTGGGACTCGGCGCCGGAAGTGTAGGGAGCGGCGGTGGAGGGAAGGGCGGGACGGGTGGTGGAACGGGCAGTGGTGGGACGGGTAGTGGCGGGACGGGTAGTGGCGGGACGGGAAGCGGTGGGACGGGTAGTGGTGGGACGGGAAGCGGTGGAACGGGAAGCGGTGGAACGGGAAGCGGTGGAACGGGAAGCGGTGGGACGGGTAGTGGTGGGACGGGAAGCGGTGGGACGGGCAGCGGTGGAACGGGAAGCGGTGGGACGGGTAGTGGTGGGACGGGAAGTGGTGGAACAGGCAGTGGTGGAACGGGCGGAAATGGTGACGGCGGCCACGGCGATGGCGGCCACGGGGATGGTGGTCACGGTGACGGTGGCCATGGAGATGGCGGTCATGGCGACGGCGGCCACGGCGATGGCGGTCATGGTGACGGTGGTCATGGCAACGGCGGCCACGGCGACGGCGGCCATGGTGACGGTGGTCATGGCGACGGCGGCCACGGCGACGGCGGCCATGGTGACGGTGGTCATGGCGACGGCGGTCATGGCAACGGCGGCCACGGCGATGGCGGCCATGGTGACGGTGGTCATGGCAATGGCGGCCATGGCGACGGTGGTCATGGAGACGGTGGCCATGGCGACGGCGGCCACGGAGATGGTGGCCATGGTGACGGCGGTCATGGCAACGGTGGCCATGGAGATGGCGGCAAAGGCGACGGCGGCAAAGGCAGCAGCGGCCAGGGCCATGGCGGCGGTTTCGGTGGAGGCTTCGGCGGCAGTGGCGGCCATGGTGGCGGTTACGGCGGCGGCCACGGCCACTAACGCGTCTTGCAACCCTCAGCGCGCGGGCGGCCGACAAACGGCCGCCCGCGCCGCTTCAATCACCTGCCTTCTGAAGTTCGAAAAACATCCGCTCGACGCGATCCACGAAAACACAAACAACGTTCGCCTGATAGAGTGCCGTCCATGATTAAATGCCGGGTCTCGCTCACCGCGTAAAACGCCAAAGCCAGCCGCCGGCGTGCACACCGCAACAGTCCATTCAGAACGGAGTCCGCGTTGAATAACAAACAGGCCTCGCTGCCGCAAGCAGCTTTGCGAATTGCGGCGGCGCAAGCGCAACCGGTTTCCGGCGACGTCACGGCGAACATTGCCAGAACGGTCGAACTGACCGGCGTTGCAGCCGACCACGGCGCGAAACTGGTGGTCTTTCCCGAGAAATTTCTAAGCGGCTACGAGCCTGACCTGATTGCCGGCGACCCCGCGAAATACGCCTTCGACGAACACGACGCGCGGCTCGAACCGATTCGGGAAGTTTGCCGCGAGCGTGGGATCGTCGTAGTCGTCGGTGCGGCAACACGTAGCATAGGCAGCGTGGACGCCCTTCATATTTCGTCGCTGATCTTCAACCATTCCGGCGAGCTGATCGAGCCGTATCACAAACAGCATCTCTACAGCAGCGAAACGAAGACTTACCGACCCGGCACGCAAGGCTGCATGCTGGAGATCGACGGATGGCGGCTCGCGCTCGGTGTGTGCTACGACTCCGGTTTTCCTGAGCACGCGCGCAACGCCGCTGTGAACGGCGCGCACGCTTATCTGGTGAGCGCGCTCTTCAGCGTGAAGACTGGCTATCACCAGTCGCGCATCTGGTTTCCCGCGCGTGCTTTCGACAACACCCTGTACGTACTCTTGTCGAATCACGTCGGCATCACCGGCGGTTGGGAAACGTGCGGTGCGAGCGCGATCTGGGGCCCCTATGGCGACGTGCTGAAGGAAGCGAGCCGCGATCGGGAGGAAGTGATTACCGCGCTACTCGACCCGGCTGTGCTGGCGGATGTCCGTGAGCGCGAAACAGTGCTTGCGGACTTCAAGACGCACGCGGTTGAGACGGCGGGTGAGTACGTGGTGCGCCGACTGGATTAACCGCACGCGCGGTGGCGACCCTACGTCTCGCTCGTCAGGACGTAGCATTCTCTGTGCCACGGGCCCTGCCGCTCAACTGCCTTTGCGGCTGTGATTGCCCAGCATCGGCGGTCGGTGGCATGCAACATGTCATCCGCTACAATGGCACGCACTACCCACCTGGAGACTCGCTTTGAAATCTATCGTTGCTTTGGTCGCCGCGGCTGTTCTTTCTTCCACGGCGATGGCCGCTTCCACCACTGAGAAACTGCCTTCCGGCGTAATCGTTGAACATCTTACGCAGGGCACGGGTGCCCAGCCGGCCGCAGACGATGTCGTCAAGGTCAACTATCGCGGCACGCTCGCTAACGGCACCGAGTTCGATAGCTCGGCCAAACATGGCGGTCCGGCAACTTTCCCGCTTAATCGCGTGATTCCGTGCTGGACGCAAGGCGTGCAAAAAATGAAGGTCGGCGAGAAGGCCAAGCTGACCTGCCCGTCGGCCACGGCCTATGGCGAGCGCGGAGTTGGCCCGATTCCGCCGAATAGCGAACTGACGTTTGAAGTCGAACTCGTAGGTATCGTCAAGTAATACCGCGCGAAGTGCGCTGAGACTGAACCCCGCTCGGGAGATCGAAGCGGGGTTTTTCTTTTTCAGGGCACTGCATTTGCCCACTGAAATCTATCTGTGATAGAAATCGAGCCACTCTCGTGGTGACTGAACCTGACGTGTAGTCGATCGACTGGATTCTCTAAAAGAACAGAAGTTCTCGCCTTACTCGGCTGGCGCGAATAGCATCGACACATACACAATAGTGGACACGACGATAATGCCAACGCCGACGAAGACTTTGGTACGATTGAATTCAAGGCCGCCGTTGATGGCCACGCCAATGCCGACTACGGAAGAAAGCGTACCGATAGTGGCCAGCAATACGTGAAGCTTGCTGCGTATCAGGCTACGCCGCTCCGGACTTGCACCTTCTCTCCACTCCTTGAGTTTCATTGCAGTATCCTTTTTCACCGGTGTTCAGGTGGTCCGAAGATTCGCATGAGAGACAATGCGACAAAGCATGCCGTTTCGGCACGGAACAGATCACCAGTTGGGGCGCCGCGATCTACCAGTTCAACAAAAACTGGTTTGGCGGAGCGATGATCTACTATCAGCGATTGACGGGCTCGGCCGCCGAAAGTCCGATCGTCACGCAGCGCGGCACGCGCAATCAGATCACGTATGGGGTAGGCGTGGCGTATGCGTTCCGCTAAAAGTAGTCGCGTTCTTTTTAAAGTCCTGTTGCATTCGGTCGTTTACCCTCTGCGCGTGCGGCAACACTGCAATCGCCGCTTTGCGCATTGCGGAAGATCTAGCCGTCATTCGTCGCGCGTCAGGAGCGTTTTCAATGAATATCGACTTTCACTACGGGGTGGTCTATATCGTCGCCCGTACCGGTGGGATGGCGCCCGCTGAGGCGCTCACGGTGGCCCATGCCTGCCAGTATGTCGACGATGCGACCACTTCAGGAATACTGCGTTTTGCCGGCGGCGAGACTTTTGAGCGCTTTGCCACGGCGCACAAGCTATTCGACTACACCAACACGGAAGACGACCAGAACCGTCTGGTGTGGACGCCATTCCATTTTCTACCTGCCGGTGAGGGGGAGACGCTTGTAGAGAAGGCGGTGTGCCGGCCGGATAGCGCTGTTGCTCGCGAGGTGGTGCGCCGCGCGATCCGGCAGCGGGGCTCGGACACGGCATTGCACCGCCTGGGCGTGACGCTGCACGCGTACGTCGATACGTGGGCTCACCAGGGCTTCGCCGGTATCGAAAGCCCGATGAACCGCGTTCATATGCTGGAGGCGGAAGATTGCACGCGAGAAGGCTGGCTTGCCCGTCTTACCCGCGCCACGCGGCATCTGGTCCAACACGTCGAGGAAGATGTACTGACGCTTGCACTGCCCGTCGGTCATGGGGCCGCTTTGCATTATCCCGATCAGCCGTGGGCGAAATGGCATTACATCGACGGCAGAAATGAGCGCGTCAAAAGGCACAATCTGCCGGAGTTCATGCAGGCGGCCGAGATGACTTGCCGCGCGGTGCGCGCCTATGTCGCGGGACGGGAAGATTTTGAATCCCAGCCCGGCTTGCCGGAAGATGTCAAAGCCGCGCTCACGGAGCTTCTCGATACCAATCGGAATCTCGACGACAACAAGCGCCTGCAGATCATTTGCGAAGCGGTGAAAACCGACGCCATTCCAGGCCTGTCAGAGTCGATTCCGGACTATGTAGCCAAGGGGCTCGGCTCCTGGAAATATAAAGCCACCGGTTTGCAGTCCGACGACGACAGCGGGGACCGCCCTCGGTGGAGCGACGTCTTTGAGAAAAGTGATTACCGGCGCTTTCACGACGCCGTCAAAGAGCACCGTTTTGTGATTACGCAGGAGATTCTGCCGACTCGCGGACTACGGATCGCGTGAAAAGAGGGCGCTTTTGCGCGTCATTTCAATAGCCGCCCCAGCGGCCGCGTCCATGCCATTCGTGCTCGCGCCATTGCTCGCGACGCCATTCACGTTCGCGCCATTCGCGGCGTTCGCGCCACTCGCCGTGGCGGTAGAAGGACAGTCCGGACGCAGGTGAAACAGCGCTGCGAGATTGGTAACGCGGGGTTACCGGCAAAAAAATGAACTGCCGCCCTTTGAATCTCCGGATGCTTGCCTATAGTAGAAGCGACTATTGCCGCATTGCACGGCGGCCGGCTTCTCTTGACATAGGTGACGGGGAAATAGAAATGACGCCATCGAATGCTGCAATCTATCAGGCTCAGGCTTGCACGCCGGATTCATTACGAACCCTTGCGGCCTATCTCGAACTGGCGCTCGACGAGGGAGAAAGCGTGGTTCTGATGCGGATCGGCACGCAGGTTCGCAGTATCTATGTCGGCAATCCGTCCGGCACGCTGGAGGATTTGACGGATCACGGCGTAGTGGCCGCTTTCCAGGCCGACGAGATGCTCGCATTGACGCAGTTGGGACTCAACCGGATAACCGCCGACGATCAACAGTACCGGTTTGTGCGCAGCGTGCGGTATATCGCCGACCGCCAGGTTGTCGTTTTTACGCCGACTTAAGCGGCTGGCTCGCAATGGGAGAAGCTAAAGAATGCGGCTATCGGGTACAGGACGCGAAAGGTTCGTACTCCACGCGATGCGCTCCCGCGTAAACCTGATGCCCTTATAGGCGCGTAGATCTGCCTTTCTCGCGCTATTCATGGCATAGTGCGATCGATTACCACATAAGGAGCAATCAAATGCCCACGTTAGAGCAAATCCAGGCGAAGCTTAAGAAACTCCAGGCGCAAGCTGACGTCCTTATTGCCAGGAAAGCACAAGCCGCGGTCGACCAGATTCGCGACCTGATGCTCAAGCACGGCCTCACTACCGCAGATATCGAAGCAAAGGCAAAGGCGAGACGCGCCGCGCGCGCCTTGAATGGTCATGCTGCAGGTGGCAAGGTAAAAGCAGTCAGCGCGGGTAAGTCGCTGCCGAAGTACCGCGACCATAAAACCGGCGCGACATGGACAGGTCACGGGCGTGCACCGGCCTGGATTGCTGCCGTGAAAGACCGGACTCAATTCCTGATTGAAGGCGCAAGCGAACTGAAGTCCGCGGCAAAGGCAGCGGTGACTCCCAAAGGCAAAAGTAAAGGCCAGCCTAAAGGCGCGCAGCCGCCCAAGTACCTCAATCCGAAAACCGGTGCGACCTGGAGCGGACGCGGCCCGGCGCCGGCATGGCTCGCCACGGTCAAGGATCGCACCAAATTTCTGATCGATAGCGCTGCGGCCACCAGCAATGTCGCCGCCCAAAAAACCGTCACGGCGAAAAAGGCAGTGGCGTCCAAAGCGGCTGGGAAGAAGGGTACTGCGGCGACTAAAAAGGCTGCGGCAAAGAAAAGCGCGGCCAAGCCCGCTGCGAAGAAAGCCGCGGTAAGGAAGACTGCCGTGAAGAAAACCGCAACGGCCAGGAAAGCACCGGGCCGCAAGACGGGTGGTAAAGGCAAAGCCGGCGCGACGAGCGTTGCCGCAGCGCCGCAAACCTCGACGGTACAAGCCGGCGTGTGAGCGCAACGGAGTCGTGAAGTAGATGACCAGCATGCTAGAAGTACCCCAGCAGGAGGACCATGTCGTCCTGCTGGACTCCGTTCCTCATCCGGCAGCCGATGCCGCCGAACCATTCATTGTCGCCAGCGACCGCCGGGTGATTCTGGCTTATCCGATTGCTGAATCCGACTTCGAACGGTTCGGACCATTCGATTCCGACGACGATCCATTTTGCACGGTGCTATTTCCCGACGCCGTGTTTCATCGGCTCGGGCCGCCCGGCGATGTCGATCTCGAGATCCATCCACTCGCGTCGCAAGGGCTCAGTGGGTACTCGGTTCACGAAGTCATGAATTCGTCGCTGGCCGCCGAGATTTCGGCCGTCACGTCGCCTGGTCCTGCGCAACGCCATTTCGTCATCACGTTTCAGGGCGCGACCTTCGAATGCGTGGCATCGGACTATACGGTGGTCGGCGTGTATGGCGCGGGTGAGATCGCCTGCCGGGAAGCCTTCTCGCTGGTCCGATAGTGTTGCTCACGCCCGTCGGGAAGTTCGCGCCGCTGCTGGCTACGCAGCGGCGACGGAATGACTGCGCAACGCGCTGCTGTTTCCTTTCAATAACATTTTCCCGCCAAATTCGAACATATGCTCAATGACTTTTTTTAGCTTTTATTTTTGAAACATGTTAAAAAGCTTTCCGTCATCGTATATTGACATGAAGTCTTCACGCAGTGAGGGCAGACTGGCGTCAACGAATGGCGCGCCGCAGAGATTGAAGCAGCGCATTCGAAATTACATATAAATATATTACGAGGCATCGAACGCTCGATTGAAGCGGACCTGAGTTCAGGCGCGCGTCACGAAGAGCAGGCGGGTATCACGTCGAGTGGTACGTGTTTTCGGTGCAGCAGCGGTCGTCGCGGATCGGATTTGCCGGCGTAAAGGTACGTAATGTACGTAAAGGCAAATCGCATGGGCCTGATCCCCGGTAGTACGGCCGCAAGGCGTCCGCGAGCGCGGGCGCGGTATCGGTACGCATTTGCCTTGCGCAAGTGCATGCGAATACGCCATGCCCATCGAAAAACTCCTTGTTCCGCTACCGGCGGGCCTGAAAGTCTACGTTGAACGTCACGTATTCGATCCGGCCTTCGAGAGTGTCATTCTGATCAACGGCGCGCTGGCCACCACGGCGTCGTTCGGACAGACAATCAAATACCTCGGCGAACGCTATAACCCAATTTGTTTCGATTTACCCTATGCGGGTCAATCGAAAGCGCATAACGTGTGCGACTTCGTTCTGACAAAAGACGATGAAGTCGACATTCTGCTGCATCTAATAGGCTTATTCGAGCCTAGCTTCCTGTTGTCGGTGTCGTGGGGCGGGGTGGCGTCGCTGCTGGCGCTCTCGCGGGCGCGCTCCAGCGTGAGACGCGCTGTGATTGCGTCGTTCTCGCCGCGGCTCAACGCGGCGATGACCGCGTACGTGACCGCGGCACGCGACCACATCGCCGCCGGCGAAAATCTGAAGGCCGCGCAGTTGCTCAACGATACCGTTGGCCAGCATCTGCCGCGCATCATGAAGCTCTATAACTACCGCTACCTCTCAACGCTGCCACGCGATGAGCAGGATCAGGTGGCCTTTCACGTCGACCAGATTCTGGCCATTCGTCCAGAGGACTATCTGCACGAGTTCCGCAACATCGAGTGCGGTCTGAAATTCCTCAACGGCGAGATCGACGACTACACCACACCGGAGGACGCCCGCTCGCTTAGCGCGCATCTGAAGCGCGCCGAGTTTCTGACGATCGAGCAGGCCGGGCATTTTCTCGATCTCGAAGGGCGGGCCGCGCTGCGCCAGGTTCGGACGGCCATTTTCGATTACTTCGGCGCCGCGCGGGCGCAGGCGCCAGGCCGTGGGCTCGACTGTTTCGACACGTTCGCCGCCCGCGCGCCCATCATGCCGGTGCAACAACCCGCCATCGCGAACGTCGCGAATGTCGCGTTGCAAGCTTCCGCCGATCACTCGTTCCAACAGGTCGAACTACCGTGAATATCGCTCAGAGCATCGCTATCGTCGTACCGTGGACGCTGTGGCTGCTGTATTGGATCGCGACGTCGAACCGGGTCAAAGAAACCGCGCGCAAGGAGGCGTCTCTATCGCGCACGTTGCAGTCGATTCCGTTGATCGGCGGAGGCGCGTTGATCGTCCTGCCGGACTTCAACACAGCGGCGTTGTCCTTCGATCCGCATGCGATCGGGCCGTTGCAGTTGGCAGGCCTCGCCGTGCTGCTGGCCGGCCTCGCATTTTCCGTGTGGGCGCGGCTGCATCTCGGCACTAACTGGAGCGTGTCGGTCACACTGAAGGAAGGGCATGAGCTGGTGCGCAGCGGACCTTATGGACTGGTTCGTCATCCGATCTATACCGGCTGCCTGCTGGCGCTGCTCGGCGCTGTGCTGATCGGCGCGCAATGGCGTGGCGTGGCTGGGTTAGTGCTGATTTTCGCCTCGCTGGCGTACAAGGTCCGGGTCGAAGAGAGCTGGCTGACCGGTCACTTCGGCCGCGCGTATTCGCAGTATCGTCGCGACGTCGCCGCGCTGATTCCCGGTCTCTTCTGAGCGACCTGAATGACGAAAGTCATCATCACCGCGATCGGCTCGGCGGGCGACGTACATCCTTTGCTCGGCATCGGCGCGGCGTTGGCTGCGCGCGGCCACGAGATCGTCTTCTGCACGCATCCGCCGTTCGCGGAGGCTGTCTCGCGCCAGGGTTCCACATTCGTGCCGATCGGCACCGCCGCCGAATATGAAGCGGCGATGGCGAACCCGGCGCTATGGCATCCGCGTACGTCATTCCGCACGTTGTGGGCGGTGATCGCGCCGACGTTGCGGCCGCATTTCGACACGCTGGCTGCGTTGACCGATAACGACACCGTGCTGGTCGGCACGTTGTGGGCTTTTTCAGCGCGGTTGATGCAGGAGCTGTATCGGGTGCCGTTCGTGTCGGTACAGGTCTCGCCGTCGACACTGCTCTCCGCGCATGCGCCGCCCACCCACCCGCGGCTGACGATTCCGCGTGGCTTGCCGCTGGCTGTAAAAACGGCGCTGCTGCGGCTGATCGAGCGCCAGGCGCTCGACAAGGTCTGCGGCCCCGCATTGAATGCGTTGCGTGTGGAGCTGGGGCTCGCACCGGCGCGGCGCATTTTCGGCGAGTGGCTGCATTCGACCGACGGTGTGCTGTGTCTCTTTCCCGACTGGTTCGCGCAAGCTCAGCCGGATTGGCCGTCGCCGCGCTGCCTCAGCGGTTTTCCGCTGTTCAACGAAACGGGCGTGCACGCGCCCGATCCGCAACTCGACGCCTTTCTCGCCGCGGGCGAGCGGCCGGTGGTTTTCACCGCCGGTTCGACCTTGATCGATCAGGCGCGCTATACGAATGCAGTGAGCGCGGCGCTGGCGGAAAGCGGGCTGCGCGGGATTCTTTTGACGCCGGATGCGCCTCGAACCGAAGTGCCAGCCGCCCAAACAGACGCACAGGGCGCGCTGCTCAAGCGGCGCTACGTGCCGCTACAGAAGCTGTTGCCGCGCTGCCGGGCGCTGGTGCATCACGGCGGCATCGGCACGGCGGCGCTTGCGTATGCTGCCGGCATTCCGCAAGTGGTTACGCCGTTCGCGCACGATCAGTTCGATAACGCGCAGCGTGTCGTCGTGAGCGGTTGCGGCGTTCGGCTCGATAAACCACTGGAGCCGCAGGCGCTTGCGCGTGCGCTGAGGCATTTGCTCGGCAGCCCGTCAATCGCGACGCAGTGCGGGCGCGTGCAGGACCGGCTCGCGTCGTCGCCGGATGGTTGCGAGGCGGCCGCACGCTATATCGAAGGTTTCATGCCGACCGGCATGCGCGCGCAAACCGTCGGCCGCATGTCTTTGCCGGCGTTCGCAGACAGCGGGCATAGCGTATGAGCGCCGCCACGCCATTGCCGAAACGCGCCGCGTCGTTTGACGAGGCGCACGGCGTCGGCCCTGGCGCCACCGGCGAGCGCAGCGTACCCGGCATGCGCGGTGCGCGGCTCGCCTTGCTGACGTTCGCGCTGTCGCTGGCCACATTCATCGAAGTCCTGGATTCGACGGTAACCAACGTCGCGGTACCGGCTATTTCCGGCGGCCTCGGCGTGTCCAACAGCCAGGGTACGTGGGTGATCAGCTCGTACTCCGTGGCCGCCGCCATCGCCGTGCCCTTGACGGGCTGGCTCTCGCGGCGGGTCGGCGAAACGCGGCTGTTCCTTGGCGCGGTGATCCTTTTCACGTTGACGTCGCTGCTATGCGGTGTGGCCGGCGACTTTCATCTTCTGGTGGTATGCCGGGCATTGCAGGGGCTCTTTTCCGGGCCGATGGTGCCGCTTTCCCAAACGATCCTGCTGCGGACCTTTCCGCCGGATAAGCGCGTCGTGGCACTCGCGCTGTGGGCGATGACGGTGCTGCTTGCGCCGATCTTCGGTCCGGTGGTGGGCGGCTGGATCATCGACAATTTTTCGTGGCCGTGGATCTTCCTGATCAATCTGCCGATCGGCATCTTCTCGTTCGCAGTGTGCATGACGCTGCTGCGCCGCGATGCACCCGTTGGCAAGGCGGTGCCGATCGATCTGCCTGGCATTATCTTGCTGGTCGTCGGCGTGGGCTCGCTACAGACGGTGCTGGATCTCGGTCACGACCGCGGCTGGTTCGATTCGCCTTTGATCCTGATGCTCGCGATCATCGCCGGGTTGGCGATCGTGTCGCTGTTGATCTGGGAGGCGGGCGAACGGCATCCGGTGATCGATCTGAGCCTGTTCCGTGATCGCACGTTTTCGTTCTGCGTGCTGATCATTTCGCTGGGCATGATGAGCTTCTCGGTGGTGGGCGTGATCTTTCCGCTCTGGTTGCAGGCTGTGATGGGCTACACCGCGTACCAGGCCGGACTCGCCACCGCGCCGCTTGGCGTGCTGGCGCTGGTGTTCTCGATTCTGGTCGGCATTTATGCGGCCCGTTTCGACGCGCGCGTGCTCGCGACTTTCGGCTTTCTCGTGTTCGCGGCCGTGCTGTGGTGGGATGCGCATTTCACGCTGACCATGACTTTCACACAGATCATCACGCCGGGTCTGATTCAGGGCATCGGCTTGCCGTGCTTCTTCATTCCGTTGACGGCAGCGACGCTCTCGCGCGTATCCGACGACAAGCTCGCCGCGGCCTCCAGCCTGTCGAATTTTTTGCGCACACTGTCGGCGGCGTTCGGCACGGCGATGAGCGTCACGCTATGGGATAACCGCGCGCTGTATCACTACGACGTCGTCGCGCAGTCGGTGACGAAATCGTCCGGTAATACGCAGCGCTTCGTTCAGAGTCTGCACGGCATGGGCATCGACGGCGCGCGCGAACTCACCACCTTGCATCACGTCGTGCAGCAACAGGCCTACATGATGGCGACCGGCGACATGTTCTACATGGCAAGCATCACCTGCCTCGTGCTCGCCGTCATGATGTGGCTCACGCGTCCCAAGCGCGGCGCGGCGATGGCTTTAGGTCACTGAGGAACTTCGAATGACGATCCTGGGCGCATTGATCATCCTGTTTCATCCGAGTGAAGAGCAGCTCGCGCGCGCGGTGGCGATGCGTTCGGCGTGCGACCGCTTGCTGGTGGTCGACAACTCACCGTTGCCGGACGCGCGCGCCGCGATGATGCTGGGCGAGGCTGGCGTCGCGTTGCTGCATCACGGTAATCGCAACGGCATTGCCGGCGCCTTCAATTGCGGCTTGAGTGCGCTGTTCGACGCAGGCGCGGATGCGGTCGCGCTGTTCGATCAGGATTCCGAGGCGCCGGAGGCTTACTTCGCCGTGATGCGCGACCGGTGCACGTCGATGAGTGGCCGGGCATTTTTAGCGGGCCCGCGCATCTTCGATGAAAACGATCAACGCTTCCTGCCCGAACTCGCGACGAGCGGTTTGGCGGTAGAGAGGCTGTCGATACACGCCGATGCCGCGCTGCAGCGCTGCGCGTTTCTGATTTCGTCCGGCTGTGTCATTTCACGCGAGGCGTTCGCGCGCCTCGGCCGCTTTGACGAAGCGCTCTTTATCGACCACGTCGATACCGAATACTGCCTGCGTGCATTGCTGCGTAATGTGCCCGTGTACGTGGTGCCGTCGCTCGTGCTGCTGCATCGGATCGGCTCACGGCGCCGCCACAAACTGGGTTCTCTGGAATTGACGACGATGAATCACCCCGGTTTCCGCCGCTATTACAGCGCGCGAAACGCGATGCAGCTTGCGCTGCAATATGGAATGCGTCTGCCGGTCGCAATCGTGCCGAACGTGCTGACGCTCTGGCAAATCGTGCAGATTGCGCTGCTTGAAAAAGACAAGCTGGCCAAGCTCAACGCGATTGCGCTGGGTCTATTCGATGGGTTCTTCGGACGAATGGGGCCGCTTGAGCGGACCCGTCCGCGATTTGCGGCCAAAGTGGCCAGGACCACGAATGCGGTTAATGCGGCTAACTCGGCGAGCTTTTGCGAGATGAATACGCCGGTAGCAGGAGAACGTGCAATGCCTCTTACCCGGCACTCATGAGACGGTCTATGCAATTCCCTATGCCACGCACCTTGCCGTTGCTGCTGCCGCTGCTGCTGATTGCAGCGGCGCTGAGCGGTTGCGTGAGCGATGCGGGTCTGCAAGCGAACGTCAAACCGCTCAAGCCATCCGCCGATGCACTTTCGCAGACCATCGGGCCAGGCGCGAACGGTGCATGGCCCGCGCCCGATTGGGTCAAGCGCTACCGCGATCCGCAATTGGATGAGCTGACCGCCGAAGCCTTGCAAAACAATCCCGACCTGCAGATTGCCAAAGCGAGAGTGGGTGCCGCGCAGGCACAACTCGAACAGTTTGCATCGCTCACCGGCCTCACCGGCACGGCGGGCGCGACGGTGAGTAAAGCCCGCTTACCGCAGCCGAACGATGTGGCCAACGTATCCGTCGGCGGCCAGCAGATTCCGGTGCAGTTGTTCAACGATCCGGTGGTCTCGCCGGCCGCGTTGTTCGCGGGCCTGAGCTACCAGCTCGACCTGTGGGGCAAAAATGCCGCGCTGACCGGCAGCCTGCTGTCCACGCGCGACGCTGTACGAGTCGATGCGGAGCAGGCGCGGCTCACGCTGACGGTCGCGCTCGTGACGCTCTACTGCGAGCTCGACCGCGCCTTTGCGATGCAGGACATTTTGCTGCAAAAGCAGCAGGCCGCGGACAGGGTCGATGCGGTCTTGCGCGAGCGCGGCGCGCGTGGCATCGATAACGCGTACGACTCGGCCGATGCCACACTCAAGCGAAGCCGGCTCGCTTCACAGCAGGCGCTCAACGACGAGCGCATCAAACTGACCGAATTGCAGATCGGCGTGTTGACGGGGCGCGGCGCGGAGCGGGGTTTGTCGCTGCATCGTCCGCAACTGGCCGCGGCGGCCGATGCGCCGATGCCTGCGCAATTGCCGGTCGATCTGTTGGGCCGTCGGCCCGACATCGTGGCGGCGCGTTTGCGGGCTGAAGCGGCGCTCGCCAACACCGACGCCACGCGGGCCCAGTTCTATCCGGACGTGAATCTGGTGGCCTTTGCCGGGCTGACAGCATTGACGCCCGGCGCGCTTTTCTCGCGCGCCGCGTTGACCGGCTCGGTGGGACCGGCGATCTCCTTGCCGATTTTCGACCGGACCCGTTTGCACGCGCAATTAGGCGGCGACTACGCCAATGTCGACGCCGCGATCGGCCTCTACAACAAGACCGTCGACGAGGCGCTCGGCGAGGTCGCGCGCCAGCTGACTTCCTTGCGCACTGTCGATACGCTTGCGACCGAGCAGACGCGCGCCGTGGAAGCGGCCTCGCATATCGTCGCGATCGCTGAAGAGCGGCATCGCCGCGGCATCGGCATGCAGAAGGACGTGACGCTGGCCGACCTGTCTTTGCTCGACGAACGGGCGCAGCAGGTGGATTTGCAGGGCCGCCGCAGAATGCTGCAGGTTGCGCTGGTCGGCGCGCTCGGTGGCGGCTTCGACGTACGCAAGGTGGTGGGCGCACCGATTTCTCACTATCAGGCCACCTTTCCCTCCCACGCACGCATCACGGATACGCACTTCGATTGAATGCACAACGATAAACAGGCACAACATGCCGCGGGCTGGACCGAGGAGCAGGCAAACCCGGCAAACGCGACAGGCATAGCGGGCGACGCGCATGATTCGAAACGGGCGGCGCGCCGGCGCCGTTTTGCCGTTTTCTTCGGCGTGGTGGCGCTCGCCGGTGTGGCGTGGCTGACGTATTGGGGCTTAAGCGCGCGTTTCTTCGAAGAGACCGACGACGCCTACGTGGCGGGCAACATCGTCCAGATCGCCGCGCAGATACCCGGCACGGTCACCGATATTCTGGTGGACAACACACGGCAGGTGCGTGCCGGTCAGCCGCTCGTCAAACTCGACGATGCCGAGGCAGCCGCCGCGTTCGCGCAGGCCAAAGCGCAACTGACACTCGCCGTGCGACAGGTGGCGAACGCGACGATCTCGCGCAAGCTCTATGTCCAGTCAATCGACGCGCGCCGCGCCGAACTCGCGTTGGCGCAACGTGCACTGGCGGCGCGCGATCATGCGTCAGTGGAAGTCGTGTCGCCGGAAGAATTGGCGCGTGCTCGCGAAGCGGTCGCAGCCGCGCAAGCGAACCTCGCCTCGGCGCAAGTCCAGCTCGATGCCGCCCGCGCGCTCGGCGGGAAATTCCCGGTCGAAGCCAGCCCGCCGGTTCTGCAGGCCGCAGCGCAATTGCGGCTCGCTTACCGTAATCTGCAGCGCACCACAGTCGTTTCTCCCGTCGACGGCACGGTCGGACAGCGTTCGGTACAGATCGGCCAGCAGGTCGGGCCGGGGCTTGCACTCATGTCGATCATTCCACTCGAGCGTCTTTGGGTCGAGGCGAATTTCAAGGAAGGCCAGATTCGCAGCATGCGCGTGGGGCAGCCGGTACGCATCGTGTCGGACGTGTACGGCTCGCAAGTGGTGTATCAGGGGCACGTGGAGGGCTTTTCAGCTGGCACGGGTAGTGCGTTTTCGATGCTGCCGTCACAGAACGCTGCCGGTAACTGGATCAAGGTCGTGCAGCGCGTGCCGATCGTGATTTCGCTCGACGCGGCCGAACTCGCGGCGCATCCGTTGCGGCTCGGCCTGTCGATGCAGGTCTCGGTGGATACCCATGTGCGCAGCGGTCATCTGATCGGCAACGATACGCCGGCGGCCACACAGAGTACCCGCGTTCACGATAACGTCTCGCGCGATGCGGACGTGCTGATCGCTCAAATCATTCGGGACAATAGTGACCGTGGGGGTGCTGCTGACTAGATTGCCGCCGCTGCGCTACTGTGGCTAGTTGCCCGGATCGATCACGGGCTTGTCAGGATCTGCCAGCGTTTTATAGGGTAGCGACGCTGCGTGCGGGTTGGTCGTGGTGTCGTCGATCACGCGCTCGACGTCCGCGGTTTTTGCGAGTTCCGCGAGGAACGTCTGTTTGTCGAAGCCTGGTGCGACGCAGCCTTGTACGTAGATGAAGCGACGTTGCAGCGTAAGCCACAGCGTCGACTGTTCGCGCCAGTGAGTGGCGTAATTGATGTTGGTGAGACGCCGTTGGACGGCGTCGGCGATTTCCACGTCGTAGAGATACGCGTTCGACAGACGGCAACGGCCCTCCACCCAGCAGCTATTGCCGCGCTCGATCCGGTAATGACTGTCGTCGAGCCATTCCTGCTCGGTCTCGAGTAGACCTAAGGGAACCGGGCATTTGTCGATCGCTTTGGATATCTGAAAGAATGGATCGTGGCCGCGATTGACGCGTTGCGCTTGCGCCTGGGCATGCGTCGCGGCCATGCAGATCAGCAGACTCGCCAGGTGCTGTTGGATCAGGCGCTTCATCGTCTTGGGCTCCGGGATTTGAGCGTGGGGCAGACGGACCGACGGTTTTGATTCTCGACTACCCAGTCGAGATTATGCAGCGGCTCAGGGCATCACTGACTCTTGCGACGATTTTCAACGGCGAACTTGATCAACTCGGCCTGGCCTTCGATATCGAGCTTACGCTTCAGGTTCAGCCGATGCGTTTCCACCGTGCGCACCGAGAGGTCGTTGCGTTGAGCGATCTGCTTGCTCGAGAGACCTTCCGCGAGCGCATCGAGAATATCGCGCTCACGCGGCGTGAGCCGTTCGATGGGCGATTGCGTCGCCGATGCCTGAATCAATCGTGCGCCCAGCCCCGCGCTGAAAAACGTCTTGCCTTCCAGCACCGCGCCAATCGCCTGAATGATTTCGGTGGCGGGCGAGTCCTTGAGCACATAACCGCTGGCCCCCGCGCGCACCGCCTGGGTCACGTACTCGAGGTTGTCGTGCATGGAGAGCATCAGCACGCGTATCGCCGGGAAGCGCTCATGAAACATGCCGGCCAACGCGATGCCGTTCATTCCGTTCATGCCGACATCCATCAGCACCAGATGAGGTTCCTGGCTGGCGGCGAGTGCGAGAGCTTCCTGCGCATTGCCCGCTTCGCCGACGATTTCGATGTTGCGCACGGCTTCGAGCCGGGCGCGCAAGCCGTCGCGTACAAGCGGATGGTCGTCGATCAGAATCAGACGTGCGATGGCAAGTGACATGTCGTTCATAGAGAGGTTTCCTGCAAGGCCGGCGATTGAAGCCCAGACGCAACGATCGGCACGCGCGCGGTTACGATCGTATGACCGGCTTGCGAACTGAGCGACAGCTTGCCGCCCAGTACGTCCAGTCGCTCGCGCATATTGCGCAGACCCACGCCCGCGCGTGGACTGACGAGTGCGTGCGCCACATCGAAACCGCGCCCGTTGTCCGAAATCGTCAGCGTGACGGCGTCGCTCGATACTTCCAGCGAGAGCGCCGCGCTGGACGCCTGTGCGTGCCGCACGATGTTCGTCAGCGCTTCCTGGGCGATACGGAACAGGACCGTATTCACGGCTTCCGGCAAAGCCGCTGCATGAGTGTGGGCGATCTGCGTGAAGCCGATCTCGATGCCGGATTCGTCGCTCAACTCGCGCGTGAGTTGCTCCAGCGCGGCCGCTACGCCCAGGTCATCGAGCATCGACGGACGCAGCGCGTGAGAAATGCGGCGCACTTCACGCAAGGTATCGCCGATGCGCGCCACGCTGGTCGTTAGCGCGGCTTCCGCCGCAGGCACGCGTACATCGCTGCGTTCGAAGCGCGCCAACGCCGATTCGAGCAGCAACTTCACGGAAACCATCATCTGACTGATGCCGTCGTGCAATTCACGCGACAGGCGCGCCCGTTCGTTTTCCTGCGAGTCGACCACCTGCTGCGCGAGCCGCTTGAGTTTTGCATCGGCACTGCGGTATTCGGTGACGTTGAGTACCAGCGCACACAATGCGATCACGGCGAGCCCGGCGAGTGCGATGGCGTCGATCCACTGCATCGTGCGATCGATGTTGGCCGCCGCGCGCTGATCGATGTCCGCGAGCGTGGCGTCGACATCGTCGAGATAGATGCCGGTGCCGATCATCCAGCCCCAGCGTTCGAGCGGCACCACGTAACCCAGTTTCGACGCGAGCTTGCCCGTCGACGGACGATGCCACACGTAGCGCACATAGCCGCCGCCGCGCGTGGCCGTGGCGAGCAATTGCTGGATCGTCAGCATGCCTTGCGGATCGCGCAGCTCCCAGAGGTCGCGTCCGACGAGATCGGGTTCGCGCGGATGCATCAGCGAACGGCCGTGCATGTCGTAGACGAAGAAGTAGCCGTCCTTGCCGAAATCCATTTTCTCGAGGATGTCGAGCGCGCGGGTGCGCAGCATTGCGTCGTCGCGGGCGTTGTCCTGGCCGGCGTTGTAGAGCGGGGCGATCGCCGTGGTCGCGAGCTCGACGTAGTGTTTGAGCTCGATTTCCTTGCTGGCCAGGTACGCGGCCTGGGTGGTCGCGTGCTGCGTGTCTGCGAGCGCCGTGGCTTCCTGGCGCACGCCAATTTCAATGCTGGCGATGGCCGCCAGAAAGGGCACGATCGCCAGCAGGACAATCTTTGCTTTGAGTTTCATCGTAGACAGGACGGCCGACGGGCTACGTAGTATTACGTAGCCGGCTTACGTAGTTGCGCGCTTGTGAGAGCGCTCACGAAGGCGAATACTACATCCCCACGACGCACCGCGCCTTCCGGAGCGCGATTTCAATAATAGACCTAGGAGAAGTTTGTGGAGACCTCCCAATCTGCCGGCCGTTCATGGCTATGGCTAATCCTGCTGATCCCGTACATCGCGTTGCTGTGGTTGCCGTTCTATAACGACACGCGGCCCTCGTTCGCCGGCTTTCCTTTCTTCTACTGGTATCAGTTCTTGTGGGTTCCGTTGACCTCGCTACTGATTTACGTCGTGTACCGAGGTGTCAAATGAGCGATGTCAATCCTGTGAACCCGGTCGCGATGACCGTCTTTATCGCGTTTTTTGTTCTCGTCACTGTGATCGGGTTTTTTGCCGCGCGCTGGAAGCGGGGCGATCTGACGCAACTGCATGAGTGGGGTCTGGGTGGTCGCCAGTTCGGCACGGTGATTTCGTGGTTCCTCGTCGGCGGCGACTTCTATACCGCTTATACGGTGATCGCGGTGCCCGCGCTGGTGTATTCGGTGGGCGCGTATGGCTTCTTTGCGCTGCCGTACACGATCATCGTCTATCCGTTCGTGTTCGCGGTGATGCCGAAGCTGTGGAAGATCGCGAAGGCGAAGGATCACATCACGGCAGCGGACTATGTGCAGGGCGAATACGGTGGCAAGTGGTTTCCTGCTGCGGTTGCATTGACCGGCATTGTCGCGACGATGCCATATATCGCGCTGCAACTGGTGGGCATGCAAGTCGTGATCAAAGGGCTAGGTGTGACGGGCGAGATGCCGCTGATCGTCGCCTTCGTGATTCTTGCGCTTTACACGTACGCAAGCGGCTTGCGGGCACCGGCGATGATCGCGTTCGTCAAGGACATCATG
Source organism: Paraburkholderia sp. GAS32 (assembly GCF_050434225.1). Lineage (NCBI taxonomy): Bacteria > Pseudomonadati > Pseudomonadota > Betaproteobacteria > Burkholderiales > Burkholderiaceae > Paraburkholderia > Paraburkholderia sp. GAS32. Next base: position 24,762 of record NZ_JBNPVS010000001.1, on the reverse strand, counting down.
ATCTATATCATCGTGATCGCGGCGATTTGGCTGATTCCTGCGAAGCTCGGCGGCTATGCGCATGTGTTCGATGCGGCCGATACGTATTTCAAGGCCAAGGGCGGTGCAACCGGGATCATTCTGAAGCCGGCGCAGTTCACTGCTTATGCCTCGCTTGCGTTAGGTTCGGCACTGGCGGCGTTTATGTATCCGCATACGATGACGGCGGTGTTGTCGTCCTCGTCGGCTAATACGGTGCGCAAGAATGCGATTTTCCTGCCGGCTTATACGTTGTTGCTGGGGTTGATTGCGTTGCTCGGGTATATGGCGATTGCGGCTGGGGTGCATGTGAAGTCGGCGTCCGATATGGTGCCGGCGCTGTTTAACACGCTGTTCCCGTCGTGGTTCGTTGGCTTTGCTGCTGCGGCTATTGCGATTAGCGCGTTGGTGCCCGCCGCGATCATGTCGATTGGTGCGGCTAATCTGTTCACGCGGAATTTGTGGCGTCCTCTCGTTTCGCCGGATATCACGCCTGAGGCTGAGGCTTCTACGGCGAAGATCGTTTCGCTGGTTGTGAAGTTTGGGGCGCTGTTGTTTATTGTGTTCCTGCCGACGCAGTATGCGATTGATTTGCAGTTGCTGGGTGGGGTTTGGATTTTGCAGATCTTTCCGGCTATTGTGTTTTCGTTGTATACGCGGCGGTTGAATACGGCGGGGTTGTTTCTTGGGTGGTTGGTCGGGATCGTGCTTGGGACTGGGCTTGCTATTTCTCAAGGGCTAAAGCCGGTGTTTGCTTTGCATGTTGGGGATGCGGTTTATCCGGTTTATATTGGGTTGATTGCGCTCGCTGCTAATGTTGTTGTTAGTTTTGTTGTGTCGGTTTTGTCGCCGCGGAGGGTTGTGGCGGCGGTTTGATGTTTTTGGCTGGCTGGCGCTGTTGGGGTGCTTGCTCGGGCGGCGTTGGCCTTTCCTTGTTTTGTTAGTGGTCTATTAGCGTTGCCCCTGTGCGGGGCGGCACCTACTTTTCTTTGCATGCCGCAAAGAAAAGTAGGCAAAAGAAAGCGGCTCAAACCACTCCTGCTAAGCGGGACCCATAGTTTACACAGGGTAGTGGTGCATCTGGAATCTGTGTGCGTGCACCTGCATGCGCTTGTGACAAGGGCGTCATACTTCCGGCGGCGCTGCGCTCGCCGAAGAGTACTTCGAAAACCATTGGTCATCTGGAGCCGGTCTCCGTCGAGGTGCGATGGCGATGCAACGGCGTGATTTTTATCAGCGTCTCCGCCGGAAATTAATCCCCACGAATACCGCCATCAATGTCAAAAATCCGCCAAACAACAGGGCGGAATTGACGACAACGTGTCTGACGCCAAGCACGTCGACGTAAAAAATTCTACGGCGTGCTACGTGAAACACCGACCGGCTGCAAACGGTTCACTACCTCGGGTATAGCCGAGCTTGCGGGCGACGTTTCATCAATTGCCGTACGGCCGCCGTCGTGGAAGAACGCGAGTTCCGCAGCCTTATTTAGCACGAGAATACTGATCCGCCGATTGGTCGGTTCGTCGGCGACGTTGCTGTTCAGCGGCAATACATCGGCGAGTCCGCGCACCTGCAGCAGCTTCTCGCCGCGCATGCCGCCGGCGACCAACGCGCGGCGCGCGGCGTTGGCCCGGTCGGACGATAGTTCCCAGTTCGAGTAGCCCTCGGGCCCGGCCGTGTATGGCACCGCGTCGGTATGGCCGGCTATCGAAATGCGGTTCTCCACGTCGTTGAGCGCGGCGCCGATCTGCGTCAGGATCGTCACGGCGTAAGGCTGCAACTTCGAACTGCCGGACGGAAACATCGGACGATTCTGCGAATCGACAATCTCGATGCGCAGACCTTCGTTCGTGATCGAAATGCGGATCTGATCCTTGAATGCCCTCAACGCCGGGCTCTGCTCGATCAAGGCGGTGAGCCTCTCTTTCAACTGCTGAAGCCGTGCCGCGTCCGCTGGCACCACGATCGGTGGGACCGTGGTCGGCGGCGTCGGTTCGGTCTGGCTCTTCTTGCCGTCGCCGGGCCGGGTGTCGGAAATGTCGCGCCCGCCGCCCTGGATGACGCTCGGACGTGCCGCTGCCGTGCCCTCGTTACCGCCGAGCAGGCTCGATAGCGGGGTGTTGAAATAGTCCTCGATGCCCTGCTTGTCGTACTTCGACGTCGAACCGAGCAGCCACATCAGCAGGAAGAACGCCATCATCGCGGTGACGAAGTCGGCATAGGCGATTTTCCATGCACCGGCGTGATGGGCCCCATGATCGTCGCTCTTTTTCGAGCGGCGCACGATCACGGGAGCGGGTGTTTCGACCTGTTGGGACGCGCGCGATCTTCTTTCACTCATGATGCCGCTCCGCGTCAGGCCGATTTCGGCATCTTGGTGGCGCGCACGGCGTCGTCCAGTTCCTGGAAGCTCGGACGGTCGGCGGTGAACAGCACCTTGCGCCCGAACTCGACGGCGATCGGTGGTGCATACCCGGAGAGCGAGGCGAGCAACACGGCCTTCACGCACTGATAGGGTTTGGCTTCGGCGCGGCCCTTGGCATTGAGCAGATCGGCGACCGGACCGATAAAACCATAGGCGAGAAGAATGCCGAGGAAGGTGCCGACCAGTGCGCCGGCGATCATTTCGCCGAGCACGGCGGGCGGCGCACCGACCGAGCCCATCGTATGAACCACACCCATCACGGCGGCAACAATGCCGAATGCAGGTAAGCCGTCGGCCATTTTCTGGATCGCGTTGGCGGCGATCGACGCTTCCGCATGATGCGTGGCCAGTTCTTCGTCCATCAGGTCCTGCACTTCAAGCACGTTCACGTTGCCGCCGGACATCATGCGCAAATAGTCGACGATAAAGTCGAGTAGATGCTGGTCCTCCAGCACGTGCGAATACTTCTGGAACAGCACGCTTTCTTCGGGCGCGGCGACGTCGGCTTCGAGCGACATCATGCCTTCCTTGCGTGCCTTCTGAAGCAACTCGTAAAGCAGCGCGATCAGTTCAAGATATTTTTCCTTCGTATACCCACCGCTTTTGAAACACGAAGGAATCGCCTTGATCGTTTTCTTCAGCGTGGCGGTCGGATTGCTTACGACAAACGCGCCTATCGCCGCGCCAAAAATGCATAGCAATTCGAACGGTTGAACAAGCGCGGGAAGATGCCCGCCTACGCCGACAAAACTACCGATCACAGAAGCGATTACCACTACCCAGCCGATTGCGACAAACATGCTCTCTCCATTATCTTGCACGACGCACGTTCGGTGGAACAGGCCCTATTTCAAGGGCTTTTTCGAAGGCGCCACTAGTATTCTGTATGTACAGGTAAACGGCCAGAGTCGCGATGTCTGAAGTGTGCGCATCCGTGAAAATAAAAATATTCACCAATTGGTTAATCGATCGAATCGACTTCCGGTAATTTTGTCCGTCGTGTTGCGACCAGTCGTTGTGGTCGCAACCAATAGTGGGGATTTGCGGACCGGATGATTAAGGATGTGGTTGCATGATCGGGTTATCCAAAACGCATGGTGTGGCATTTTTACCGGGCGGTCTGCTAGCATGGCAAACAATTTGTAACGACAGCCGGTTCCGGCGCTCAATGCCGCCACGCGGCTTCTCGTCGGCTCACGAATGCCGGCAGCGACAGCGGCCCATCCGGAGATGCGAAAAGCATGTGGAATCTGAATTCTGCCGAGAACATCAAGCTGGCAACCAAAGCGGCCTCCTGCATTGCCGGTCTCGGGCTCCTATTCGCGTCCAACGCGGCTCACGCCCAGGAGTTTTCCCTATTCGGCGGCGGCTCGCGCGCGGGCAGCACGAACACCTACACCTGGGCAATCGACTATCAGGAAGGGCTCGGGCAATACTTCGCCGCGAGCTTCACGTGGCTGAATGAAGGGCACATTCCCAATCATCATCGCGACGGCCAGATGATCCAGCTATGGGGCCGTATTCCCGTCGGCAGCCCACAGTTCGTCCTGCAGGCGGGCGTCGGTCCATACCGTTACTTCGACACTACCACGGCCGTGCAAGGCGGAAGCTATTCGGACACTCACGGCTGGGGCGTCGTGTATAGCGTGCGCGCGGCGTACTACGCGTCGAGCCGGTGGATCACGCAACTGCAGTTGAATCGCGTGCATGTGCAGCGCGGGCCGGATGCGACCAGCGTGATGTTCGGCGTCGGCTATCAGCTCGATGCCCCGGGCACACCCGGTCCACGCGACTGGGCGAGCGGCAGTACGCACAAGGTCACCAACAACGAAGTGGCGGTGTACCTCGGCGAAACCATCATCAATTCAACCAGCTCGCCGACTGCACTTGGCGGCGCGATCGAGTACCGTCGCGGGCTCGCGAAATACCTCGATGTGACGGTTGGCTATCTTCACGAGGGCAGCAGCAAGGTGGCGCGCCGCGACGGCTTGACCAGCCAACTGTGGGCGACGCGTGCCTTCCTCAACGATAAGGTATCGCTCGGGCTCGGCGTCGGCACCTACTATGCGATCAACGAAAACGAGAACAGCCTGACGCCAGGGCCGGGCGCCGGGAAGTTTTCGGGCCTCGTCACGATCGCCGGCTCCTATCGCCTGACCGATCACTGGAATGCGCGGATCGAATGGAATCGTGTCGTGACACGCTATGATCGCGACTCGGATGTGATTTTCGGCGGTGTGGGCTACCGTTGGTGATGGCTCACCGTGCCAGCAGAAACAGTCTTCTAGAACCGATAGTAAAGATTCACACAAAAAAACCGGAGAAGAGCATGAAAGCCAGCACCATCGCCGAACGGGAGGCCCGTGGCCGCGCCGCCCGTGAGCACTCGAAGCGTTCGAGCCATCGCGCGGTAGGCGAGTTGCATCGCAACCCGATCGAATTGCTCAAGCAAAGCAGCGAGGGGCGAGTCGAAAGGCTCGTGCCGCTGCGCTACGGGCGTATGTCGGTGTCGCCGTTCACCTTCTATCGCGGCACCGCGATCATTCAGGCACACGACCTGAGCCGTGTCCCCGACACCGGCCTCACCATGCCGATTTGCGGCGACGGCCATTTGATGAATTTCGGCGGCTTCGCGACACCGGAGCGTCAACTCGTGTTCGATCTGAACGACTTCGACGAAGTCGCCACAGGTCCCTTCGAATGGGACCTGAAACGTTTGACCGCAAGCCTCGTGGTCGCTGCACGTCATATGCGTTTGAGTCGTGGAGCAGCGGAGAATCTGGTGATGACCGCCGTCACCGAATACCGCGACCGCATGGCGCAATACGCGCAATGCGGCGCGCTCGAACTCTGGTACGACCGCATCACCTTCGACCGCATGGCGGAAACCGCGCTGACCCCCGAGCGCCGCCGTATCGTGCGGCGCGGCATGGAAAAGGCCGCGAGCCGCACCCACGAAAATCTGCTGGAGAAAATGGCCGAGCACGACGGCGACCACTGGACGATCCGCGATGCGCCGCCGGCGCTGTTCCACGTGCTAGGCGCGAACACGCTGTTCACACCCGAAGAAACCGAGGCATTCAAGGGCCACAACTGGCGCAAGATGCTCGAACGCATGTGGGGCGAGTACCTTAAGACGATGTCGCATGACCGGCGCGAGTTGCTCAGCCATTTCACCGTGCAGGACATCGTATTCAAAGTGGTGGGCGTCGGCAGCGTCGGCACGCGCTGCATGGTCGTGCTGAACGTGGATCACATGGGCAAGCCATTGTTCCTGCAGCTCAAGGAGGCGCGGCCGTCGGTGGTCGCCCAGTACTACAAGTCGCCTCCCGTCAAGCACGAGGGCGAACGCGTCGTGCAAGGGCAGCGCATGTTGCAGGCCGCGAGCGACATCTTTCTCGGCTGGGCGAACGGGCCGTTAGGGCGCCATTTCTACTTCCGGCAACTGCGCGACATGAAGCTGTCGGCGAACATCGAACTGTTCGACACCGACCTGCTGGAGGGGTACGCGAAACTCTGCGGCTGGATCATGGCGCGCGCGCATGCCAAGGCGAGTGGCCAGGCGATCGAAGTCAGCGCGTATATCGGCCGTAGCGACCAGTTTGCGGAGTCGCTCGCGGCTTATGCCGCCAGCTACGCTGACCAGGTGGAGCGTGATTACGACGTGTTCCTGAAGGCCTGCCGCAGCGGCGAGCTCGAGGCGCGCACGGACGAAGACATGGCGGCGGATTTCCGCGTGTAACAGTCAATCGCGCCTGAGCAGTGCTTGAGCCGCGTAAGCAATGTTTGCGTGGCTCGCCGCGTGCCGGTGGCCGAACCACGCGGAAAGATTGCTCACAGTTCAGTCGTCGATGCGTGCTTCACGCAGCGTAACGAAGCGCAGGTGCTGGCTGCGCGCCGCGTCGATTACGCGCGGCAGGACTGCGAGTATCAGCGGTTTGCCCTCGATGGTGAGCGCGGCATTGCCATCGTGCAGCAGCAGGATGTCGCGCGGCGCAAGGCCGCGGAGCAGCCGGTGCGCGACCACGTGGGGATCGCGCTCGCGCGTGTCGTAGCCGCGCCGCGTCCATGCCGCAAGTCGCAAATCGAGTTTGCGCAGCACGGGCTCGAGAAAGATGTTGCGCAACCCCGCCGGGGCGCGGAAGAACATCGGCCGCTCGCCGCTCAATGCCTCGAAGGTGCGCTGCGCCGCGCCGATCTCGCGGGTGAGCGCGCCCGGAAACGTGATCGAAAACGTGTGGACGTGAACCTGCGAATGGTTTTCCAGCGCATGGCCGCGTGCGACGATCTCGCGTGCGAGTTCCGGGTAGCGTTGCGCTTTCGCGCCGATACAGAAGAAGGTGGCGCGCACCTTGAAAGCGTCGAGCAGATCCAGCACTTGCGGGGTGACGACCGGGTCGGGGCCGTCGTCGATGGTCAGTGCGATCGCGTCTGCGTTGCGCGCGCCGGCGGGCAGGTGCGTCCAGTTCGGGCCAAGCAGCGAGGTGCGCGGCAAAAGGCCGGCTACCGTGAAAATAGCGTGATTCACGACGATCGCGGCGAGCCACCACGGCCATGCGGCGGGTGCCAGCAGCCAGCCCGCCAGTACGAATACGTGCCATGCGGCGGTGGCCGTGAGCATCGCGGGATAGCTGGTGCGCGGCCAGCGGCGCTGCGGCGGAGCCTCGTTGCGTTGCTGCGGCGTGAAAAGTTCGTTCATAAAGCGTGCTTCCTGTCTTCCTTCCTCCGTCCTGGGAAGGCCCTGAATCGCGCGCGTGACGCGCAACAGCCAACGATACCATTGATGCGCAATGCGACGCTGTTGCGGAAGGTAACGATAAGTAATGAAAGAATGCTGAAAGACGCCATGCTTCGCGACGGCCGCGCCGTTGCATTTGTGATGGGCGATCCGCTGTTGTATGGTGCTAAGGCCTAAGAAACGGAGCAGGAGAGGTGCTGTGACAGGAACGGGAATCAAGAAAGTCGCGCTGGTGACGGGCGCGGGCAGCGGCATCGGCCGGGCCTGCGCGCTCAAGATGCTGGAACACGGTTATAGCGTCGTACTCGCCGGCCGTCGCCAGGCGCCGCTCGACGCCGTGGTCGAAGAAGCGCAGCAACTGGGCGGCGACGCGCTTGCAGTGGCCTGCGACGTGACGGATGCCGACAGCGTCGCCGCGCTGTTCGACACGATCCGCGCGCGGCGCGGCCGTCTCGACGTACTGTTCAACAACGCGGGCCGCAACGGCTCGCCGGTGGATATCGATGAGCTCGATGTCGACGAATGGCGCTCGGTGGTCGACACCAATCTCACGGGCGTGTTTCTTTGCACACGTGCCGCCTTCGGTCTGATGAAAACGCAGACGCCGCGGGGCGGCCGCATCATCAACAATGGCTCGATTTCCGCGCATGCGCCCCGGCCGAACAGCATCGCCTACACGGCGACCAAGCACGCGATTACCGGCATCACGAAAGCGGTTTCGCTCGACGGCCGCAAATACGACATCGTGTGCGGGCAGATCGACATCGGCAATGCGGCGACAGAAATGGCCGAGCGGATGGCGCGCGGTGTGCCGCAGGCGAACGGCGAAATCGCGGTCGAGCCGTTGATGGACGTGCAGCACGTCGCCGACGCGGTGCTGCATATGGCCGAATTGCCGTTGTCGGTGAATGTGCAGTTCATGACCATCATGGCAAGCAAGATGCCGTTCGTCGGGCGGGGCTGAGCGGGGCGCCGCACGCATCGCGGAAGATCAACTTATACTGGGCGCTTCCCGCCTTCTGGAAAAAGCGATTCGCCGTGCCCCGCGCCACACCCAAGGACGACCCGCAGCCGGTGCCGCCCGCGCAGCCCGACCTCGACGATTGTTGTCATAGTGGCTGCAATCCGTGTGTCTTCGATCTCTACGATGAAGCACTCGAACGCTATCAGTCAGCGCTCGCCGAATGGCAAGCGCGGCAGGCGGCACTGAAGGTGCAAAAGGTACGAACGGTGCACGCACGGCCGAGCAAACCGCGTACGCGCCGCTAAACGGTGTTTCAGGTTTTACGCCAAGGCCGCAGCCATACCCCGTCCCCGTCATGACCGACCTTCAGCCCGCACCCATCGAACCCTTCAACGAAACGCACACGCTGGACGACCTGCATACCTTCGTACAGCGCTATCCGCGTCTGTTCGTGCTGACCGGCGCGGGCATCAGCACTGACTCCGGCATTCCAGGCTATCGCGACGACAACGGCGAGTGGAAACGTTCGCCGCCGATCACGCTGCAGGAATTTCTCGGCACCGCCGCGATGCGCCGGCGCTATTGGGCACGCAGCATGGTGGGCTGGCCGGTGGTGGCCGACGCTCAGCCGAATGCCGCGCATACGGCATTGGCCCGGCTCGAGGCCGCGGGCCATGTGCCGACGCTCGTTACGCAGAACGTCGACGGTTTGCATCAGCGGGCGGGGAGCCGTGAGGTGATCGAACTGCATGGCGGCATCGACGGCGTGACGTGTCTGGACTGCGGGATGCCGCATTCGCGCGCGTCGATCCAGCAGACGCTGGAAGCCGACAATCCCGCGTTGCTGAACGTCACTGCCGAAACCGCCGCCGACGGCGACGCGCATCTGGAGTGGCACGATCTCGACGCTTTTCGCATTCCGGCGTGCACGAACTGCGGTGGTTTATTGAAGCCCGCGGTGGTGTTCTTCGGCGAAAGCGTGCCGCGCGAGCGTGTCGAAGCGGCGTCGCATGCGCTCGACGCGGCGGACGCAGTGCTGGTGGTCGGCTCGTCGCTGATGGTCTATTCGGGCTACCGCTTCTGCGTGTGGGCGCAGAAGCAGGGCAAGCCGATCGTCGCGATCAATCTGGGGCGCACGCGCGCCGATCCGCTGTTGTCGCTGAAAATCGCCGCGCCCTGTGCCGACACGCTGACCGCGCTGGCGGCCCGTCTGGCACTGGATTGAGCGGACCGCCTGAGCCTTCCGATCAGCGCGCGGCCCGCATAAATCGTCGATAATCCCAATCCCACGCAGCGCCGCTCTCACGAAAAGCAACCGTCCAGCAAAAGGAACGCCGATGTTGACGACGATCGAACAGCTCGAAGCAATCTACGGTCAGCCCCACGAACGCGCAGTGAAGAAAGAGATTCCGTACGTCAACGAAGACTATCGCGCGTTCATCGAAGTCGCGCCCTTCGTCGTGCTCGCCACCGCCGGTCCGGAAGGCCTCGACTGTTCGCCGCGCGGCGACGCGCCGGGCTTTGTACGCGTGATCGACGAACGCACGCTCGCGCTGCCGGACCGCATCGGCAACAATCGCGTCGACAGTCTGCGCAATATCATCGTTGAGCCGCATCTGGCGCTGCTGTTCATCATTCCGGGCGTCGGCGAAAGTTTGCGCGTGAACGGCCGCGGCCGCATTTCGAACGATCCGGAATTGCTGGAAAGTTTCGCCGTCGAAGGTAAACTGCCGCGCACCGTGCTGCTGATCGACGTCGACGCGGTGTACTTTCATTGCTCGAAGGCGCTGGTGCGCTCGAAACTGTGGGATCCCGCGCGTCACGTCGAACGTTCGCGCCTGCCGAGTGCCGGCGAGATCCACCGGCGCATCAACGGCGCGAGTTTCGATGCCGCGACCTACGACCGTGAGCTCGCCGAACGCGTGCGCACGGCCCTGTACTGAAACAACGTGAACATGACTGATTCCCATCCAGCGCTGCGGCAACACTCGCCGTCCGCCGAACGTAATCGCGAACCGATCCTTGCCGTATTGCGCGAAGTGCTGCCGGCCACCGGCCGCGTGCTGGAAATCGCGAGCGGCACGGGGCAGCATGCTATCTGCTTCGCCGGCGCATTGCCTGGGCTTGACTGGCAACCGAGCGATATCGATGCGGATGCGCGTGCGTCGATTGCCGCGTGGGTCGCGCACGCAGGGCTGGCGAACGTGCGCGCACCGCTCGCGCTCGATGTGCATCAGGCGGATTGGGGTGTGCAAACGCTGGATAAGCTCGATCAGTTCGACGCCGTGGTCTGTATCAACATGATTCACATCTCGCCGTGGAGCGCAACGCAAGCGCTATTCGCCGGCGCGAGTCGCCGACTGGTCGACGGCGGTGTACTGTATCTGTACGGCCCTTACAAACGCGGTGGCGCGCAAACCTCGCCGAGCAACGATGCGTTCGATCAGCAATTGCGCAGCCGCGACCCCGCGTGGGGCGTGCGCGACATGGAAGCGGTGGTAGCGTTGGGCGCATCGGTCGGGCTCGTGTGCGACGAGCCGATCGCGATGCCGGCCAACAATTTCAGTCTGGTTTTCAGGAAACGCCTGGACGTGGCGCGGGTCTGACGGACGTTGCGTAGTGCGGTGCGTCATAAAGCGCATCACCGGGCGCCGCATAAAGTATCTCGTGAGGCCCGCATACAGTGGAAAGCCCACTCGTTGAGTATCAATGCGCGCCAGCGAGCGGCAAGCCGGCATTTCTTTTATCCTTTCACCCTCGACGTTCCGCCGACGTTCTTTCCGGCGCAGCGTCTCGACATTTTTTGGACTCTGGAGAATTCACATGGGCAAACAGGCAATCGGCGTGGTGGGGCTAGCGGTCATGGGCCGCAATCTGGCGCTCAACATCGAAAGCCGCGGCCACGCGGTCTCGGTGTACAACCGTAGCCGCGAGAAAACCGACGAACTCATCGCCGAATATCCGGACAAGAAGCTGGTGCCGGCCTTCTCGCTGGAAGACTTCGTGGAGTCGCTGGAAAAACCGCGCCGCATTCTGCTGATGGTCAAGGCAGGCGAGCCGACCGACGCCACCATCGCGCAACTCAAGCCGCTGCTGGACAAGGGCGACATCCTGATCGACGGCGGCAATACGCATTTCACCGACACCATCCGCCGCAATCAGGAACTGGCGAAAGCCGGCCTGCATTTCATCGGCACGGGCGTGTCGGGCGGCGAAGAGGGCGCATTGAAAGGCCCATCGATCATGCCGGGCGGCCAGCGCGACGCCTATGATCTCGTCGCGCCGATCCTCACCGAAATCGCCGCCAAGGCGCCGGACGGCGAGCCGTGCGTCGCGTACATGGGTCCGGACGGCGCGGGCCACTTCGTGAAAATGGTGCACAACGGCATCGAATACGGCGACATGCAATTGATCGCCGAGAGCTATGCGGTGCTCAAGCAGGTCGTCGGTCTGTCGAACGAGGAGCTGGCCAAGGTCTACACCGAATGGAACGAGGGCGAGCTCGACAGCTACCTGATCGAAATCACCTCGAAGATCTTCAAGAAGAAAGACGAAGAAACCGGCAAGGATCTGGTCGACGTGATCCTCGATCGCGCGGCGCAGAAGGGCACCGGCAAGTGGACCAGCCAGAACGCGCTCGACCTCGGCGCACCGCTGCCGCTGATTACGGAAGCCGTGTTCGCGCGTGTGTTGTCGTCGCTGAAAGTTCAGCGCGTGGCGGCGAGCAAGGTGCTGGAAGGGCCGGCAGCCAAGCCGCTCGGTGCCGAGCGTGACGCGTTCATCGAATCGGTGCGGCGTGCGCTGTACTTCAGCAAGGTGATTTCGTACGCGCAAGGTTTCGCGCAACTGCGCGCGGCATCGGAAGAATACAAGTGGGATCTGGATTACGGCGGAATCGCGAAGATTTTCCGCGCAGGCTGTATCATCCGCGCCCGCTTCCTGCAGAAGATCACCGACGCCTATACGAAAGACAAGGCAATCGCCAATCTGCTGCTCGATCCGTACTTCCGCGACATCGCGAAGAACTATCAGTCGGCGTTGCGCGAAGTTGTGATTGCCGCGATCAATGCGGGCGTGCCGGTGCCGGCATTCGCGTCGGCCGTCGCCTATTTCGACGCGTATCGGTCGGAACGCCTGCCGGCGAACCTGGTGCAGGCTCAACGCGATTTCTTCGGCGCGCATACGTTCGAGCGTATCGACAAGCCGGGCAGCTTCCACGCGAACTGGAGCTGATCGTTTGAATCGTGGCCCGGCGCGCGCTTGCTGCAAGGCGCGCCGGGCCACGCTAGCGATTGAAATCGAGACGGGCAATTATTGCTGAGAGCTATCGGACAGATAGCGTGGCAGCACGCCGGACCGTCTACTATTGCGAATTTTGGAATAGAGTTTCATCGTTTCAGGGGTTTCCCCTAGATGTCGACGCTCCTAAACTTCTACTTAAGCGCTACGGGACAACGAGCCCAAAGCGCATTAAATACAAGTTCTGGAGGTTTACATCATGAAGACGCTTATCTCTGCTGTTGTCGTCGCTGCCGCTCTGGTCGCTCCTGTTGCTTCGTTTGCTCAATCGAACCAGCCGCTTACCCGCGCTGAAGTGCGCGCTCAACTGGTGCAGCTGGAAAAGGCCGGTTACAACCCGATCGGCGATCATGTCGACTACCCGGCTAACCTGCAGGCTGCGCAAGCCCGCGTCGATGCACAGAACGGCACCGCTCAAGCTGTGAACAGCGGCTACGGCGCACCGATCGCTGGTACCTCGCAAGCCGGCCGTCCGGTGACCGGCAACGACCGTAACTCGGTCTACTTCGGCAACTAATTCGCCGAAGCTGATGTGAACGCCGCCTGGCTGACAGGCGGCGGGTAATGAAAAAAACGCCGACCGGGTTGCCGGGCGGCGTTTTGTCGTTTACGGCCAAGCCTATAGCCTGGCCGTCAGATCGATTTGAAGGCGCGCTTCAACGGTTCGGCAAATGCGGAATCCCTTCGTTGCTGGTCAGATTGAGCTGGTGAATCTGCCGATGCGCCTTGTTCAGATGCGCCTGCGCGGCGACGCGTTGCGCTTCCAGTTGAGACACCTCCTTGCGCACCTGATGCTGCCGGTTCGACACGGTCTGTTCCTGCGCGCCACGCCGTTGCAGGTCTGTGCGCAGCCGTTCGGCCTGCGCCTCGGAGCGCGCGATCATGCGAGCAAGCTGTTCGTTTTGCGCCTCGAGTTGCGCGCGGCGTGTTTCGCCTTCCGAGAGCCGCGTCGCCTGTTCCTCGAAGTGATGGAAGGCGGCTTCCGCGGCTTCGAGGTCGGCGGCTTTGAGCGCGCGCCACAGCGAGCCGTCCTGATACAGCGCGACGTAGTACGCCAACTCCTTTGCGTGAAACAGCAGGCTGACCGAATAGGCAAAGCTGCGGAACACGCGGAACGGCGTCAGCGCTTCTTCTTCGGCGAGCCATTCGATTTCGGCCGTGTCGGCCATCTGCACACCGCGCGCGCTAACCTGCGAAGGCACCACCGGCACCGGCCGTAACGTCGTCACCGGCCGCGCCGGCTCGGCGGTTGGGGCGGTAGGTGCACCAGCGGCAGCGCCAGCGGACGCGACGCCGGCCGCCGCGGCCAGCGTCGCCTCCTCGCTGTCGTCGGGCGTTACGGGATCGGCGGCGTTCTCTCGAGCGACCTGCACGAGATGCGATGGGCCTGCCAGCACGCTGCGGCGATTCAGGAGACTTTTCACGGCGGTTCCTCCGGTTGACTCGCCCGAAACCTTCAGACGGCGTCGACAGTCAAGCATGCCGGACAATCTGGCGGTTCGGGCGGTGAGCGAAAAGTGGCGGACCGGCGGCGCTAGCGCTGAGCACCGGGGTGCGCGGCAGTGCGGATGCGTTTTCCGCGAGCGCGGCTTTAATGCAAGGTGCGATGCCGACGGCCTATTTCATCGAACAGCGCGCGGCTGGGTTCGAGAGCAAGCAACCAGGATTCGTCGTAACCGCTGAGATTGTCGAGCGCCTCGCGCAGCCGTTCGATCGCCAGAGCCGGAATCTCGACGCTGGCTTCGACGCCGCTCGACAATCCCGCGATGCTGGCCAGTTGGACCAGTGCGTCGGCGGCTTCGGCGACGTCTGCCGCGAAAACCAGATGGGTGTTCAGCAACTCGACCAAACCGGGCGACGCCGCAACATCGTCGACGTTGAGTTGCACGGCCAGAAACGTGGCTTTGTTCATCCTCAACTCCTCGCAGGATCCAGGCGTTTGCGTACGGTGCGTTGCGGCAGCATGACTGAGTATAGGCGAGGGTTGAAAGGATTCAATAATCACACGAATGCCCTCGCGCGGCCGTGTGGCGGCGGTCGTGCCTGCCACAACACCTATAATGGGGGCCGTCGAAACGCGTGATCCTGCTGGGCCGGGCGGCTCGGTATGCGACACGGATAACGCCTCGACAGCGACTGTTTCTCAACCCACTATTCACCATGAAGATCATTCGCAGCAAGAGCTTCACCGCGACGCGTCCGTGGGGCGCGCTCGATATCGCCAACATGAGCGGCATCACGACGCGCCTGCATTGGACCGATCAGCCATACAAGTGGCATGTCAACGACGGCGAGGAAGTGTTCGCCGTGCTCGACGGCCGCGTGGAGATGCGCTATCGCGAAGGCGGCGTCGAACAGTCGGCGATTCTGGAAACGGGCGATGTGTTCTACGCGTCGGTGGGCACCGAACATGTTGCGCATCCGATCGGCGTGGCGCGCATTCTGGTGGTCGAGGCCGAGGGCAGTGTCTGACGGTTCCTTGGCCCATGCCGTGTCGAAGTCGTCGCCAACGCGCACGGCGGCATAATGGATACGCGCCGTGGCGCCCGTACCGAGCGGCACGGCGAATGCTTGGGGCTGATTGAATCCGATTGAATCTAAGTGTCGAGGAAAATCACATGACAAGACAATGGCAATTCACGGCGGCCCGGTTGCTGATCTCGGCGACTCTCGGCGTGATGATCAGCGGTTGTACGTCGATGCCGTGGGAAAGCACGCCGTTCTATAGCAGCGCGCCGTCCCGCCCGACTACCCTCGGCACGGTCCCTGTGCCGGCCGGTTACTACCGCGCCAATCCGGGTGATACGCTGGCGGGCATCGCGTCGGCGTACGGTCGCAAGCCGCAGGAGATCGCGACATGGAACGGCCTCGCATCGAATGCGGCGATCAATCCGGGGCAGGTGCTGCGGGTGGCGCCGCCAATGGCGTCGGGTAGCGTGGTGACGCCGCCGGTCAACGTGGCCGGTCAGAATGGCGCTGCCGCCACGCCCGGTGCGGCTGGCGTCGCGCAGCAAGGCGTGCTGCTGTGGCCGTTGCGGGGTCCCGTGCTGAAAGCCTTTGCGCCGGGCAAGTCGAACGGTATCGTGATCGGCGGTCGCGCAGGCGATCCGGTCAAGGCCGCCGCGACCGGTCGGGTCGTTTACGCCGGCACGGGTATCGAGGCGTACGGTCCGCTCATCATCATCAAGCACGACGACTCGCTGATTACCGCCTACGGGCAGAACAGCACGCTGCTGGTCAAGGAAGGCGACGCTGTCGCGCAAGGACAAACCATCGGCGAAGTCGGCGTGGATAGCCGGGGCGTGGCGTCGATCCAGTTCGAAGTCCGCCAGAACGGCCAGCCGGTCGACCCGCTTGCGTGGCTACCGAAGTCGGGTGGGTGAGCCCCGCTCACTAGCGCGGTTTTCAGCGCCGAGTTAATTAATTGAATACACTGTGTGGCTCAACAGCCGGAGTCGTGGCCGTTCATCGAAGCAGATGAAGCGGTGCGCGGGCCGGCGGTCACAGGCTTGTCATGCATTGACACAAACAGGGACACACGAGGCTCTCACCATGATCGATTTGCGCAGCGACACCGTAACCCGTCCAACTCCTGCCATGCTCGCGGCGATGTCGGCCGCCGAAGTGGGCGACGACGTCTGGGGCGACGACCCAACCGTGCTGCGCCTGCAAGCAACGGTCGCGGAGCGCACCGGCAAGGAAGCCGGCCTGTTCTTCCCGAGCGGCACGCAAAGCAATCTGGCGGCGTTGATGGCGCATTGCGCGCGCGGCGACGAATACATCGTCGGCCAGTTGGCGCATACCTATAAGTACGAAGGCGGCGGCGCGGCGGTGCTCGGCAGTATCCAGCCGCAGCCGCTCGAGAATGCCGCCGACGGTTCGATCCCGCTCGAGAAGATCGCGGCCGCGATCAAGCCGATCGACAACCACTTCGCGCGCACGCGGCTGCTGGCGCTGGAAAACACCATCGGCGGCAAGGTGCTGCCGGCGGGTTACGTCGAGGAGGCGGTGCAGTTGGCGCGCCGGCATGGCTTGTCGGCTCACCTCGACGGCGCGCGGGTCTACAACGCGGCGGTCGCATCGGGCAAGCCGGTTGCGGCGTTGTGCGAACGGTTCGATTCAGTCTCGATCTGTTTTTCGAAGGGCCTGGGCGCGCCGGTCGGCTCGGTTCTGGTCGGCAGTCAGGCGCTGATCGATGTGGCGCATCGCTGGCGCAAGGTGCTGGGCGGCGGGATGCGTCAGGCCGGCGTGCTGGCAGCCGCATGCCTGTATGCGCTGGATCACAACGTCGAGCGTCTCGCCGACGATCACGCGAACGCCGCGCATCTGGCGGCCGGTCTGGAATCGATCGACCAGGTCAAGGTGCAGTCGATCGCGACCAACATGGTGTTCGCGCATTTTCCGCAGCAACATTGCGTACCGCTCGAAGCGTGGCTCAAGGAGCGCGGCATCCTCACGCAGATGCTCTACGCGTCGCGCTTCGTCACGCATAAGGATGTGTCGCGTGCGGATATCGATACGTTTATCGGCGCAGTGAAAGGGTATTTCGCCGCGCATTAATCGAAATGCCGGGAAGGAAAAAAGGGCGCACTGCCGCAGCAGTGCGCCCTTTTTGTTTACTCCGCCGACGCTTTCGCGTGCACGCCCGCGCGATGCGACGGCGCGAACAGCCGCAGTCCGCTCGCAAGGCTCGCCGCGCCTGCAAAGAAGGCGCCGGCGCTGAGCGCGAGTGTGGGTCCATGCCGGCCGGCGATGCCGAAGCTCAGCGCGACCAGCGCTGCACCGGTGGTCTGCCCAAGCAGCCGGGCAGTCGCGACGATGCCGCTGGCGCCGCCGCTGCGCTCGGGCGGCGCGCTCGCCATCAATGCCTTCAGGTTAGGTGACTGGAAGAAGCCGAAGCCCGCGCCGCAAATCGCCATGCGGATGCCGATGTCGAGCACATGCGGATGCACCGGCAACAACGCCAGCGACGCCATCCCCGCCGACATCACCGCAAGGCCGATCGCGCCCAGCAGGCCCGGTGGATAGCGGTCGGACAGACTGCCCGCCAGCGGCGCGGCCAGTGCGACCACCACGGGCCACGGCGTCATCAGAAAGCCGGTCTCGACCTGGCTGCGATGCAACACGTCCTCGAAGTAGAAAGGCAGCGACACGAACGCCAGCCCTTGCGCGGCGAACGAGCACACCGCGGTCACCGCCGACAACGCAAACACCGGCCGCTTGAACAGATCGACCGGCAGCATTGGCGCAGGGTGACCGGCTTCACGGCGAATCAGCAACACACCGAACACCACGGCGATCGCGGCCGCGCTCAGCACCAGTTGCGTCGAGGCGCGCTGGGCCGCTTCGCCCAGCGCGAAGATCAGCGCGGCGAAGGTGATCACGTTGAGGAGCGCCGCAATCGGGTCGAAGTTGTGTTTGCCGCGCTCCGTGTGCGGCAGCGCGGGCCACGCGAAGGCCAGCGCCAGCAGGCCGAGCGGCACATTGACCGCGAACAGCCACGGCCATGCGGCAACGGACAGAATCAGCGACGCTACCGTCGGCCCGACCGCGAACGACACGCCGACGATCAACGCGTTAGTGCCGAGGCCGCGTCCGAGCCGATGCGGCGGATATAGATAGCGGATCAGCGCCGTGTTGACGCTCATGATCGCGCTCGCGCCAAGACCTTGCAGCACGCGCGCGGCGGCCAGCAGCGGCAGTGTCGAAGCGAGCGAGCAGGCCAGCGACGCCAGCGTGAACAGCGCAATGCCGCCGATATAAATCCTGCGATGCCCGACGATGTCGCCGAGTGCGGCAAGCGGCAGCAGTGTCGCGACCATCGCGAGCTGGTAGGCGTTGATGATCCACACCGACGCCGCGGGCGCCGCGTGCAGATCCGCGGCGATGGCGGGCAGGGCGGTGTTGGCGATCGCGGTGTCGAGCGTGGCGAGCGCGACTGCGAGCATGATCGCGGCCATCGCGCGGCGATTGGCGGCGCTCATCGGGCCGTCCACTGGAAAGGTCTGGTCGAGCGTGGCGCCACGGGTGGCGCTGGGTTTGTCGGACAAGGCGTGGCTCGTCGGGTTATGCATGCCGCAGCGCCGGGTGCGTCGGAGGGACAGCGCGGCGGCGTGCAGGCGGCAGGGTTGCGAGGCATGAAGCGCGGGGCCCGAGTCCAGCGGTCAGAGCGGCGCGCGCGGCGAATGAAGTGATTGTTACAGAGACGTGGAAATCGTGCTGGGAGGCCGGCAGGGCGGGGCACTCGGTCGGACGTCCACAATGCAACTAACGGTCAAGCCCGCGCGGCGTCTTCGAATCGGCGTGGCCCAGCGTTGTCGCATGTCGCTCCGGCATAACAGTTCAGCAGACGAGGCGCTCCGATTTGACCACGTATCGAACCAGTCAACGCATTCATCGCCACGTCACACGTCGAAAAAGATAGTCATGCTGCCTCTCCCATGCAGTCGGCTTTCATTGCTTGCCGTCGTTTGCCTGTTTTGCGGGCCGATGCACGCGCCCAGTGCCGCGCACAGGCTGCCTCTGCACCGCGTGCGTGCGCGGAATGCGTGAAGCCCCGCATGTCGGCGGGCATGGCATGTGCATGAACACCCGCTCGCGCTCGCCGGTGTCCGCGCGCCGTAAAATGTCGTACTCTGTTTGTTAACCCGCCTGACCGACCCGCGCCTCCCGTCCGTCATCTATGCGGTTCGCGTATGTCGCGTCGTTATTTCCCGGAGGCTTCGATGACAGCCGTCGATCTGGATTTCGACCAGCTCAACAGTACCGTCGACGCGCTACGGCGCTCAATTTCCAATCGCATGATGTACGGCGTCGGCAAGGACGCCGTCACCGCTCATCCCCATGACTGGCTGCACGCCGCGGCGCTCGCCGTGCGCGACCGGCTGGTCGCGCGCTGGATGAAGACCACGCGCCTGCAGTACGAACAGGACGTCAAACGCGTCTACTACCTGTCGATGGAATTCCTGATCGGCCGCACGTTTACGAACGCGTTGCTGGCGCTCGGCATCCACGATCAGATGAAGGAAGCGCTCGCGGGTCTCGGCGTCGACATGGAGACGCTGGTCAATATCGAGCCGGACGCGGCCCTCGGCAACGGCGGCCTCGGGCGGCTCGCCGCCTGTTTTCTCGATTCGATGGCGACGCTCGGCATTCCGGGTTTCGGCTACGGCATCCGTTACGAATACGGCATGTTCCGTCAGGAGATCGTCGACGGCGAGCAGGTCGAAGCGCCGGACTACTGGCTGCGCGCGGGCAATCCGTGGGAGTTTCCGCGGCCCGAGATCAAGTACATGGTGCATTTCGGCGGGCGCACGGTGCAGCGCGGCGAGCATGTGGAGTGGATCGACACCGAGCATGTGAACGCAACCGCGTATGACACCGTCATTCCGGGTTACGCGACGGACGCGACCAATACGCTGCGCCTATGGTCGGCGCGCGCCACCGAAGAACTCGACCTCGGCGCGTTCAATCGTGGCGACTACCGCAACGCGGTCGATACGAAGAACATGTCGGAGAACGTCTCGCGCCTGCTGTATCCGGACGACTCGACGCCGGCCGGCCGCGAACTGCGGCTGCGGCAGGAATACTTCTTCGTCTCGGCGACCATGCAGGATCTGATTCGCCGCTATCAGCGCACGCACAGCACGTTTGGCCGCTTCTCCGAAAAGGTGGCGGTGCATTTGAACGACACGCACCCGGTTCTGGCGATTCCGGAACTGATGCGTTTGCTGGTGGATGTTCATCATCAGCCATGGGACAAGGCGTGGCATCACGTCACGAAGATTTTCTCGTACACGAACCACACCTTGATGCCCGAAGCGCTCGAAACGTGGGACGTCGAGATGCTCGCGCGTCTTTTGCCGCGGCATCTGGAGATCATCTTCGAGATCAACGCGGGCTTTCTCAAGCATGTCAGCGAGCAATCGGGACATGACGGCGAGATGATCCGCCGCATTTCGCTGGTCGACGAATATGGCCAGCGGCGTGTGCGGATGGCGTATCTGGCGATCGTCGCGAGTCACAAGGTGAATGGCGTATCGAAGCTGCATTCGCAACTGATGACGCGCGATATTTTCGCCGACTTTGCACGCATCTATCCGGACCGCTTCACGAACGTCACCAACGGCATCACGCCGCGGCGCTGGCTGGCGCAGGCGAGTCCGTCGCTGTCGTCGCTGATCGATCAGCAGATCGGTAAGCATTGGCGCAGCAATCTGTTCGAGCTGGAGCAACTGCGCAATCTGCGCAACGACAGCGCGTTCATCGACGCCTTTCATGAAGCGAAGCGGCAGAACAAACTGCGGCTCGTGCAGCGGCTTGCGCATCACACGAAACTGAACTTCGATCCCGATGCGTTGTTCGACCTTCAGGTCAAGCGCATTCACGAATACAAGCGGCAGTTGCTGAACGTGTTGCACGTGATCGTGCGCTACAACCAGATTCGCGCGAATCCGGAGCGCGATTGGGTACCGCGCGTGGTGATGTTCGCCGGCAAGGCTGCGTCCGCGTATCGCATGGCGAAGACGATCATCAAACTGATCGGTGACGTCAGCGAGAAGGTCAATCACGATCCGTTGATCGGCGATCGCCTCAAGGTGGTGTTTGTGCCGAACTACGGCGTGAGCGTGGCCGAGTTGATCATTCCGGCGGCCGACCTCTCCGAGCAGATTTCAATGGCCGGCACCGAAGCGTCAGGCACCGGCAACATGAAGCTCGCGTTGAACGGCGCGTTGACGATCGGCACGATGGACGGCGCGAACATCGAGATCTGCGACGCAGTGGGACGAGAGAACATTTTCATCTTCGGCCATACCGCCGACGAAGTGGACAACCTGCGCGCCACCGGCTACCGGCCGCGGCAAGTGTACGAGGAGAATCCGGAACTGCGCATGGCGCTCGACCAGATTCGCACGGGTTACTTCTCACCGGATGATCCGCTGCGCTTTTCGGACATTTTCCACACGTTGGTGGATTGGGGCGATCACTATATGGTGCTCGCCGATTTCGCCGCGTTTGCGAAAGCGCAGGACGAAGTGGATGCGCGTTTCGTCGACAAGCGCGCGTGGACCGAGAGCGCGATCGAGAACGTCGCGGGCATGGGGCAGTTTTCGTCGGACCGCACCATCGGCGAATATGCGCGCAATATCTGGCACGTGAATCCGCTCAGTATGGAGTGACGCAGGCGCGTTTGTGTATGGCGCTTGCTCAAATGAAAAGGCCGTGCGAATTTTTTGCACGGCCTTTCTTTATTGATCGATGACTATCACGGGGCGAATCGTTCGCTCTCTTGCGCGGCATGCAACCCGAACTGTCCACGCGGGAAATCGAACAGCACGTCGATGTTCTGCATGGCCATCAAACCGACCACGATGCGGTTAGCGTCCGGCTTCGCCTTGACGATCGTGACTTGCGCCTTCTCGTAACGGTGCACCCACGATCCAGTGCCGATGGCCGTCTCGTAGTTGCCCTGATCGAGCACATTGCCGACATCGCCGTCACCGGTCCAGTTGGGCGCTTTGTCCATTTCGAGGCGGATCATGCCGGTGCTGCCGGTTGCGAACACCAGCGGCGCGCAGAAGGTCATCTTGTTGCCCACATTCACGCAGCCTCGCGGCCATTGCGCTGTGCCGTCTTTCGACATTGTCATCGGCACCATCGTGTAGTCCTTGGTAATGGTGCTCGAGGGACTCAACACCATGTACGGCTTCGCGAAGTTCGAGTGCACCAGATAGCGTTGGCCGATGTTGCCGGGCAATGCGCGCAACGGTTGCGTGTAGCTGTCGTCGTCGGGCTGCGCGGCGCCGACGCCGACGATGCCGGAAAACGCCCAGCCGAATTCACCGGTGTAGCCGTCCATCCCCACGCACTTCCGCGCGTTCGGCAGGCAACGTATGACATCCACCGCTTGCGCGGCGATCGGTGTTGGGGTGGTGCCGGCGAGGCTGAACGGCACCTTCACGGCCGAGCCGAGAATCTCCACACCGTTCGCGAACGACAACGACGTCACGCCGCCGGCGCTTGCATAGTTCGAACCCGGCAGTACCGACTTCAACACCCGCGTACCTTGCGTACCCGTGTCGAGTGCCATGTACACCGGCTTGCCGTCGAGCTGGACCGGCAGGCCGAGGCGTGCGTGGTCTTCGTCGGCACGCTCCACATGCAGCGGAATCAGCAGGCCGTCGTTGCCGCCGTTGATCAACGCGGCATTGGGGGCCGGCGGCGTGGGGGTGGGGAAGGTGACGGAGCAGCCGGTCAGTGCGGCGAGCGCGCCGGCTGCAACCAGTGCCGCTGCGGCTGAACGACGAAATTGAAGACGGAATTGAAAACGAAAATGAGGACCGACATGCCGGCGCGCGGCATCGAGAGACGACAGGAACATAGGATCACGCTTTGCAAAGAGGCGGGTCCCTGGCGGAGGCGATGCATCGTGAGCTGTGGGTTGGACTACTCGAACAGCACTGGCGGCAATCTCACTGGATTGCCGCGGCGTGGGCGGGGAAACCGGGACGCTTGCGGGGGCCTGCGGGAGGGAACACGCGATAACAGGAGCGGCGACTCTACACGGCCACCCGTGGGCAATTGCAAAGATGTGTAAAGGTTTGGGGGGGCGGCTAGCAAGTCGCCCGTGCAAGCATTGATCTATGTCAATAGTCGCGCGGACGGCGGATCACGGTGGCTTGCGCGCGGCCGAGCGTGGCGCGGTCGAGGGCGCTTGTCAGCAGGCTGATCACGTCGTCGAGGGTGCGCGAGGTGACTTCGACACGAAAGGTCACGCGCTCGTGTTGCTGGTCGACGGTCATGACGTAGAGGCGCAGATCGTCGCCGAGGGCGGTATGCAACGCGCGCCGTCCATGTGCCGACGAAGTGCCGGGCACGGTGACGTCGATAATCACAAGCGGAACGACGACATGCGTGCGGCGGGGAAGGCGTGATTCGCGCGGTGCGCGCGGGACGGAGACTTCGGACGTTGCAACGGACGTGAGCATCATGATTGCGCCGATTCGGCGAGGCGGCGCGCGTTGTTGACACCTAACCACTCTAACGGCGCGCGCCTCAACGACGCGCAAAAGCTGCCGCGTCGCGAATCAATTTTCTGTTAACGCGCGGCACCTGGCACATAGCGGACGGCGACTGCTCAGGCCTTGGGCGCCGCAGTGACGGCCTGCGCCTCGTGCACGGCCGCGGCGACGCGCTCGACGAACTCGCGATCGGTGCTCATGAGCGCCTCACGCAGGCCATTCGCGGTCTGCACCATCAGACGATGCGTGATGTCCTGGGTCGCCCAGGTGAGCCAGCCGACTACGATCAGCATCGTGCCGCACACCATGCCGACCGGCGAGCGCCATATCCCGCCGACAATAACGCCCACGAGTCCGACGAGCGAGATCGCGCGCGGCAGCGCTTTGTTCTTCTGCACGGTGACGACTTGCACGTCGACGATGTCGCGCAGCGGAAAGACCTGGCCGGCCGACGAGAGTGCGTTACGCGTGACCGACACGCCGCGATCGTTGAAAGGAGTTTCCATCGAGTCCAATGCAATCCGTAGCAAAGGGCGCAGCGTACCAGATCTGAGGTTGACTATTTCCGAAGCTCGTCTTCACACAGTTCGCCAAAGCTCGAACCGCTCGAAAGGTCGGTCTGGATTCAATCTTCCGATGAAGGCTAATTGAAAGAAATTGAATCGACCTGATGCACCTGCAAGGCATCGGCCGAGGATCCGGGTGGCCGACGCGATCGACGCACTGCGCCTTTTCTACTCCGGCCGGCCAATCCGAAGAACGTCACTGGGTTTGCCCTACTGCAAGTGTAGGGGGGTGACCCATCCCAGGCTGCGTCGCTCTTGTTCAGAATCCAGATACGGACTGATGTAACGACGTAACCAGCCCGCATTCGCAGTAGAGCATGACGTCCAGCGCGTATGGCGCTGGCTGACCCCTGGGACGGAGGTCATATGTTCAGTACCCGCGCTTATCACAGCAGTGTTGCCGCGCTGCTGTTCCTGCTATTTGCAGTTCCTTCGTTCGGCCAGTCGTTCCGGGTGCAATGCCCGCCGACCACGCCGGCGCATCCGACGGCGCTGCCGCCCGGTACGGGGGAGCCCGCCTACACCGGGCCGTCCTACACGGGACAGACCTCCACGTCGACCGGCGTCATCAACGGCGCGGTCAAGTGCCAGCAGATCTCGGGCGGTGATGGTTACGCCACGATGGCGAACGGCGTGCAGACCTACCTGTTCGCTTTCGGCCCGTTGTCCGGGCTTGCCGACATCAAGGCCGGTCTTCCCGGCACCGAGTTCGCCTCGGTGTTCAACGC